>NZ_JACUUE010000020.1 GCF_014859475.1 Rhodoferax sp.
CGGGGTCATGGATTGCGTCACTGCGTTCGCAATGACGGGGGTGTTCATGGAAAGCGTAGCGCGGCAGTCCAGGCAGTCCGGGGACATGGATTGCTTCACTGCGTTCGCAATGACGGGACTGTTCATGGAAAGCATAGCGCGGCAGTCCATGTAGTCCGGGGGCGTGGATTGCTTCACTGCGTTCGCAATGACGGGCAATTGCGCAATGTCGGGCGTGTTAATGGCAAGCTTCATGCCAGCGCCAGGGCTTGCAGACAGCGCTGCTGGTGGGCGGGGCCGCTGCCCGGGGCGATGTCGTGGTTTTTCAGGTGCAAGCCATAAATCAGCCCGAGTTGCTCGGCCTGCAGCACCCAGGCGCACAGGCGGCTGAGCTGCGCCTCGGGCTGAGCCAGGCCGGTGTGCTGCTGGTCCAGCCACAGCGTTTGCTGCTGCAGGGTCTGGCGGTCGCGGCTCACCAGTTCGCCGGTTTTGGCGGCTTTTTTCCAGACGATGGTTTTTAGCGCATCGCCGCGGCGGTAGGCGCGCAGGCCATCGGGCTCGCCCTGCACGCTGATGGCGCTGGCGTGGGCGCTGCCCTCGTGGGCCTGGCCCTCTGGCAGCGGCGCTGCCGGTACTTCGGGTGCCGGATAAACCAGCACCTGGGCGGCCGGGCGCCACAACGTCCAGACCCGAAACGTGCCCAGCGGAAAGCGTGTTTCGGCGGTCAAGGTGGGCAGCCGGTGGCGGCCACGCCGCTCAGGGCGGAAGGCCAGTTGCACCGTGGCGCTGGCCTGGCCGGCCACGTCGGTCCAGGCCCACTGCCCGGCACCCAGCACGGCTAGGCCAATGCCATAGCGGGTGCGCTTGCGGGCGTTGTGCAGGTGGATTGAAAAAACCGCTTTGCTGCCGAGATGGATGGCCTCGGGCGCGGTCAGATTGAGCGTGAGCCCGCGCAGCGTGCCGTGGCCCACATGCATGCCCACCAGCGCGCTGCCGGCCAGCAAGAAGGTGAGCAAATAGCCCAGGTTGAGCTGGTAGTTGATGGCGGCTATCAGCAGCACCAGCAGCGTCACGCCCAGCATCAGGCCGGCGCGGGTGGGCATGATGTACACGTTGCGCTGGGTCAGGGTGATGCTGTCGGCAAGTGGCAGCCGACTTTGCCACCAGCGCGCCACGCGCGCGCGCACACTGGCTAGCGGGTGACGCCACGGGTGCAGCAGATTGTTTGCCGCGGGTAGAGTGGCCGTCGGGGTCAAGGCAGCGGCACCGCGTCGAGCATGGCGCGCACCTGTTCGCTGGCGCCACGCCCGGCCTGGCCCAGCGGCAGCAGCCGGTGGGCAATGGTTTGCGGCAGGATGGCCTGCACGTCGTCCGGGGCCGCATAACTGCGACCATTCAACAGGGCGCGGGCTTTGGCGGCGCGCAACATTGCAATGCCTGCGCGCGGACTCAAGCCCTGCACAAACCACTGGCCAGAGCGGGTGGCCTGGATCAGGTCTTGCACATAGTCCAACAGCGGCGCAGCGGCGTGCACCGCCAGCACCTGGGCCTGCAGGGTCTGCAGCTCTGGTGCCGTCAGCAGGCTGGGCAGCGCCTCGACCAGCTCGCGCCGGTCGCGCCCCATCAGCAATTCGCGCTCGGCCAGGCGATCAGGGTAGCCCAGCGAGATGCGCATCAGGAAGCGGTCCAGTTGCGACTCGGGCAGCAAGTAGGTGCCCAGCTGGTCATGCGGGTTTTGCGTGGCAATGACAAAAAACGGTGAGGGTAGGGGGCGCGTTTCGCCTTCAATGGTGACCTGTTTTTCTTCCATGGCCTCCAGCAGCGCGCTCTGCGTTTTGGGGCTGGCGCGGTTGATTTCGTCGGCCAGCAGCACCTGGGCAAACAGCGGGCCGGGGTGAAAGGTGAATTGCGCCAGGCCGCGGTCATAAATGGATACACCCGACAAATCGCTGGGCATCAGGTCTGAGGTAAATTGCACCCGGGAAAATTGCAAGCCAAAGGTGCGTGCCAGCGCGTGCGCCAGCGTGGTCTTGCCGACGCCGGGCACGTCTTCGATCAGCAGGTGCCCGCCGGCCAGCAAGCAGGCCACGCAATCTTGCGTTTGGTCAGGTTTTCCGTATATGACCGTGTTAAGCTGATCGACAAGAGATTTAACTTTGAGTTGTATGTCCATGGCCTGCACCATAGCAAAAAATTTCAGAGGAGACTGTTGAAATGACGATGACCGGATACTTTACTCACCCAAGCTGCCGCAAGCACGAAATGATGCCGGGCCACCCCGAGTGCCCGGAGCGGCTTGATGCCATTGACGACCGTCTGCTGATCTCAGGGCTGGATGTGGCGCTGGACCGGCGCACGGCGACTGCCGCTGCGGTGTCAGACATTGAGCTGGCGCACGACCGCATGTACGTGGCCGCCATTCGCGGTCTGAACGCCGAATTACAGGAGCAGATTGCCGCCGGCGGCCACGACCGCCTGCAGATCGATCCCGACACCAGCATCAACATGCACACCTGGGAGGCGGCACTGAACGCGGTCGGCGCTGCCATTGACGCCACCGACGCGGTGATGGCGGGCGAAATGAAAACGGCGTTTTGTGCGGTGCGGCCGCCGGGCCACCATGCCACCCACAATCAGGCCATGGGTTTTTGCTTTTTCAACAACGTGGCCGTTGCCGCCAAATACGCGCTGGAGCGGCACAACCTGGAGCGCGTGGCTGTTGTCGATTTTGACGTGCACCATGGCAACGGCACCGAAGATATTGTGGCCGGTGACGACCGCATCCTGATGGTGAGCTTTTACCAACACCCGTTTTATCCGATGGACTGGAAGCACTCGGGTGCCAGCAACCTGGTCAACCTGCCGGTGCCGGCCTACACCAAGGGCATGGACATTCGCGAGATGATCGAGGCCGCCTGGATACCCCGGCTGGAAGCGTTCAAGCCCGAGATGATCTTCATCAGCGCCGGCTTCGATGCGCACCGTGAAGACGACATGGGTCAACTCGGGCTGGTCGAGCAGGACTACGCCTGGATCACCAGCCGCATCGTTGATGTGGCAAATCGCCATGCCAAGGGTCGCATTGTGAGTTGCCTGGAGGGCGGCTATGTCATGAGCGCACTGTCGCGCAGTGTTGAGGCGCACATTCGGGTTCTGGCGAATGTCTGAACCGGCGATTGCCGATCTGGAGCACTGGCTGGCGGCCTTGAGCCAGACCAGCGTGCTGGTCGAATTAGGCGCCCTTGCGGTCTGTGTGTTGCTGGCCTGGCAACTGGCCCGGCTGGTGTCAAGACCCTTTGCTGCGCGTGAGCACAAGAGCATCATGTTCGGGCGGCGTATTGTCGATGGTGTGCTGTTTCCGGCACTGCTGCTGTGCCTGGCTTATGCGGCACGCACACTGCTCGCGCAAAGCATGCCGCTGGCGCTGTTCAAGCTGGCCATTCCCATCCTGATTGCCTTGCTGGTGATCCGGCTCGGCGTCAAGGTGCTGCAGGCTGCCTTCAACGAAACCCCCGCGATCCGCCTGCTGGAGCGCAGCATTTCCTGGATCGCCTGGGCTGCCATGGTGTTGTGGGTGAGCGGCTTGCTGCCGTTGCTGATGGACGAACTTGACCAGATCAGCTGGACCATGGGTGGCTCCACCTTGTCGGTGCGCAAGATGATCGAAGGCAGCTTGACGGCCGGGCTGGTGCTGATTATCACCCTGTGGATTTCCTCTGCCATCGAGGCCAAATTGCTGCGCAAGGCCACCGGCGGTGAACTGAGTCTGCGCAAGGCGGTGAGCAATGCGGCGCGTGCGCTGCTGATGTTCGTGGGCTTGCTCATGGCACTGTCGGCCGTGGGCATCGATCTGACAGCGCTGTCGGTGCTGGGCGGTGCCATTGGCGTGGGTATTGGCTTTGGTCTGCAAAAGCTGGCCGCCAATTACGTGTCGGGCTTCGTTATTCTGGCAGAGCGCAGCATGCGCATCGGCGACAACGTACGGGTGGACGGTTTCGATGGCATCATCACCGAGATCAATGCCCGCTACACCGTGGTCCGCTCGCTCGGCGGGCGCGAAGCCATCGTGCCCAACGAGATGCTCATCACCAGCCGGGTCGAAAATCTGACACTGGCCGATGCCAGACTTTGGCAGTCCACCGATGTCTCTGTGGCCTACGATAGCGATGTCGATCTGGTGACCCGCCTGCTGTTGCAAGCGGCACAAAGCCAGCCGCGGGTGCTCCAGGAGCCTGCGCCTGCGGTGACCTTGATGGCCTTCGGCGCTGACGGCCTTGAGTTCAGACTGGGCTACTGGATTGGCGACCCCGAAAATGGATTCAACAATTTGCGTTCGAGCATCAATTTCGAGATTTTGCGCTTGCTGCGCGCACATCAGGTTGAAATTCCGTTCCCGCAGCGCGTCATTCACCAGCGCACCCTGTGAGGTCGGTGATGGAACCGTGCTTATAATAAAAGCACGATCGTTCTATTTTGAGTTTTTTGAAGAATGTCGTTGCAACGACCATGCTGGCCGTGGCGGCCGCATAGAATGCTCGAGTTGACGTGCACGTCAAGCAGATTGATGTTGGCGCGGTGCAAAAGTTGCCTATTTATTAACCATCTGGAGTCATGACAATGAAAATCCTGGTCGCAGTCAAGCGTGTGGTGGACTACAACGTGAAGGTCCGCGTGAAGTCGGACAACACGGCAGTCGATACCGCCAACGTCAAAATGAGCATGAACCCGTTTGACGAGATCGCCATCGAGGAGGCGGTGCGCCTGAAAGAAAAGGGTGTGGCCACCGAGATCATCGCGGTCTCCTGTGGTGTCACACAGTGCCAGGAAACCCTGCGCACCGCCATGGCCATCGGCGCCGACCGCGCCATTCTGGTCGAAACCACTGAAGAGCTGCAACCTTTGGCTGTGGCCAAACTGCTCAAGGCCCTGGTGGACAGGGAACAACCCGGCCTCATCATCCTGGGCAAACAAGCCATCGACGACGACTGCAACCAGACCGGGCAAATGTTGGCGGCGTTGGCCGACCTGCCGCAAGTGGCCTTTGCCAGCAAGGTGGAAGTTGCTGACGGCAAAGCCACCGTCTCGCGCGAAATTGACGGCGGTACCGAGACCCTGAGCGTCACCCTGCCGGCGGTGGTCACTGCGGATTTGCGCCTGAACGAGCCGCGCTACGTCACCCTGCCCAACATCATGAAGGCCAAGAAAAAGCCCATGGAAGTGCTCAAGCCCGAAGACCTCGGTGTTGATGTGAGCCCGCGCATCAAGACCCTCAAAGTCAACGAACCGCCCAAGCGCAGCGCCGGTGTCAAGGTGCCCGACGTTGCCACCCTGGTGGCCAAACTCAAGACAGAAGCCAAAGTCATCTGAAACAGTGTCCCCGTCACTGCGAGCGCAGCGCGGCAGTCCATGCCGTCTGAAGTCCTGGATTGCCACGTCGCTCCGCTCCTCGCAATGACGATGTCTCCGTTAACTCATTGAAGGAAACCCCATGACCACCCTCGTTATTGCCGAACACGACAACGCCAGCCTCAAGCCCGCCACCCTCAATACCGTCACCGCAGCAAGCCAATGCGGTGGCGACGTGCACGTGCTGGTTGCCGGCCACAACGCTGGCCCTGCTGCGGCAGACGCAGCCCAAATCGCCGGAGTCAGCAAAGTGCTGCACATCGACACCGAAGCGCTGGCGCACGGCCTGGCAGAAAACCTCACGGCACAAATCGTCGCTCTGGCCGCCGGCTACAGCCACCTGCTGTTTCCCGCCACCGCTGCGGGCAAAAACGTGGCGCCACGCGTGGCCGCCAAGCTTGACGTTGGCCAACTGTCGGACGTCACCAAAGTCATCAGCCCCGACACCTTCGAGCGTCCCATCTACGCCGGCAACGCCATCGCCACCGTGCAAAGCACGGATGCCATCAAGGTGCTCACCGTGCGCACCACCGGTTTTGACGCTGCTGCCCTGGGTGGCGCGGCCGCCATTGAGTCGGCGCCAGCGCAGGCCGTGCCCGGCAATACCACTTACCTCGGCTCCGAGATTGCCAAAAACGACCGCCCGGAGCTCACGGCAGCCAAGGTGATTCTCAGCGGTGGCCGCGCCCTGGGCTCGCAAGAAAAGTTCGATGAACTGCTGACCCCGCTGGCCGACAAGCTCGGTGCGGCCATTGGCGCCAGCCGCGCTGCCGTGGATGCCGGTTACGCTGCCAACGACCTGCAAGTGGGCCAGACCGGCAAGATCGTGGCACCGCAGCTTTACATCGCGGTGGGTATCAGCGGTGCCATCCAGCACCTGGCCGGCATGAAAGACAGCAAGGTGATCGTGGCCATCAACAAAGACCCCGAGGCACCGATCTTCAGCGTGGCCGACTATGGGCTGGAAGCCGACCTGTTCGTGGCTGTGCCGGAGTTGACGGCCGCGCTTTAAGAAGATTAGCGGCCGGCTCGCAATGACGAACTTCGCTTGAAGAAGCGTTCATGCGTACATTTTTTTGAAATCCCTGGAGACTTCCCATGAGTTACACCGCCCCCCTCAAAGACATGCTCTTCAACATCGAGCATCTGGCTGGCATTGACCAGATTGCCCAATTACCCGGCATGGAAGATGCCGGCCTCGAGACCGCGCAAGCGGTGCTCGAAGAAGCTGCCAAATTCTGCGAAGGTGTGCTCGCGCCCCTGAACTGGGAGGGCGACAAAAATCCGTCCACCTGGAAAGACGGCGTGGTCACCGCAGCCCCGGGGTTCAAGGAAGCCTTCAAACAATACACTGAGGCCGGTTGGCAGGGCCTGCAACACCCCGCCGACTTCGGCGGCCAGGGCCTGCCCAAGACCATCGGCTCCGCCGTGGGTGAAATGCAGAACTCGGCCAACATGAGCTTTTCCCTGTGCCCGCTGCTCACCGACGGTGCCATCGAGGCGCTGCTCACCGCAGGTTCCCCCGAGCTCAACGCCATCTACCTGGAAAAACTCGTCAGCGGCGAGTGGACCGGCACCATGAACCTGACCGAGCCGCAAGCCGGCTCAGACTTGGCCGCTGTGCGCACCAGGGCCGAGCCGCAGGCTGACGGCAGCTACAAGGTGGCGGGCACCAAGATCTACATCACCTGGGGTGAGCACGACATGGCCGACAACATCATCCACCTGGTGCTGGCCCGCGTGAATGGCGCACCCGAGGGCGTGAAAGGCATCAGCCTGTTCGTGGTGCCCAAGTTTCTGGTCAATGCCGACGGCTCACTGGGTGCGCGCAACGATGTGCATTGTGTTTCCATCGAACACAAGATGGGCATCAAGGCAAGCCCCACGGCGGTGCTGCAGTTTGGCGATAACGGCGGCGCTGTGGGTTACTTGGTCGGCCAGGAAAACCGTGGCCTGGAGTACATGTTCATCATGATGAACGCCGCCCGCTACGGCGTCGGTGTGCAGGGCATCGCCATTGCCGAGACCGCCTACCAAAAGGCGGTGGAGTTTGCCAAAGAGCGCATCCAAAGCCGCCCGGTTGACGGCTCGCTGCCAGCGGCCGGCCCCATCATCCACCACCCCGATGTGAAACGCATGCTCATGACCATGCGCGCCTACACCGAGGGCTGCCGGGCGCTTTCCAGCGTGGCGGCTGCCGCCTATGACGCGGCGCACCACCACCAAGACGCCGACACGCGTAAGCAAAACCAGGCGTTCTACGAATTCATGGTGCCGCTGATCAAGGGTTACAGCACCGAGATGAGCCTGGAGGTGACCAGCCTGGGTGTGCAGGTCCACGGCGGCATGGGCTTCATTGAAGAAACCGGCTGCGCCCAGTATTACCGCGACGCCAAGATACTGACCATTTACGAAGGCACTACCGCCATCCAGGCCAACGACCTGGTGGGGCGCAAGACCGCGCGCGACGGTGGCCAGACTGCCAAAGGCATTGCCGCGCAGATCGAAGCCACCGAATTCGAGCTGCTGCAAAGCGGCAGCGACGATGCCCAGGTCGTGGCCAAACGTCTCAAGGCGGCGCGACTGGCTTTCCTCGACGTGGTGACGTTTGTGGCAGACAACACCAAGACGCAGCCCAACGATGTGTTTGCCGGCAGCGTGCCCTACCTGATGCTCGCGGGCAACCTGATGGCAGGCTGGCAACTGGCGCGTGCCTTGCTGGTGGCGCAAGAACAACTGGCTAAAGGGCAGGACAGCGCGTTCATGCAGGCCAAGGTTATCACCGCACGCTTTTATGCCGACCACCTGCTGACCAAGGCCCCCGGCTTGCGTGACAGCATCGTGGAGGGGGCAGCCTGCGTTACGGAATTGGCGCTGGAGGCGTTTTGACGTCGGTAAAGATGCGTGAACACATCTAGTGCGGTGTTGCACGCTGTGGATTTTTCGGCTGCTTCCCGCCTGATTTGCTTCAACAAACCCTATGGTGTCTTGAGCCAGTTCACAGCCGAAGGACGCTGGCGCGGGCTCAAGGACTTCATCGACATCCCCGGCGTCTATGTGGCCGGGCGACTCGACGCGGACAGCGAAGGCCTGCTGCTGCTCACCAATGACGGCAAGCTGCAAGCCCGCATCAGCGACCCGCGCCACAAAATGGAAAAAACCTATTGGGTGCAGGTGGAAGGCGTGCCAGACGAAGCCGCACTGGCGTCGTTGCGCCAGGGGGTTCAATTGAACGATGGCCCCACCCGGCCAGCCCGTGCGCGCGCCATACCGCAGCCCGAGCCGCTCTGGGCGCGCGAGCCACCGGTGCGCTTTCGCCAGTCCATCCCGACCAGCTGGGTTGAATTGGTGATCTCGGAGGGGCGCAACCGCCAGGTGCGTCGCATGACCGCAGCGGTGGGTTACCCGACGCTGCGGCTGATTCGGGCTGCCATTGGGCCTTACTCGCTCGACGGCCTGGCGCCTGGCTCGTGGCGGGGCTGAGAGCGGTTTGCCTTCAATGCGATACCCGCGCTGTGCCCGCTGGCGTTGATGCAAATGAGGGTGAGCAGAGTCATGCTGTCAGATGGATGACCGATTTCCTTGATGGGTCAGACGAGCCGGGTTTTGCGTTTTGACTTGGGCTTGTCAGCGGGCAGCAGGCTGGTGTATTTCCGGTACAGCTCAAACAAAAACGCCACGCGCTCGGCGTCGCTTTTGTAGTGCTTTTTGCCGCCGCTGGCCTCGTAGGCTTTGTCAACGGCTGCGTCCAGTTTTTGGTGCGCCTTGAGCAACTCGGGTGGCATGGTGAGCGGGTCGTACAAGTCGGCCAGCGTGGCGGGTTGCTCGCCCGCCTGGAATTTGGCGCGCACGTCGAGCACGGTTTGGGCGGCTGTTTCGACAGCGGTTTGAGAGGGATGATGCGGCGTTAAAGCCGCAATGGACTTATCCGTCGGAACAAATTCTGGCCAGGGGAAGTTGTTGTAAACGATGTCTTTGGAATAGCGATAGCGGCTTTCGAGTCGACCACAAGTGGCTCGTACCCACGCGTTGTGCATGGTGCTGGACAGGACGCCAAAGTGAAATAAGCTTGCGTTGGGCGCGAGTTTGACGAGATTGCTGCATAAGGTGGTCGGCTGTTCAAAACCAAACGGAATGAATGACCGACGCTCTGAAGAAACCTCGGGCATCACCAAATAGGGCGCATTCGGCATGTTTTCCACATGAAAACGTGTTGGCGTTGCAGCCAACTTTTGTGTGGGCAGACTTTTGCTGTTTAACCTGGCAGTCTTAACCGCCTGAACTCGTTTCATCACTTGCGGCATGGCGCGCAATTCCCCGGGCGGGCAGTCGCCCAGCCACAAGCACCAGCGTTCATAGCCATTGATGAACTCAATTGAGCCAAGCCAACGGCGGAACCACTTTTCGCTGGCCGGTTCTTCGGCGATAAAAGCCAGCTTCTCTTCCGTGGTGAACAGGTAATTTCCATTGTCAATGGGTTTGTTGCCAATGCTGATTTCTGGCACATCGCAAATCGGTTTGGAGCGCCGCGGCAATACCACATCTGGCGCATCGACCAAATAGGGGTTGATATTGTTCACTGCCACCGCATGCGGTTCGCCCTTGATGTCGTCGTACTCAAAAATCACCTTGCCCGGAAAATCCTGCAGGCCAAAACCGATGATGACGCAATGCACGGCGGCCTTGCCCGAAGCCTCATTGCTCCAGCTGAAGGTGCGATGGGCAAAGTGGATGTGCACACCTTGCGCCAGCAGCCAGCCCCACAACACGCCGACCTGTTCGCCCTGTGTGATGCTGTTGGTGGAAACAAAGGCACAGCGGATGTTCGCACGCATCTCACCCGAGGCGAGTGCGGCGTGGCCGGTGGGCGCGATTTTAAAAACCGAAGGTTCATGAGCGCCCGCCGGCCACGCCGCGCTTGCCGGAGTTTCGCCACGCAGGTAATGCACCGCCTTCACATACCAGGCTGCCACAAAGTCCAGCAGGCCCGCGTTGTCAACACCTGAAAACACCAACCGGGTGTCGTCGCGTTGGGCATCATCCATGAACTTGGCGCCTACAAACGGCGGATTCCCCAACACAAAACTGCAGCGCTCAGCCGGAATCACCTCGTTCCAGTCCAGTCGTAGCGCATTGCCGTGCACGATGTGTGGCGAGGTGCGCAGCGGAATGCGGGCAAAGTACAGGCCAAATTCCTCACTCACCCGCAGGTTCATCTGGTGGTCCATCAGCCACAGCGCCACCTGGGCAATCTGGGCCGGAAACTCCTCGATCTCGATGCCGTAAAACTGATCGACGTTGATGCCGATCAGGCCATGAATGTCCAGCGCCATCTGGCCGTCGGTGATGCTGGCGCGCAGCACGGCCAATTCAAGCTCACGCAGCTCGCGGTAGCTGATCACCAAAAAATTTCCACAGCCACACGCCGGGTCAAAAAAGGTGAGGGTGCGCAGCTTTTTGTGGAACTCGAACAGCCGATTTTTGTTGTTTTTGACCTTGGCAAATTCTGCCCACAGCTCATCCAGAAACAGCGGTTTGATCAGCTTGAGAATGTTTTCCTCAGACGTGTAATGCGCGCCCAGGTTACGCCGCGCCTTGTCGTCCATGATGCTCTGAAACAAGCTGCCAAAAATGGCCGGGCTGATCGACGACCAGTCGAGCGCGCAGGCATCGAGCAGCGCTTCGCGCATGGCGGCGGTGAAGTCGGCCATGGGCAGCGGCTCGGAAAACAGCTTGCCGTTCACATACGGGAAAGCGGCCACTTGCTCGTCCAGCGCCTGGCTGCGGTTGGGCTCGTCGGTATTGAGCACCTGAAACAACTGCGCCAGGCGCGAACCCAGGTCGGAACCATCGGCCGTGGTGCGCTCTTCAATGAAGGTGCGCAGCGACTGCGCCGGCTGAAAAATGCCGGTGTCGTCGGCAAACAGGCAAAACAGCAGGCGCACCAACAGCACTTCGAGCGGGTGGCCGCTGTAACCACTGGCCTTGAGCGCATCGTGCAGCCGCCCCATGCGCTCGGCGGCCTTGATGTTGACCGGGTTTTGCGGCTGGATGGTCTGCACCTTGTAACCCGCCACAAAGCCGAACAGCTTGATGTGTTTGTGCAGGTCTTTCAGGGCAAATTCAAAGGTCTCGTCGGTGGTGAGGCGGTGCACGCGAAAACGGGCAAAGTCACAGACGATGACCAACTGCGGCAAGTCCCGCTCGGTGATGCCGGGAAAGTAAGACAGCGCCTGCGTGAGCGCCGCATCCAGATTTTTGCCGCGCGACTTTTGCTCCACCAGCAACATGCCGGGCCAGAACAGATCGACAAAACCGTCGGTCTTGGCTTTGAGGCCAGGCAGCTTTTTGACGGCATGCTCAAAGGTGGCCACGCGCTTGTCGGTGATGCCGAAAATCTCGAAAAAATCAATCCAGAACGGCTTGCCCTGGCTGTCTTCATTGGCCGCGTCAGACCAGGTGCGGCTGAAGGTGAGCGCACGGGATTTGATTTCGTTCCAGGAGAGGGGCATGGGATGGCCTATTTTTTAACTACAAAAGCTATCGTATCCAGGTTACTCTGGCGCTTTCGCCTTGATAGATATGTAAGGATCGTGCAGATTATCAGGCGTTGGGTGCAGTGGTGCGGAACGCAACGTGCTTGGGAAATTAAAACCCAATTTGGGGTTGATCGTACCTAATTTGGGGTTTGAAAAAATACCCCAAGAAGCTTGTACGATAGCGTCAAAACAAGGAGGACCCCAATGGCAACCAACGACAACCAAAAACTCGCCGTCTTGATTGATGCCGACAACGCGCAGGCATCCGTCATCCAGGAACTGCTGGCCGAGGTGTCACGGTACGGCACCGCCACCATCAAGCGCGCCTATGGCGACTGGACAACGCAGAACTTAAAAGGCTGGAAAGAAGTGCTGCACACCATGGCCATCCAGCCCATACAACAGTTCGCCTACACAAGCGGCAAGAACGCCACTGACTCGGCGTTGATCATCGACGCCATGGACGTGCTGCACACCGGCAGCGTGGACGGCTTTTGCCTAGTGTCCAGCGACAGCGACTTCACCCGCCTAGCCACCCGAATCCGCGAGGCGGGGCTGGTGGTCTATGGCTTTGGCGAGCGCAAGACGCCGGAACCGTTTGTGGCTGCTTGCGACAAGTTCATTTACACCGAGATTTTGCGCACCGAGCCCGAAGAAACCAAATCCGGCCAGGAGCCTGTGGCCGAGTTGCCAAAACTCAAGCCGATACTTTTGAATGCTTTGAACGCTACTGCGCGTGAAGATGGCTGGGCCTCGCTGGCGGCGTTGGGCGGGCAGATCAATCGCAGCCACCCTTCGTTTGACCCGCGCAATTATGGCGTTGCCAAGCTGGGCGAACTGATCCGGCAGCAGGCGGCGTATCTTGAGGTCAAAGAAGTGAAGTCGGGTGAGGGGGAGTCGGTACATACGCATTTGCATGTGCGGCGGAGGGCCTTTGGTGGGACTAAGAACTAGAAACTTTGGTTAAATTGGTCATAAACCATTTTTTAATATGTGCTGAAAGCTACCAAAATTGGAGCACTTTTACTGAACTGACTGTGCTCGCACGTAACTACGCAATGCTGCGGCCATGGCCTTAACGTCGTCCAGGGAATGCCGCACGGGCTCGTTGTCGATGAACTTCGCCAGGGCCTTGGTCTCTAGCACCCAAGCGCCTTCGGCTTGATTGTCAAATGACTCCACAAACCAGCCTGGAAAAACCACCACTGGCCAGACAAAGGGATCAAACTGGTTTTCGCGCAGAAAGTTCCCCACCCATCGTGCCTGCGCTTTGGCTTGTACCAATGGGTTGCGCTCTATGCGAAGCCCATTCGCAAAAACTTCGCCTGCTGTCACCGTTACCTTGCATTCGCCCCGCACCGGCTTGGAATGGGTTTTGGTTTCTATGGTGAACACACCCTGGGGGCCTATCACCACATGGTCCACATTTGCGTCGCCATGAGGTACGTCATGAAACACCACGAAATCCTTTCGCCGCAGCCACTCAAGATGCTCAGCCACAGCACGCTCACCATCGCGCCCAAGCCTGATTTGCGCCAGCCGCTTTTTTGCCCGCCATATCTTGACAGTCGCGTACGCCACGGCCATGACAGCCACGACCGAGTAAATCACGGGATTGGGCTTGGCAGCCGTGATATAGCGAAACCACTCCAGCCCGGCCATGAGGACCATCATCACCGCAAGCATCCCTGGCGCAACAATGTGGTCGTAAAACTCGTCCTCAAATTGCTCGGTTAGCGATTGCCCTGGCGCGCGCAGTGGTGGCGCTCGGTCCAGGGGTGAACGTTTCTTGAGGGTGCTCATTCGGCCCTTGCTTTGCGCTTGTTTTTGGGGGTTGTAGCGGGCAGCAGGCTAATGTATCTGCCATGTGATAACAAGCCGTTGATTTGTATTGATTTTTTCATGTTTTCCATATTCTCGTGTGATAAGAAAGCATGTCCTGAAAGGCAAAGCGTCAGGTCGAAAAGGGCAATGCTTGTCGTATAGCCCCATCCAGAGTCTGCCCTTGTTCTGTCTTCCACTCCAGCCAGCCGTTTGCTGAGCGGCCCATCACCGCAATGGCAGCCATGCTCGGGCTGGTGAACAGGTGGTCACGCGTGAAAACGTAGGTTTCTCCGTTCTGCGCCAGAACGCCATCCGTGACCAGTTGCTGGCGAAAGCGCTCTTGCGAGGTGCCTTGTATGGATGCCACGTTGCCGATGCGAGCGGTCGAGCCTTTGTGAACCACAAAGCCCTCTGAGGTGTATTCACCCACGCCATTGGCTTGCGGCCCCTTGCAGTAAAACAGCTCCGGTGCCTGGGGCTTGCCATCCACTCGCCGCGGCGAGCCGGTCAGCGGTTCAAAAATCGGCTGGCCCAACGTGGCGACAAGGGTGGCGGCGGTCTCGAAAATCTCGTGGCAGTCTGCCTCCAATGGCGCGGGCGTGTGTGGTCGCGCTCCGGCGTTGCCATTTTCCTGGTTGTAGCGCCCGGCCTGGGCCGCTTGTTGGATGGCGAACCACTCCAGAAACAGCGTGTGTGTTTGCGTCATGCTGTTGGTGAGTGAAATGACAACCAACGCCCGGTTCCAAAAGTCTTTGTTCTGGTTGTGTTGCACCAGCCGTGTGCCGACATTGCCAGACTGGCCGATGTACACGCGCGGCAAGCCGACCTCGGATAACTCGCCGATCAAAAAATACACGCCCACCTGCTGCGACTCGGGAACCTTCAGGAAGTCGGCCAGTTGGCTGCGTGGCACTTCGATAACACGAATGATACGGGTCGTGATTTCAGCCACGCGCATCCCGCGTGGGTCGCCAGCGGGCAGGAAGATTTGGATGGTTTGGGGGCGGGGCATCATTTCCCCCAACTGTCCCGCAACCCCACTGCCAGATTAAATACCGGCTTGCTTCCCTGCACATGGTCCACCCGATCCGCCACAAAGTAGCCATGCCGCTCAAACTGAAAGTTCTGACCCGGTAGCGCATTCGCCAGTGACGGTTCAACAATGGCCGTGATGACTTTCAGGCTGTTCGGGTTCAGGCTTTCCAGAAAGTCTTTGCCTCCGGCGTCGGGTTGGGCGTCCAGGAACAGGCGGTCGTACAAGCGCACTTCGGCATTCACGCCGCCCGCCACGCCGACCCAGGTGATGGCGGCTTTGACCTTGACGGTTTCGCTGCCGGGCGTGCCGCTCTTGGTGTCGGGCACCACGGTGGCCAGTACTTCGGTAATCAGTCCGTTCGCGTCTTTATTGCAGCCGGTACATTCGATCACATAGCCGCCTTTGAGGCGCACCTTGTTGCCAGGGAACAGGCGCTTGTAGCCCTTGGGTGGCACTTCTTCAAAGTCTTCGCGGTCTATCCACACCTCTTTGCCGATGCTGAAGTGGCGCGCGGGTGGTGGCTCGGTGCCTTCCGGCGGGTGGGGCAGGGCGGGCTGAGTGCAGGGCTCCAGATGGCCGGCGCCCATCACTTCGTCCCAGTTGGTCAGCACCAGCTTGACCGGGTTCAGCACGGCCATGCCGCGATGCGCCTTGAGTTCCAGGTCTTCGCGCAGGCAGCCTTCCAAGGTTTGATAGTCGATCCAGCTGTCGCTCTTGGTCACGCCGATGCGCTCGGCAAACAGTTGCAAAGCTGCAGGGGTGTAGCCACGGCGGCGCAAGCCGACTATTGTGGGCATGCGCGGGTCGTCCCAGCCGTTGACTTTGTGGTCGTACACCAGTTGCGCCAGCTTGCGCTTGCTGGTGATCACATAGGTGAGGTTCAGGCGGGCAAATTCGTACTGGTGCGGCGGTGGGTCGGCCAGCAGGCCGCTTTCAATCAAACGCGCCATCAACCAGTCGTAAAACGGGCGCTGGTCTTCGAATTCGAGTGTGCAGATGCTGTGCGTGATTTGCTCCAGCGCGTCCTCGATCGGGTGGGCAAAGGTGTACATCGGGTAGATGCACCACTTGTCGCCGGTGTTGTGGTGCGTGGCGCGGCGGATGCGGTAGATGGCCGGGTCGCGCATGTTGATGTTGGGTGACCCCATGTCAATTTTGGCGCGCAGCACCATGGCACCGTCCTCAAACAGGCCATCGCGCATTTGTCTGAAACGCGCCAAGTTATCGGCGGGGGTGCGGCTGCGGTACGGGCTGTCGATGCCGGGCTTGCCAAAGTCGCCGCGGTTCACGCGCATTTGCTCGGGCGTTTGCTCGTCCACATAGGCGTGGCCGGCTTCGATCAGGCATTCGGCAGCACGGTACATGAAGTCGAAGTAGTCGCTGGCCTGGTAGGGCGCGGCATCGGCGGCGCCGTTCCATTCAAAGCCGAGCCACTTCACCGCGTCGATGATGCTGTTGACGTATTCGGTGTCTTCTTTTTCGGGGTTGGTGTCGTCAAAGCGCAGGTGGCACACGCCGCCATAGTCGCGCGCCAGGCCAAAGTTCAGGCAGATGCTTTTGGCGTGGCCAATGTGCAGGTAGCCGTTGGGTTCTGGCGGGAAGCGGGTGCGGATTTTGGCGGGGTCGGGCTGGCCGGCGGCATGGTGCGCTGCATCGCCCGGGCTGCCACCCCATCTGCGGCTGGCATAGGTGCCATTGGCCAGGTCAGATTCGATGATCTGGCGTAGAAAATTGCTGGGTTTGAGGACATCTGCAGCCGCTAAGCTGGAAGCAGCCTTGTTGTGTGTTTTTTCGGGGTGACTCATGCGCCTGATTTTAGGCGGGGACAGGGCCTGCCAGATAGCTTTGATCACTGCGGGTAAATTCCCCGCTCCCCGGGGTGTAACGGCATTCTTTGGGGATGAGCGAATAGATACGCAAGAGCCACAACGTCACGGCGCTGTTGGGCCACTTGGTGTTCCCGGCGAAGCCAACGCCCAATTGCGTCGGTGATGTGTAACAAATCGCTGGCTTTGTCATCATCGATTACCGAATCAGCTGAAGAAGTGTTTCTGAAACTCAAGAACCAGTGACCAAGAGACTTGTCCTGGTGGGTGGTGGCCACGCGCGGCTATCGGTCCTTCGTGCGTTGGCAAAAACACGACCAGCGGGGCTGGATGTTGTCCTGATCACGCCTTCAAGATATCAGAACTATTCAGGCATGTTGCCTGGCTGGGTTGCGGGACATTACACACAGGCCCAGTGTCGTGTTGACCTCGGTCCAATGGTTCAGGCAGCCGGTGCCCGTCTGGTGCTCGACCAAATCGGCTGAAAACCTGATGGCGATCATCAATGGCGGGGCGTTGCGGCCGTACAACCCCAAGCGCCGCTCCTTGTACCTCTTGTCTTGCGGACCCAGATACGCGGCAGCGTTCTGGGGGCAGTGGTCGGCTCAAGGACAATGGGTGTGGCGCTGGAAAGACTGGATTGATCGCGGTTTCGTCCGCCGGTTTTCCGAAAATCCTCCCAAGCTCGCAGCGCATTTGATGGAGGACACAACATGAGTTGGTTCGCACAAGCAAGGCATTGGCTTGGCAATCGACAAGGCGTGGTCGAAGGAAAAATTTCAGTTGAGACGACGCCCCGGCGTTTGCTGGCCAGCCTGCTCAGAATGGCCTGGTTTGTGGAAGCCAAAGACGCCTGTACCGGCGGATATTTCATCAAGGATGCGATTGGGCTGCACCCTGAGCGCCCTGATGGCAAGATTTACCCATTGCGCCTGACCAGCGAGTCGATTGCAGAAGTCGCCAAAACTGTTGCGGTATGCGACGCCTTTGATGCCATGACCAGCCACCGCCCTTGCCGAAAGGGCATGCCGTTCGAGATCAAAGGAGGTGATCAATGGCTGGAAGTCAGCCCGACAGCGCATCAAGGTCGTACTGCCGATCTTGAGCCGGACTTTGATGACGATTTGCGCCAAAGGACCTTCATAGCCAGTGTGGATGCCATGCCCGTCACGGCGCTATTGGCAACTTCCGCCTATTGCCAGGCGAGCCACTGATGGCAACACTCTTTCAAGCCGCCTGCTCTGGCAAGATTGTGAAAAACTCACTGCGCATCGCTTTGGTGGTGGGCAGTATTTTGAACCTGGTGAACCAGGGCGACGCCATCCTGGCGGGCACTGGCGTTTCGTGGATTCACATGGCGTTGAATTATTTGGTGCCCTACTGCGTCGCAAGTTACAGCGCGGCCAAGATCGCACGGCTTGACTCCGGACCTGCAACCGGTCTTTAGGTCTAACGATTCTGGTCTTTGGGTTGGTGGGGCTACCGAGCTGTGGCCAGGTTGTCACGCTGGCGTGAGGTACCAGAGCGTATGCACGCAGTGGAAATCCGTTGAGCTACGCGCTCATTTTTCATTGGCATCACGCCAAACCAGGCTTTGGTAGTCAAATCCGGCTTCTACGGTGGGTTTGATGACCTCAAAATAAGGCGATACATCAAAGTCACGAGGTGCAAACAAGCTGTGATGGCGCACGCTCAGAATTTCATTGACGCAGTCCGGGCAATCCGGCCTGTCGTCGTTTTGGACGCTTGTGATGGGCAGAATCGGGTAGCGAATGGACTGAAACGCCTGGGCGATCAGCGTCGAACAAATGGCGCGTGTCGGATCACCGCTGCCCAGTGCCAACATGTTGCGCCTAAAACGCAGTGGCACGGGCGGCGTGGGAAACAGGTAGCGCGCCAGATCAATCACATTGCGTAAATCGTATTGACTGCCAATGCGGCTGATGGCGAATGCGGTCAATTTCAGGCTGTCGTCAGGGGTCAAGCCAACAGGGCGACAAATGCGTGAATGCAGACCGGCAAATGCGGCGATGCCAACACTGCGAACACCTTCTACGGTGTCAGCCTCCACAAAACAGTGTTCAGGGTTCTTGCCCGCTTCGGCCAGGGCATTGCCAACATACAGTGCCGCATGAGACCAGGTGGACTGCGTCAGGTATTTGATGGCGGTACTGACCCGGCTATTGCCCTCCACCAGCAACACGTCGCCTGGGTGCAAGGTTGCCAGCAAACGTTCGGGTCGCGTTGCGGATACTGCCGAGTCAACATGCACCTCACGCGCCAGAAAGCGTGCCAATCGACCGCCCAACCAACCCAATACCGTGTTCATGCTGGCAGTTGTCGGTTAAGGGTTAAACACCCGGCGCGATGATTACTGGTAACGCCGGGCGATCCAGTGATCAACAGACAGTTTGCCCGGCCCGTGCACCATCAGGTACAGCAACACGGCGGCCCACGTGCCGTGCGTGGGATAGGCATCCGGGTAAACAAACAATTGGATGGTCATTGTCATGCCCAACAGTGCCACCGCCGACAGACGGGTGGCAAAGCCGAACAGGATCAGAATCGGGAAAAGATGTTCTGCGGTAGCCGCCATCGTGGCAGCAATCTCCGGGGGAATGATGGGTAAGTTGTATTCATCCCTGAACAAACCCACCACCGAGTCCGACAGGCGCGGCCAACCCAAGGTGAATTCGCCGTTGACGATGTCAATGGCAAACCCTTGCACCTTGGTCTGCCCCGACTTCCAGAACACTGCGGCAATAGAAAAGCGTGCCACAAAAGCCAGCAGGGTATTGGGAATGCGCTCGGCGATGCCGATGAACTGCCGAATCAGGCTGGGGATCAAACCATCGTTAGCGGGCATGCTGGAAGCCAATTTTTCGGTGTGTGTGGTCATGGTGTGTCTCCGGTTTTCAGGTGGGTGATGATCTGCAAGCGAAGCAGCAGCCCCAAAACCTTGGTCAAATCAAATTCGGGGTCAGCGCGGCTCGCGGCTTGCGCGGCTTCGGCCAAGGTCTGCTCGGCTAATAAAGTGTTGACAAAAATCCCGGCCCCGGCGCTGATTTCCATGGTGTCAACATCCAGTCCGGCGCGGTACACCAGCGCAGTCTGTGCCACGTCCGGATTGACGGCTAACGCGCTCTGCGCATCTTGATGCGCAGCCCACACAGAAAAAATGGCAAAGCTTGACTCAATGACGTGCACCGACGGATGCAACACCAGTTGCAATGACAAAAGCTGCTCAGGGTCGGTCAACGCAGCCTGCAAAACTTGCGGCTGAATTGGCACGGCGTCAGCCGCGTGGTAGGCCATGACCCGCGCCATTTCCAGACGAGCCACATCGGCAAGATAAGGCACAGAGGCTGCCGGGGGGAAAGCCGCAACAAAATCTGCAAAGTCGCGTCCGTAATAGGCCATGACCGCTGAGCGAGGTGGATTATTCCCGGCAAAAACCCGGGCCATGGCCCGAAAAAATTCTTCCCCCACCAGGGTTTGTACAACGGGGTAAGTATCAGCCAGTGCGTCGATCAAAGACACCATGACGTTGTTGCGGTACACCGCAAAACGCAGGCTCGGGTCAGAGTCGTTCCAGGTGCTCAGGCCAGTCGGGCACGGCAGATCGGCGCTCAGAAGTGCCTGGGCAAAGGCGGTTTGGGTGCTCATGCGTTGACCTCCTCAAGCACAGCAGACAACTGTTGGTTGGCCACATTCGCCTCTGCCAGCAAAACTGGCCAGGCTGGAATGTCGTTGTCGCGCTCAAGCAAAGTGGCCACCGGCCCGGTCAGTCCGAGTGCGAAGGCATAGAGGTCCCACACCGCCTGCGCCACCGGCGAGCCGTGGCTGTCAATGAGTAATCGGTCATTGTTGCCATCGACCTGCTCTGCAAAGCCAGCCAGGTGAATTTCGCCCACTTGTGCCAACGGCAGTGCGCGGATGAAGGCGTGCGCGTCGCGCTGATGATTGACACTGCTGACATATACGTTGTTCACGTCCAGCAACAGCCCGCAGTCAGTGCGCCGCAGTACCTCGCTCAAGAAAGCTGCTTCGTCCCAGGTCGAAGCGGCGAATTCAACATAGGTGGCCGGATTTTCCAGCAACATACGCCGACCCAAGTGCGCCTGCACCTGGTCAATGTGGTTACACACCCGCTGCAAAGTGGCCATGTTGTAGGGCACTGGCAGCAAATCGTTCAGGAACACATCACGGTGCGTTGACCAGGCCAGGTGCTCGGAAAAAGACTCCGGCTGGTAGCGCTTGAGCAATTCAGCCAGCGCATTCAGATGGCCAACATCCAACGGCGCAGCAGCACCAATGGACAGACCCACACCGTGAATTGACAGCGCATAACGTTCGTGGATGCGGGTCAGGTAATGGTGAAACGGGCCGCCAGGAACCATGTAGTTTTCGGCGTGGATTTCAAAGAAGCCGATGTCTGGCTCTGTAGCCAGAATCTCCTGAAAATGTTCCGGCTTGAGCCCTACACCTGCCCGAGCGGGCAAGGTGTGAGCCTGAGCAACCTGGAGTTTCGACGCTTGATGGCTTGAGTTCAACATGCCAGGTGCCCTGTTGCCTGTGTGTGAATCAGGCCTTGACTTCTTTGAACTCTTTCGACTGGCCAAAACCCGTTGGTGAGGTTTTAGAGACCGTCTTTTCGCAAGTACCCTTTGGCACCATCGACCAGGCATTGCCCTGGTAGTCAATCTTGGAAGTGCCCGCGCAGGTGGTGCCAGCGCCTGCCTTGCAGTCATTCTTGCCCTTCAGCGCAACGCCGTAGCACTTTTCTGTTTCAGCAGCTTGTGCTGCGATGGGTGTGGCGGCAATGGTCAGGGCCGCGCTCATGGCCAAAGCCAGACCGGCGGCGGTGGCGTAACGCGAAGTGGTCGATGTTGCTTTCATTTGTAGGTCCTTCAATTGGTTTACGGTAGGAAAAAGTGGGAAACACATCGCACGGGAAGTGTTGTTTTGACCGTGCTGCTTCAATAGTCGCTATGGCAGCCAGGTTCTTACACACCACGAAAATAGAAATAAAGCAAATAGCCGAGTCAGCAGATAAGTTGCGTTGGCGGAAACGTAATGCACCAGATTCATCGAGATCATGCGCCGGTAGGCGCTGGCAAAGCCAAACGACGCATGGTAAAGCGCCACGCCCAGCACCAGGCCAATGATCCACAACGTCACCGGCCGCCAGCCACCTGGCGCGACTTGCATCGCCACACCCAGCAGCGGCAAGCCAGCCAGCGCCAGTGCCAACTTCTGGCGCCGTGCCGCTAACGCAAAAACGGTCAGTGCGGGCTTAGTTGCCGACCGCATCGCGGGCAATCCGCTCAAAAATCGGATCCAGCTCGGCCGCCATGTCGTGCAGCTTGTCCGACGGGTAAGGTGCAAACACCGCACTCGGTGCGCGGTACGTCAGGTTGGCCGTGCCGTCGGTGTTTTCGGTCACATACAATCGAATTGGGGCTTCGATGCCGGCCGGAACATTGGCTTGCAGCATGCGCACTGCGTAGTCGTTGCGAAACACCATCAGCACAGTATTGCCGGGTATCTTGATGCCACGCCCGGCCGCTCCTGCGCTGGCACTGGCTGTGGCGACCAGGCCCATTTTTTGTTGCGCCACAGCCGCTTCAACGCGCGACACCAGGGTGCTGAAATCGTGCTTGCTGACCAACGTTTGTGTGCCCGGTAGCGCCGCCGAGTCGGCAAACGCCGTGCTGGTGGTCGCCAATACTGCGCTCAGGGCCAGGACCCGTGTGAAATGACGCTTGTTGATGGTGAATTTCCTTGCTCAAAAGATTAAAAAGGGAATCAACTTTGGCCCTGCCTTTGGCCGAGCAGCACATTCACCTGGCTGATCTGATCTTCGACAGAGATGGCAGTCCAACTGGTGATGTCCAGCGCGCGGTCTTCAAACACGTCCGTGCCGGGATGCTGCGCTGCCCATTGCGCCACCTTGGCGTCGCGCTGTCGCAGTAACTGGCGTATCTGCGGGCGAAACAGGACAAACATGGCGCTGATCCAGCGGTTCACCGGCCAGGATGGCGCGGCGTGGTCGATCTGGAAACGTTCAAGCAATTGCATCACGTCCTCGGCCCCGTACCAGGCCTCGGCCGTGACCCAGCGGTTGGTGGTGAACAAGCCCATCGGAAAACCATAGACATCCATTGAGATGCTTATCAAATGCGATAGCGCGTCTCGCCCTTCTGGCCAGGGTTCCGTAGCATTTTCATGCGCAACTGCTTGCATGCCGTCGGGCATACCGGGCGGGCGCAAAAAGGTATGAAAGTGGCCGTGTTCGCCCTCCAGCCCACGGTGCGCGTGGTAGTAATATTGCGACTGGGTTTCGCGGTCAAACACATCATCGTCGGGGAAATGGTTGAGCTCGATGAACTCACCTTCACCGCGCAATACCTCGCCAACGATGTTGAGCCCGCCCTTGGCCAGGACGCGGTAGCACTCGGCAATCTCAAGGGCGGCCGCGCGCATGGCGAGCAGTTCTGCCGTTGCCAGATCTTGCATGGACGGCGCAGTTGGCATGGTTAACCCCTTGGTCACTCGTGGCTCACATCTTGGCGGCGCATGGACTCTTCTGGGCAGCACAGGGGTTGCGCGGTGCGCCAGGGCTTTGGGTAAAGGCGGCGCAGACACCGAAGGCCATGTCGAAGATGGACGCCAGCACAGCCGAGCGGATGGGGGAAGAGATGTGTCTCATGCTTGACCTTAAACTGCTTGCAGTTGGGGGGATTGTTTCCTGACTGCTTAGACGCTGCCAGCGCTCAACTTCTTACACATCACCTCAAGCTTGCAGCAGCTCGTCCAGCCGCCGGGCCTTGTCCAGCGCGTTCAAATCATCAAACCCGCCCACATGAATATCGCCAATAAAGATTTGTGGCACGGTGCGCCTGCCGGTTTTTTCCGCCATGGCTTCCCACACGCCGGGCTCGGTGTCGACGCGAATTTTTTTGAACTGCGTGATGCCTTTGCGCGCCAGCAAGCGTTCTGCGCTTTGGCAATAGCCGCAACCCTGTGCGCTGTACATTGTGATGTCTGCCATGGTGTTCTCCTGTTGTGTTTGAAAGCCCAACTTTACCCAACGATACGATACGAATAGTGTTTTAAAGTATCATATAGATTACTATTTGTATCAAAACATGCCATGGACAGACTCACCTCTCTGCTTTCACACTTTTCCCTGCACGCTGGCGTGTTCTATACCGGCAACATCTGCGGCATTCATGACTTTGCGCAGGACGGTTTGCGTGGACACATTCACTTGATTCGGCGCGGACCAGTGCAAGTCATTGGTGTGAAGCAGGAGGTTTTTGACATCAGCGAGCCCACCTTGCTTTTTTTACCCCGCCCCGACACGCACCGGCTGGTGGCCGATGACCGCGCGGGGGCTGATGTGGTGTGCGCTACGGTTCAGTTTGGCGGTGGTGGTCGCAACCCGATCACCGATTCTCTGCCCAGTGTGGTGATGGTCAAGCTGACTGAATTGGCGGGTGTGGAGGCGTTGTTGGGGCTGATGTTTGACGAGGCATTTTCTGACCACAACGGCCGCCAGGCGGTGCTGGACCGGCTGTGTGAAGTGCTGATGATTCGGCTGTTGCGCCACTGCATTGACCAGGGTTTGACGCAAGGCGGCACCTTGGCCGGTCTGGCCGATGCCCGATTGGCCAAAACCATTACCGCCATTCATGACGACCCGGCGCAGGCGCGCGATTTGTCCAGCATGGCGGCGCTGGCGGGCATGTCACGGGCGCGCTTTGCCGTGCGCTTTCGCGAGGTCACCGGCGATACCCCGGCTGACTACCTGGCCTCATGGCGTGTGATGACCGCACAAGGCTTGCTTAAAAAAGGGCGGCAACTCAAGCATGTGGCTGACGATGTGGGCTACGGCAGTGCCAGCGCCTTGACGCGTGCTTTTGTGCGCAAGCTCGGCTGCTCGCCCACTGAATGGCTCAAGGGTGAGGAAGAAGCCATACCGGCCCTGTACGCATGAGACGTTCGACTCATAAAACGAGACGCAGGGTTTAAACGAGGCGCATCGCCCTGTAACCATCGGGTAGCAAGCAACGACTACCTTGAAGAAACATCGAACACCCGTTTGATGCCTGACCTGGCCGTAAAAGGCCTTAATTCTCTTCAAGGAACCCCTCATGTGGACAGGAAAAACTGCGCTCATCACCGGATCAACCAGCGGCATCGGCCTCGGCATTGCTGAATATTTCGCCCAAAATGGGGCCAACATCGTACTCAACGGCATGGGCGATGCCGCCGAGATTGAAGCTAACCGCGCCCGTCTGGAAGCCGCTTACCGCGTGCAGGTGCGGTTTCATGGGGCCGACATGAGCCAGCCCGAGGCAATTGAGGCCATGTTCGCTTCGGTGAATGCCGAGTTTGGTGGTGTGGACATTCTGGTCAACAACGCGGGCATCCAGTTTGTGGCCCCGGTGGACGAATTTCCCACGGCCAAGTGGGATGCCATTCTGGCGATCAATTTAACGTCAGCATTTCACACCACGCGATTGGCTCTGCCGCACATGAAAAAGAACCAGTGGGGGCGAATCATCCAGGTGGCATCTGCCCACGCATTGGTGGCCTCGCCTTTCAAGTCCGCTTATGTGGCGGCCAAACACGGCATTGCCGGGCTGACCAAGACGGTGGCGCTGGAAGTGGCCGAACTGGGCATCACCGTCAATGCGGTTTGCCCCGGTTACGTGTGGACGCCCTTGGTGGAGAAGCAAATTCCTGAAACGGCCAAGGCGCGGGGCATCACTGAAGAGCAAGTCATTCAAGACGTGTTGCTCACTGCCCAGCCGACCAAAAAATTTGTCACCGTCGAACAGGTCGCAGCGCTGGCTGGTTTTCTGGCCAGCGATGCGGCGGCCTCCATCACAGGGGCAGTGATTCCGATTGACGGTGGCTGGACGGCACACTGAAAGCACCCATCATCATGAATATTCAGGACATTCTCCAATTGCCGTCGATGCCAGCCGCATCGCCCTCGTATCCGCGTGGCCCCTACCGCTTTATTGACCGCGAATACCTGATCATCACTTACGAATCCGACCCCCAGGCGATTCGCGAAGCGCTGCCCGAACCATTGGAGCCCGACGGCAGCAACACCGTGCTGTATGAGTTCATCCGTATGCCCGACTCTGCCGGGTTCGGTAGTTACACCGAATCTGGCGTGGTGATCCCGGCGCTGTATCGCGGCGAGCACATCAACTTCACCGCGCAGATGTACCTCGATGATGAGCCGCCGATTGCCGGTGGCCGCGAGATTTGGGGCTTCCCTAAAAAACATGGTCATCCCAAGTTGACCGTGGTGCAAGACACGCTGACGGGCACGCTGGATTACGCAGGTGTGCAGGTGGCCGTGGGCACCATGGGTTATAAGCACCAACACTTACTTTACGACGTGGCGGGCAAGAAACAGTGCTCCTCAGCATCGATCATTGAAAAAATGAGCAAAACCCAGGTCAATCTCAAACTCATTCCTGGCGTGGACGGTGCGTTGGCGATCGCTCAACTGGTGGCCTATAACCTGACGGACATTGCCGTGCAAGGCGCTTGGTCCGGCCCGGCACGCCTGCACCTGGTGCCCCATGCCAATGCGCCAGTGGCGGATCTTCCGGTGCGCAAGGCCGTGGGTGGCCTGCACTTCATCGCCAATTTGACGCTGCCATACGGCCGCGTATTGCACGACTATCTGGCCCCTGCGGGGACCCTGCCCACAGGAGCATGAACCATGACAAAAGCCACATCAAACAAACTGCCAGGTCAAATCGTTCTGGTTATGCAAGGCGGCGGTGCACTGGGCGCATTCCAGGCCGGGGTGTATGAGGCCATGCACGAAGCCGGCATCGAGCCAGACTGGGTGGTGGGCACGTCGATTGGTGCCATCAACGGGGCCATCATTGCGGGCAACACGCCTGCCAACAGGATGGATCGGTTGCGTGAGTTCTGGCAGCAAGTGGCCAGCGCCCATACCTCATCCGAGCTCTGGAGCGCTTTTGGCCTGGGCAAGCTGGTCCACAACCTGGGTGCGGTGACTTCCGGTATCCCCGGGTTTTTCACTCCCAACCTGCAGGCCCACTTTGGCGCGCAGGTGCCGCTTGGCATTACCAACGCCAGTTATTACAGCACCGCTGCCCTGCGTGACACCCTGGCGCGGTTGGTCAATTTTGGCCTGATTGCCCAGGGCAACACCCGCTTGACATTGGGTGCCGTCAATGTGGCGTCTGGACGGATGCGCTACTTTGACAGCCGTGAAGATACCGTAGGGCTCGACCATGTCATGGCCTCCGGTGCGTTGCCGCCAGCTTTCCCAGCCGTAGAAATTGACGGTGAGCATTATTGGGATGGTGGCATTTACTCCAACACACCGATTGAAGTGGTGATGGACGACAACCCACGGCGTGATTCGGTCATCTTTACTGCCCAGCTATGGCAACAAGAAGACTCCCTGCCAAGCACCATGGCGCAGGTTAGTAGCCGTTTGAAAGACATTCAGTATGCCAGCCGCGCAGAGAGTCACCTCACACGCCAACAACAAATTCACCATCTGCGCCATGTGGTGCGCGAGTTGGGGCGAATGTTGCCACCGGGAGCCAGAACTTCGCCAGAAGCTCAGGAGCTGTTGAGCTGGGGTTGCGGCACTGTGATGCATGTGCTGCCCATACAGGCACCCATACTGCCAGGCGAAGACCATACCAAAGACCTCGACTTCACGCCTGGCGGTATCCAGGTGCGTTGGGATGCCGGGCGCGCGTTTGCACAGCGCAAAATTTCAGAAGCACCGTGGCGTGATGCAGTTGACTCAGCGCTGGGCATTGTGGTGCATCGATAAAGCATTTATCAGCATCAAGTCAACCCGTGACGCAATCTACGCAGACGAAAAAAATCCCTTGTAACTCATTGATTTACAAGGGATTTTCTAAACTATC
>NZ_JACUUE010000192.1 GCF_014859475.1 Rhodoferax sp.
CCGGTGACGTGGTCAACACCTTTGCCGCTGCACCCGCCACGCTGACCCTGGGCACCGGCGAGCTCGCGCCCGCCCTGGAGGCGCGCCTGATCGGACTGGCCGAGGGCAGCCGCACCACGCTGGAACTGCCCGCCGGCGAGGTGTTCGGCCCGCGCAGCCCTGACATGCTGCAGTGGATGGCACGCAAGGAGCTGCTCGACCTGGGCGGCGCCGATGAGGTTTACGCCGTGGGCGATGTGGTCAAGTTCCCCACGCCCGACGGCCAGGGCGAATTTGCCGGTGTGGTTGTTGACTTTCGCAACGACCATAAAGGTGAGGCGGTGCGGTTTGACTTCAACCACCCGCTGGCCGGCCAGCCGGTCACGTTTGAAGTCCAGGTCATCGGGGTGTTATGAAAACGAACGCTGGCCTTGAGGTGTTGCTGGCCGAGCCGCGTGGCTTTTGTGCCGGCGTGGATCGCGCCATAGAAATTGTGGAGCGTGCGCTGACCAAGTTTGGTGCGCCCATCTACGTGCGCCACGAAATCGTGCACAACACCTTTGTGGTGAATGACCTGAAAGCCAAGGGCGCGATTTTCATTGAAGAGCTGGACGATGTGCCCAAGGGCGCGACGCTGGTTTTTTCGGCCCACGGCGTGAGCCTGGCGGTGCAACACGAGGCCGCTGCGCGCGGTTTTCGTGTTTTTGACGCCACCTGCCCACTGGTGACCAAGGTGCATGTGGAAGTGGCCAAGCTGGCCAAAGAGGGTTATGAGTTCATCATGATCGGCCACAAGGGACACCCCGAGGTGGAAGGCACCATGGGCCAGCTTGACAGTGGCATTCATCTGGTGGAGGATGTGGCGGACGTGGCGCGCATCCAGCCAACGCAGACCGAAAAACTGGCCGTGGTCACACAAACCACCCTCAGCGTAGATGACGCAGCCGCCATTGCCGCGGCCATCAAGGCGCGCTTTCCCAATGTGCGCGAGCCCAAGCAGCAGGACATTTGTTATGCCACGCAAAACCGCCAGGATGCCGTCAAGCTGATGAGCCCGCAGGTCGATGTGGTGGTGGTGGTGGGCAGCCCCACCAGCTCCAACAGCAACCGCTTGGTCGAATTGGCGCGCAAGCTCGGCACGCCCGGCTACATGGTTGACAGTGCCGACGATTTGCAGCCACCGTGGTTTGCGGGCTGTCAGCGCGTGGGCCTGACCGCCGGTGCTTCGGCCCCGGAAATTCTGGTGGCGCAGGTGATTGAGCGCCTGAAAGCGCTGGGTGCCGTGTCAGTGCAGCGCATGCCGGGCGACCCCGAGAGCGTCAAATTTCCGCTGCCCAAAGGTTTGCGGCTGGATCAGAATGAAGACCACCAAGCAAATGAATAGCCGCCATTGCGAGCCAGCTGAATCGACGCGATACCGCATACGGACCTTGAACCGTCATCGCGAGCGAAGCGTGGCGATCCATGACCTCCGACTGTATGGACTGCCGCGCTACGCTCGCAGTGACACGACACAACCCTTTATATTTTCACCATCATGCTAGACATTACCCTGCTGCGCAAAGACCTGGCCCACGTGGTGGCCTGCCTGGAAACCCGCAAAAGCCCGCAAGCCTTTTTGGACGTGGCCTCCTTCACCACGCTTGAGACCGAGCGCAAAACCATTCAGGTTCGCACCGAGGCGCTGCAAGCCCAGCGCAATAGCGCCAGCAAGCAAATTGGCCAGCTCAAGGCCAAGGGCCCTGCTGGTGCTGCTGAAGTTGATGCCGTGATGGCGCAGGTGGCGGGCATCAAGGACGAGCTTGACGCGTCCAGCAAGCGCCTCGACCAGATTCAGCTGGAGATGCAAACCCTGTTGCTGGCAGTGCCCAATCTGCCGCACGAGAGCGTGCCGGTGGGCGCGGACGAGCATGGCAACGTGGTGGTTCGCAGCTGGGGCACCCCACGCAACTTTGACTTCACCATCAAGGACCATGTGGATGTGGGTGAACCCCTGGGGCTGGACTTTGCCATGGGTGTCAAGCTCACCGGCGCGCGTTTTACCGTGATGCAGGGGCAGGTGGCGCGCCTGCACCGGGTGCTGGCGCAGTTCATGCTCGACGTGCAGACCCAGGAGCACGGCTACACCGAGTGCTACACGCCCTACATCGTCAATGGCGACACGCTCAGGGGCACGGGCCAGTTGCCCAAGTTCGAGGGCGACCTGTTTGCTGTCAAAAAGGGCGGCCAGGAGGGCGAGGAGCAGCCCGACAATACCGCGCTGTATTTGATTCCGACGGCCGAGGTGACGCTGACCAACTTTGTGCGCGACGTGGTGCTGGCCGAAGATGATCTACCGATCAAGTTCACCGGCCACACGCCGTGCTTCAGGTCCGAGGCCGGCTCGGCCGGGCGCGACACCCGTGGCCTGATTCGTCAGCACCAGTTCGACAAGGTCGAGATGGTGCAGATCGTGCACCCCGACCACAGTTACGAGGCGCTTGAAGCCATGACCGGCCACGCCGAAGCCATTTTGCAAAAATTGGGCCTGCCTTACCGGGTGATGAGCCTGTGCACCGGCGACATGGGTTTTGGCGCCAGCAAAACCTACGACCTCGAAGTCTGGCTGCCGGCCCAAAACACCTACCGCGAGATCAGCTCGGTGAGCAACTGCGAAGCCTTCCAGGCGCGCCGCTTGCAAGCCCGTTTCAAGAACGCGCAGGGCAAAAATGAGCTGGTGCACACCCTCAATGGCTCTGGTCTGGCAGTCGGCCGAACCCTGGTGGCGGTGCTTGAAAATTACCAGAACGCCGACGGCTCGGTCACCGTGCCCGAGGTGCTGCGGCCGTATCTGGGTGGTCTGCAAAGCTTGCAGCCTTGAAGTAAATAACAGTGCAATGGCGACAGGTTCCCGTCATTGCGAACGCAGTGAAACAATCCATGACTTCTGACTGCATGGATCGCCGCGCTTCGCTCGCGATGACGGTTCAACGTCAGTATGCGGTATCGGACCAGCGACGGGCGGCTTGCAGTGACCCTTTGCGCATCTGTCTGATCGGTGCCGAATGCACCGGAAAAACCACACTGGCACAGGCACTGGCCTTGCACTTTGGCGGGTTCTGGGTGCCTGAGCAGTTGCGCGCATTTTGTGACCGGCATGGTCGCACGCCCAGGATGGAAGAGCAAGCGGCCATCATGCGGGCCCAGTTTGAGCAGGAAGAGCAGGTGGCTGCACAGGCCCTGCAGGCAGCTTGTAGCTATGTGTTTTGCGACAGCGCGCCGCTGCTTGCCGCCGTTTACAGTGACTTTTATTTCTCCGACCGTTCGCTTTTTGATTGCGCCTACGCCTTGCATACCCGCTACGCGCTAACGCTGGTCTTGTCGCCCGACCTGCCCTGGCAACCCGACGGCGTGCAGCGCGACAGTGATGCCGTGCGCGCAGAAATGCACACCCGCATCCAGCACGCATTGCAAACCATGCACCTGCTCCACATCGAAGTTTCAGGCCAGGATGATGCACGCTTGCAGGCGGCGATTTTGGCGGTGGAGACGCTGACCTGCTGAGATCTGGCCCCGCCTCATTACAATGGCGCCCTCACCGGGGGTGTCCGTTGCAAGACGGACTGAGACAGTCCCCTCACCTGATCTGGATCATGCCAGCGTAGGGAGCGTGAAGGTTAAAGGCGCTGCCGCCTGTCGGCTATGCCTTTCGCCCAGCGCCCCAGAGGCTGGCGCATTGAAAGGCTTTGCCATGAACCGTCGTCTGTTCGCCCTTGCCGCCACCGCGCTGGCCGCTTTGATTGTGTCAACTCCAAGCCTTGCTGCCGATGAGCTGCGCGTGATGGTGCACAGTTCCTTCTCTTTGCCCAAGCCCCTGCTGGCGCAGTTCGAGGCGCAGAACAACATCAAGCTGGCCATCATCAAGGGCGGTGATGCCGGTGAGATGCTCAACAAGCTCATTTTGACGCGCGCCCAACCCGTGGCCGACGCGGTGTTCGGCATCGACAACACGCTGGTCGGAAAAGCCGTAGCCGCCGGTGTGCTGGAACCCACGCTGCCGCAGACGGCGAACGCCCCCGATGCCGATCTGGGCACGGCGCTGGCCGCCGTGGACTATGGTTTTGTCACGTTGAACTATGACAAGGCGGCGGTCGCCAAAAGCGGTGTGGCTCTGCCCACGACCCTGCAGGCACTGGCGCTGCCTGCCTATAAGGGCTGGCTGGTTACGCCCAACCCGGCCACCAGCAGCACTGGCTATGCCTTTTTGCTGGCCACGATTTCTGCCATGGGCGATGAGCCCGCCTTTGCCTGGTGGGCACAAATGCGCAGCAATGGCCTGAAAGTGGTGAAAGGCTGGAGCGAAGCTTATTACACCGACTTTGCACGCAACAAGGGTGCCTATCCGCTGGTGGTGAGCTATGCCACCAGCCCGGCGGCCGAGGTGTTTTATAGCAAGGAAAAAATCACCGAGTCGCCTACCGCCAGCCTGAATCTCAAGGGTGGCGTATTTCGCCAAGTGGAAGGCGTGGGCCTCGTCAAAGGTGGCGGCCAGCGTGCTGCGGCGCTGAAGTTTGTCGATTTCATGCGCTCAGGCCCGGTGCAGCAGGCGCTGCAAACCGAAATGTGGATGTACCCGGCGCAGCCCGACACCGTGCGCGCCGAGGTGATGCGCCACGCCGCCGAGCCCGCCGCCTTCGAGGCTCCGGCCGCCCAGGTGATTGCCAGCCAGGGGGCCGCGTGGGTGGCGCGCTGGACCAAGGTGGTGCTGAAGTAGGCCCACGCCATAGGCTGTCATTGCGAGCGAAGCGCGGCAATCCATGCCCCATGAATTCAAACAGCCTGGACTGCTGCGCTACGCTTTCCATGAACAGCCCCGTCATTGCGAACGCGGTGACGCAATCCATGACCCCGGAAGTCATGGATCGCCACGCTTCGCTCGCGATGA
>NZ_JACUUE010000193.1 GCF_014859475.1 Rhodoferax sp.
TCGTGCACGTTTGCTGCGATAACTGGCAAGTCAGCCGCCACAAATAGTGATACATGGTCGTCACTGCGAGCCTCCCGTATCGGCCTGATTCCGCACACGAACCTTGAACAGAGAAGCCGTCACTGCGAGCCGTCCGAATCCGGCCCGATACCGCAGACGAACCTTGAACAGAAACTCCGTCATCGCGAGGCCGCAGGCCGTGGCGATCCATGCAGTCCGGAAGCCATGGATTGCCGCGCTTCGCTCGCAATGACGGGGATGTTCATGGAAAGCATAGCGCGGCAGTCCATGCAGTCCGGGGACATGGATTGCGTCACTGCGCTCGCAATGACGGGGATGTTCATGGAAAGCATAGCGCGGCAGTCCATGTAGTCCGGGGGCGTGGCTTGCTTCACTGCGTTCGCAATGACGGTGATGTTCATGGAAAGCGAAGCGTGGCGAGCCATGCAGTTCTGGAACTTGAAACTTGGGTAAGCTCTACAGCCTATGCAAGCCTACCGCGCCGCCATCCTTCGCTTTGCCACTGACCGGGAGCCCAGCCGTGCCGCCATTTACGAGCAGGACGGACTGCTGGTGGTCGGCGCCAACGCGCAGGGCCGGCAAGTGGTGCAGGCGGTCGGGCCTTACCGGGCGCTGCGCAAGCGCTTTGCCGATCTGGCCGTCACACATTGGCCTGATCGCATCATCGCCCCCGGTTTTGTCGATCTGCACAGCCACTACCCGCAAACCAATGTGATCGGCTCGCCGGCCGAGGGCCTGTTGCCCTGGCTGGAACACTACACCTTTCCGGAAGAAAGGCGCTTTGCCTCACCGGACTACAGCAGCGAGGCGGCGCAGTTTTTCATCGCCGAATTGTTGCGCAACGGCATCACCACCGCGCTCACCTTTGCCACCTCGCACCCGGCCTCGGTGCAGGCCTTTTTTACCGAAGCTCAAAAGCATTGCATGCGCCTGATCACCGGCTTGTGCCTGATGGACCGCCACGCTCCGGCTGACGCAATGAACCAGGCGGGCGTCAACGGCAAGCATGACGCCACCGAGCAGAGCCTGCTCGACACCGAGGCGCTGATCCAGCAATGGCATGGCATCGACCGGCTTGGCTATGCCATCACGCCACGCTTTGCGCCCACCAGCAGCGCGGCCCAGTTGCGCGGCGCGGGCGAGTTGGCCGCCCGGTACCCGGACGTGTGGATTCAGTCGCACGTGGCCGAGAACCAGGCCGAAATCGCCTGGGCGCGCCAACTCTTTCCTGCATCACGCAGCTACCTGGCCACCTATGCCGACTTTGGCCTGCTGCGCCAGCGCGCCATCTACGCCCATTGCATTCACTTTGACGACGCTGATCGCGCCCTGATGCAGGGTACGGGTGCGGCCGCTGCCGTATGCCCGACCAGCAACCTGTTCTTGGGCAGCGGCTTTTTTGATTACGCCGGGGCCGACCGGGTCGGTTTTTGTTACGGGCTGGCAAGCGACGTGGGCGGCGGCACCAGTTTCAGCCCGTTTCACACCATGCTGGCGGCCTATTACGTGGCGCGTGAGGGCCAGACCAAAACCGGACTGTGCTTGTCGCCGCAACAACTGTGGTGGCAGCATACCGCAGGCGCCGCGCAGGCGCTCGGGCTGGCCGGCGTGGTGGGCAATCTGCAGCCGGGTTGCGAGGCCGACTTCGTGGTGCTGAACCCGCAGGCCACGCCGCTGCTGGCACGCAAGACGGCGCTGGCGGCCAACCTGGACGAACTGCTGTTTTCGATGATCGTGCTGGGCGATGACCGGCTGGTTGAGCAAACGGTCATTTCGCAGGCCATTCAGCCGCGCTGAACGGAACCGTCCCTAAGCCCGCCGCACAAGCAGCCTTTGATTATTCGCATCAAGACATCAAGTCGAATCAATGAACGCCCGTTGGCGCACGGCGCTGCGGTGTAGTTGCAGACCATTTGACGTATGCTCATGTGGCACTTTGCGCATGACATCATGAACACCCCGACTGCCACTGCCCAACTGGTTTTCATGGCCCGTGGCCTGACCAAGGTCTATGGCGAGGGCGACACCGCCGTGCACGCCTTGCGCGGCGTCGATCTGGACATCGTGCGCGGCGAATTCGTGGTGTTGCTCGGTGCCTCTGGCAGCGGCAAATCAACGCTGCTCAATATTCTGGGTGGGCTGGACTCGGCCACCAGCGGTTCGGCGCGCTGGAGCCATGCCGGCGACACACACGAACTCATCGGCGCCGATGACGCCGAGCTCACGCGTTACCGGCGCGAGCATGTGGGCTTTGTGTTTCAGTTCTACAACCTGATTCCGAGCCTGACGGCGCGTGAAAACGTGGCGCTGGTGACCGACCTGGCTGACGACCCGATGAAGCCCGAGGACGCGCTGGCGCTGGTGGGGCTGGCCGAGCGCAAGAACCACTTTGTCTCGCAACTGTCGGGCGGTGAGCAGCAGCGCGTGGCCATTGCGCGCGCCATTGCCAAGCAGCCCGAGGTGCTGCTGTGCGATGAGCCCACCGGCGCGCTCGACTGCGCCACCGGCATCATGGTGTTGCAGGCCATCGAGCATGTGAACCGCACACTGGGCACCACCACCATCGTCATCACCCACAACGCCCCGATTGCCGACATGGCCGACCGCGTGCTGCGCCTCGCTGATGGCCGCATCATTGAGACCCGCGTCAACGCGAAAAAGGTGGCGGCGTCCAGCCTGAACTGGTAAACCGTACAACACGCCATGAACACTCCCGTCATTGCGAACAAAGTGAAGCAATCCATGACTTCCTGGCTGCATGGACTGCCACGCTGCGCTTTCCATGAACACCCCCGTCATTGCGAACGCAGTGACGCAATCCATGTCCCCGGACTGCCTGGACTGCCGCGCTACGCTTTCCATGAACAGCCCCGTCATTGCGAACGCAGTGAAGCAATCCATGCACCCGGAAGTCATGGATCGCCACGCTTCGCTCGCGATGACGGTTCAAGGTCCGTGTGCGGTATCGGGCCCGATTCAGGGGGCTCGCAATGACGGGGGCCTTTGTTTACGGCTGGGCGTTAAGTTGGTCGTATGCCTTGGCATATCCTGAACGAGTCATGGCGTCTGGCACCAGTCCAAAAGAGCGGCATGCCGCTTGCAGGTCTTGATGTGCTGGGGTGCCCAGGGCGGGCAGGTCGATGTCATCGGGGTCGGGCAGCCAGGCGTTGCGCACGCGCTTGTCTTGCGCGCGGCTGAGCATGTCGGCCAGCGCCCAGGCAGGCCTGAGGCTGTCGAGGCCTTCAGGTGTCTGCTCAGTGCCCGGCTTGGCGGTTTGAAACCATTGCGCCGGGCGGGTAACCAAATCAAAACCCTCAACGCTGTAGCGTGAGGTGGCGGATGGAATCGCCACTTCGGGCCGAGCCGCAATTTGGGTGGTCCAGCCCGCTGCGCGCAGCCGGTCAATACCCACCTTGACCGCAGTGGGGAAGGCCCGGCGCAAAGCCTGTTCAGGATCAGCTTGCGGGTTGCGCACCAGATTCATGTGCACATCTGATCGCCCCCCCAGCGACTTGACCAACCCGGCCTTGCGCCACTGGGCCAGGTAGCTCGATGCGATGGCAGACCTCCAGCCAAACAGCACGGTGAGCTCACTGCCGGTAAAAATCTCGGGCAGCAAGCGCAGGCGCGCAATGGCCGAGGTGTAGGTGCGTTCAGCCATGTTGGGGCTGCGCTGCCAGGCCGCGCACCATCTCCATGCCGAGCCGAAGATGTTCAATGGCAAGTGCCAGCATGCGACCCGCGGCGGCTGCGTCCATAGGCCAGGACGATGGCAGCCAGCGCTTCAGGTCTTTCGCCACTTTGTCAACCGCCTCGGGAGCCTGGAGTTCAGCTAGGCGTGCGGCTGCATTAATGAGCCATTTTTGGGCCGTGTCAGACTCTTGCCCACTGGCTGCAGGGTAAATGCCCAGACGCGCGCGCAACAAGTCGGGGTTGACGCCCGCCACCCCTTGCTCGCACAGCCACCACACATCAAACACGTCGCGCGGCTTGATGCGGTTGCGTCCGCCCAGTGCGTACACCTTGTCAGCAAAAATCTCGGGCAAGGTCAGGGTAGGCACAAAGGCCTGCCCCGTGCTTGAAGCAATGGTGGACACCTTGAGCGTGAGGGCGCGCATGGCGGTAGTGGGTGTCTGCCAGAGTTCAATCTTGACCTTGGCACTGCCAATAACGCGTGGGCCAGCGAGCGTGACGTAGAAACTGTGCGGGTTTTGCTCGTCTTTGATGGGTGTAACCGTCACCGACAGGTCAGCTGAAATGTCTGGTGGCAAGCGAAGGCGCTTTTGCACCTCACGCGACAAGCCTTTGAGTGACAAACCGCCGCGCACCATAAAGTCGAGGTCTTCACTGAACCGGGCTGAGCCGTGCGCAAGGTGCAGCGACGTGCCGCCCTGAAACGCAATGTCACCCGGCGCCCAGCGCCTGGAATCCATCAGGGCGGCAAGGGTTGCCGTCTGGAGCACGCCACGCAAATAAGCTTCGTCCCGGGCAGAAAGTGTGCGTTTTTTCGTGGCCATAAATAATGCAAATTAATGTATGAATTATTACATTAATAAGCAATATAACGACAGCCGACTAGTCAATGCATGACTTCCGACAGCATGGATCGCGACGGCCTGCGGCCTCGCAATGACGAATCCCCGCCCCCTGTCATTGCGAGCCATCCGTACCTGGCCTGATACCGCACACGGGCCTTGAACCGAGACTTCGTCATCGCGAGCGTAGCGCGGCAGTCCATGCAGTCCGGGGTCATGGATTGCGTCACTTCGTTCGCAATGACGGGGCTGTTCATGGAAAGCCCCCCGAATCAGGCCCG
>NZ_JACUUE010000194.1 GCF_014859475.1 Rhodoferax sp.
AATTTCAAAATTGACTGGACGCGCGGCCCCGATTGCTTTGTGAGCGGCAACGCCGGGCAGCTGCTGCAAGTGATGATGAACCTGATCCAGAACGCCGCCGATGCCACCAGCGCCAACAGGGCTACCGGCGCAGACGGTGCATCCATTGCCGTGCCACCGCACCTGCAGATCAGCCTGACGCGGCAAGACGAGCAAGTGCAATTGCGCTTTGCCGACAACGGCCCGGGTATCGCGCCGGCGCATTTGTCGCACATTTTCGATCCATTTTTCACCACAAAAAACGTCGGCAAAGGCACCGGCCTTGGGCTGTCGATCAGCTATGGCCTGGTGGAGCAGCACGGCGGCCGTCTGAGCGGTACCAATTTGCCGCAAGGCGGCGCCGAGTTCACGCTGGTGTTGCCCTGCGCATAAGCCAAAGGTAAAAAAACCCCGACGGCCTGCGCACATCGGGGTGGTATCAAGCCGCCGCAAGCGGCCTGGATTGCACTTACATGTTGTCGATCATCACTTGACCGAAGCCAGAACAGCTCACCTGGGTGGCACCGTCCATCAGGCGAGCGAAGTCGTAAGTGACTTTCTTGCTCTTGATCGAGCGCCCCATCGACGCAATGATAGCGTCGGCGGCTTCACCCCAGCCCATGTGGCGCAGCATCATTTCGGCAGACAAAATCTCGGAACCCGGGTTCACATAGTCTTTGCCGGCGTACTTGGGCGCAGTGCCGTGGGTGGCTTCAAAGCAGGCCACGTTGTCGGACAGGTTGGCGCCAGCGGCAATGCCGATGCCGCCCACTTGTGCGGCCAGCGCGTCAGAAATAAAGTCACCGTTCAGGTTCATCGTGGCAATGACGCTGTAGTCGGCCGGGCGCAACAAAATTTGCTGCAGGAAGGCGTCGGCGATGCAGTCTTTGACCACGATGTCCTTGCCCGTTTTGGGGTTCTTGAACTTGCACCATGGGCCGCCGTCAATCAGCTCGGCACCGAATTCCTTTTGCGCCAGGGCATAACCCCAGTCGCGGAACGCGCCTTCGGTGAATTTCATGATGTTGCCTTTGTGCACCAGCGTCACATTGGGTTTGTCATTGTCAATGGCGTACTTGATGGCCTGGCGCACCAGGCGCTCGGTGCCTTCGCTCGACACCGGCTTGATGCCAATGCCCGAGGTGTTGGGGAAGCGGATTTTGGTCACGCCCAGCTCGTCCTGCAGAAACTTGACGAGCTTCTTGGCCTTATCGGACCCAGATTCGAATTCAACACCGCAATAGATGTCTTCGGTGTTTTCACGGAAGATCACCATGTTGGTTTTTTCGGGTTCCTTGACCGGGCTGGGCACGCCTTCAAAATACTGGATCGGGCGCAGGCAGACGTACAGATCAAGCTCCTGACGCATGAACACGTTGAGCGACCGGATACCGCCGCCCACAGGGGTCGTCAACGGGCCTTTGATGGAAACGACATATTCGCGCAGCGCATCGAGGGTTTCAGTCGGGAACCAAACGTCGGGGCCATAAATGGTGGTGGCCTTTTCACCGGCATAGACCTCCATCCAGTGAATTTTTTTCTTGCTGCCGTAGGCTTTGGCCACCGCCGCATCGACGACCTTGATCATGACGGGGGTAATGTCAAAACCGGTGCCGTCACCCACAATATAAGGAATGATCGGTTGGTCTGGCACGTTCAATGAGTTGTCGGCATTGAGGGTAATTTTTTGGCCTTCTGAGGGCACCTTGATGTGCTGATACATGGACTTGAGTCTCCGGTAGTTGATCAATGATCTAGGGATAGGCCAGCAATCAAACTGACCCGTGTTTCTTAAACTTTTTGATTCTATTCCCAATAAATTACCAAATGCTGTCACGACGGCAACTCCCGGGGTCTTGGCAGCCGCATTCAAGCAAAGTTTGTTTTGCGTCAAAATCAGGTCATGAAACACTTCGCCACCTTGTTGCTGTCACTTGCCCTGCTCTGCTCGGGCACCAGTTTTGCCCAGAGCGCGCCGCAAATGAACTTGCCACGCGTCAAGCTCACGGCGGGCATGTATTTGGTGGACGCCCAGGTGGCCGCCACACCCGAGCAGCGCAGCACGGGCCTCATGTTTCGCCAGCAGATGCCGCCCGCCGAAGGCATGCTGTTTGTTTTCGAGCAAGCCGGCCAACAATGCTTCTGGATGAAAAACACCTTGCTGCCCCTGACGGCCGCTTTTGTGGCCGACAACGGCACCATCGTCAACCTGGCCGACATGACACCACAAAGCACCGACTCCCATTGTTCTGAAAAACCGGTGCGCTTTGTGCTGGAGATGAACCAGGGCTGGTTTGCCCAAAAAGGCATCAAGGCGGGCTTCAAGCTCGGCGGCCCGCCGTTCAAGTCTGAGTGATGGAGCGCCTGCGCATTGACAAGTGGCTGTGGGCGGCGCGCTTTTACAAGACGCGCACGCTGGCCAGCGAAGAAATCGCCAGGGGTCGGGTGCAGGTCAACGGCGTTGCTGTCAAACCGGCACGCGAACTCAAGGCGGGCGACAGCGTGCTGCTGCGCAGCGGCCCCGTCAGCCGCACGGTGACCGTGCTGGCGCTCAGCGACAAGCGCGGCCCGGCACCGGTGGCCGCCCTGCTCTATCAGGAAACCGAAGACTCCTTGATTGAGCGCCAGCAGGCAGCCGAGCAGCGCCGACTGGCACCCGAACCGGCCTTGAGCCTGAGCCAGGGCCGCCCCACCAAACGCGACCGCCGCGACACCGACCGACTGCGCCAAAATGACTGGGACGCGCGCTGGAGCGCCAGCCTCAAAACGTGATCGTTGGAAAAGTTTGCGGGTCAGGCCACTCGCACAGCGACGTGCTCTGACCCCAACTGATTAGAACTTGATGTTCATGATGGCCGTGTCCTTGACCTCTTCCATCACCACGTAGCTGTGCGACTGCGAAGGCACTGGTATTTTTTGCAGGATGCTGCTCAGCAACTCACGGTAATCCGGCATGGCATTGAGCCGCGCCTTCACCAGGTAATCAAAGTTGCCTGACACCAAATAACACGCCATCACCTCGGGCATGTGCAACAGCGCCTTGCGCACCTGCTCGAACACCTCGCCCGACTTGTTGGCGAGCGTGATTTCAACAAAAACCAGCAGGGTTTTCCCGACCGATTTGGGGTCCACTTGGGCGTGGTAGCCGGTAATGACACCACTGCGTTCCATGCGCCGCACGCGCTCGGCACAAGGCGAGGTGGACAGGCCGATCTTCTCGCCCAGTTCCGTCATCGAGATGCGGCCCTGGCGCTGCAGGATGTCGAGGATTTTTTTGTCAATGCGGTCGAGCTCAGCCATTTTTTTGGTTTGGATCAGGTTTTTCAGTTCGGGTTAACATTTTCTGCTGAATTAACGACTAACAACAAGTAAATTTGCTGCAGATGCTTGTCTAAACTTCACAAATCAATCGTTAACAGTGAGGTTTGCATGAAAGTTGTTGTTTTGGGTGCTGGCGTGATCGGTATTTCAACGGCTTACGCTTTGGCGCGCGCCGGGGCCGAGGTCACCGTGCTGGAGCGTCAACCGGGTCCGGCGCTGGAGACCAGCTTTGCCAATGCCGGCCAGGTCTCGCCCGGCTACTCGACACCCTGGGCCGCGCCCGGCATTCCGCTCAAGGCCATCAAATGGTTGTTCCAGAAACATGCGCCGCTGGCCTTGCGCGCCGACGGCTCGTTGTTCCAGCTGCGCTGGCTGGCGGGCATGCTGGCCAATTGCACGCCGTCGCGCTATGCGGTAAACAAGGAACGCATGATGCGCGTGTCAGAGTACAGCCGCGCCTGCCTGCAGCAACTGCGCCTGGACACCGGCATCCAGTACGAGCAACGCAGCGGCGGCACGCTGCAAGTGTTTCGCTCACAAGCACAACTCGATGCCGTGGCGCGCGACACCGAGGTGCTGCGCGCCTGCGGTGTGGCGCACGAGGTGCTCGACCGCGCCGGCCTTGCCCGCGTGGAGCCCGCGCTGGCCCACACGCAAGACCGGCTGCTTGGCGGCCTGTGGCTGCCCCACGACGAAACCGGCGACTGCTTTCTATTTACCCAGCAATTGGCCGAGAAAGCGAAGCAGTTGGGCGTGCAGTTCCGCTACGGCGTTGAGGTAAAGCAAATGCTGACTGACGGCCAGAGCCTGCAGGGCGTGACCGGTGTGCAGCTGGTCGGGCCCGAGGCCGAAGTGGTCAAGGCCGACAAATATGTGCTGGCGCTGGGCAGTTACACGCGCCAGTTGGTGCAGCCGCTCGGCCTGAATCTGCCGGTGTACCCGGTCAAAGGCTATTCGCTGACCGTGCCACTGCTAGATGCCAGCCTGGCGCCGCAATCGACTGTGCTCGACGAAACCTACAAGGTGGCGATCACCCGCTTTGACCAGCGCATCCGCGTCGGTGGCATGGCCGAATTGGGTGGTTTTGACCTGAGCCTGAACCCCAAGCGCCGCGCCACTTTGGAGATGGTAACGGCCGACCTGTTTCCCGGCGGCGACCTGCCCAAGGCCGAGTTCTGGACCGGTTTGCGCCCGCAAACGCCCGATGGCACGCCCATCATTGGCGCCACGCGGCAGTACCCCAACCTGTTTTTGAACACCGGCCACGGCACCTTGGGCTGGACCATGGCCAGCGGCTCCGGGCAACTGGTGGCTGACCTGGTCACCGGACGGCAGACCGCCATCAGCACCGAAGGTCTGGCGCTGGAGCGCTACAGCAGCGCGGTGCCAACGCGCAGCCTGCACAAGCGGGCCGTGGGCGCTACCGCCTGAGTCCGTTCAAAGGCAATCGCGGCGAGGGCGCCGCTCCCACAGGGCGCCGCTCCCACAGGGC
>NZ_JACUUE010000021.1 GCF_014859475.1 Rhodoferax sp.
ACCGGGTTGAGCCAGCTGCGTTCTTCAATATGGAAACCCAGGGCTTGCAGCTTGCCTTGCAGCGTGCTGATGGTGGATTCAAGGGCGGCATCTTTGCCAGGGATAAAGGTGGTGTGATTCATATCTCCAGCATACCTCAGTCCTATTACCGTTCAACTTGGCGGCCGGATTGAAAACGCTAGACTCGCTGCTTGACGAATTAATCCATCCTCGCGGAGATTTTTATGATTCTTGAACTCGCCGACTTTTCCATTCAGCCCGACCAGAACGCCGCCTTTGAAGAGGCTGTGCAACGCGGCTTGCAGACCGTCATAGCCAAAGCAAAAGGGTTTGAAGGTTTCAAGCTGAACCACTGCCTTGAAAATCCCCAGCGCTACATTCTGCAAATTTTCTGGACCACGCTGGAAGACCATACGGTGGGGTTCAGGGGCTCTCCGGCGTTCGCCGAGTGGCGCGCCATCGTTGGGCCGTTTTTTGCCAGCCCGCCGGTGGTGGAACACTTTGAGCTGGTCGCTAAATCGGCTTGAATTGGATAGTTCGCCATGAACACCGTTTTTCTTCCTGCGCCCGGCGCGGCCGTGCCGGTGGTCGGCACCAGCGCGCAGTTTCCGGTGCACCGCATTTACTGCGTCGGCCGCAACTACTTGGAGCACGCCAAGGAGATGGGCCAAAGCGGGCGCGAGCCGCCATTTTTCTTCATGAAACCGGCCGATGCCGTGCTGGTGGCAGAGCCAGGCTGCGTCACGCCCCTGCCCTACCCCAGCCTGACCAAAAACCTGCACCATGAAGTTGAATTGGTGGTGGCAATTGGCACCGGTGGCAAAAACATCGCGGTGGATCAGGCTGAAAAGCATATTTTTGGCTACGCCGTGGGTTTGGACATGACCCGGCGCGACCTGCAAAACGACATGAAGGCGCAGGGTCGCCCGTGGTGCATTGGCAAGGGTTTTGACCACTCGGCGCCGATTGGCCCCATCACCCCCAAAGCCGCAGCAGGCGACATCAACCACGCCGCCATCAGCCTGCAAGTGAACGACGCGATGCGCCAACACAGCACGGTGGAACAGTTGATCTGGAACATTGCCGAAACGATTTGCCAGCTGTCCGCCGCCTGGGAGCTGCAGCCCGGCGACCTGATCTACACCGGCACCCCGGCGGGCGTGGGCGCGGTGGTGCCGGGCGACACGCTCAAGGGCAGCATCAGCGGCCTGACCGGCATTGAATTGAAGGTGGTTTAAGTTCATGCACCGCCCCCCGATCAAACACTGCAAAAACTGCGGCACCGCCGTGGTGTATCGGCTGCCCGAAGATGGCGATACCAAGCGCCGTGCGGTGTGCCCTGGCTGCCAGACCGTGCATTATGAGAACCCGCTCAACGTGGTCGGCACCATCCCCGTTTGGGGCGACAAGGTGCTGCTGTGCAAGCGCAACATCGAGCCGCGCTGGGGCAAGTGGACGCTGCCCGCCGGCTTCATGGAGCTCGATGAGACCGTGAGCGAAGGCGCAGCGCGCGAGACAGTAGAAGAAGCGGGTGCGCAGTTTGAGATGGGCGAATTTTTCTCGTTGGTGAACATCCCGCGTGTCGGCCAGGTGCACTTGTTTTACCGCGCCCAGTTGCTCAGCGACCAGTTTGACCCGGGCTTTGAAACCATCGAGGCGCGCTTGTTTGCCGAGCATGAAATCCCTTGGGACGAGCTCGCTTTTCAGACCGTGAATGAAACCCTGAAACGTTTTTTTGCCGACCGCCGCCAGGGCAACTTTTCCATTCATGTCTTTGACATTATTTAAGCAGCGCTGAGGCCTCACGCGATGCTGCCCTGTTACGTGCTGCTTGACCTGGAAACCACAGGCGGCAACCCGGTGCATGACCGCATCACCGAAATTGCCGCTGTGCGCGTCGAGCACGGCATCGAGGTGGCACGCTGGAGCACGCTGGTGAATCCGGGCGTGCAGGTGTCACATTTCATTGAGCAGCTCACCGGCATCAGCAACACCATGGTGGCCAGTGCGCCGCGCTTTGCCGAAGTCGCTCCTGAATTGCTGGCCCTGTTGGACGGCGCCGTGCTGGTGGCCCACAACGTGCGCTTTGACCATGGTTTTCTGCTCAATGAACTGAGTCGCCTGGACGTGGCGCTGCGCGTCAAAACGCTGTGCACGGTGCGCCTCTCAAGGCTGTTGTACCCGCAGTTCAAAAGCCACGGGCTGGACGCCATCATGCAGCGCCACGGCCTGAGCAGCAGCGCCCGGCACCGCGCCATGGGCGATGTCGAGGTGATGCAAAGCTGGCTCAAGTTGGCGCAGGCCGAGTTGGGTGCCGACCATGTGGCGGGCCAAGCGCAAAGTTTGTTGCAAGGCAGTGCGGCGTTGCCACCGCAGCTCGACACCAACGTGGCCGACATTCCCGAGGCGCCCGGGGTTTACCTCTTTTTTGGCGACACTCCGCTGCCGCTGTACATCGGCAAAAGCGTCAAGCTGCGCAGCCGGGTGATGTCGCACTTTCAGGCGGCCGGCCGCAACGCCCGCGAGATGCGCATCGCGCAGGAAATCAGGCGCATCGAGTGGATCGAGACCGCCGGTGAGCTCGGTGCCCTGCTGCTTGAGGCGCGGCTGGTCAAGGCGCGCCAGCCCGTGCACAACCGCCAGTTGCGCCGCGAAGGCGACCTGTGCGCCTGGCGGCTTGAGGCCAACCCGAACAGCCGGCCGCTGCTGACGCTGGTGCGTGGCAGCGAACTGGCGCCGGAACAATTTGGCGCGCTGTACGGCCCCTACCGCTCGAAAAACCAGGCTCAAAGCCAGCTGCGCGAGCTCGCCCAAACACACGGGCTGTGCCTGCAGACGTTGGGGCTGGAGTCGGGCAAGGGCCGCTGTTTTGGCCACCAGATCGGCCAGTGCAAGGGCGTGTGCTGCGGCCAGGAAGCGCCCGAACGCCACCACCTGCGCCTGCAACTGGCGCTGGCTGGCAACAAACTGCAAGTCTGGCCTTTTGCCGGCAAAGTGGGCTTGCGTGAACACAACGCGCGCACCGGGCGCACCGACATCCATCTGTTCGACCAATGGTGCCACCTGGCCACCGTGCATTCGGACGAAGACCTGAACGCTGCCTTGCACAGCCGCACTGAGCCGCTGGCCTTCAACCTCGACACTTACCGCCTGGCCCTCAAGCACCTGCTGGGGCCAGGCCGGGGCAAACTCGAACGGCTTGAATTTTCAGGCGCGACAACTATGGCGTAAAAGCCCACGCGGCGAAGGCACCGCTTCTACAACATGACGATTTGGTTATACTGTGTTTTTAAACAGTAATTAAACAGTTTTCAACCAAACGCCATGTCTGCCGCACTGCAATGGATCGTCAACGCCGCCCCGCCACCGGGTGATGCGCCGCCACATTCGTTTGACCTGGACCAGCTCCCGGGCAACATCGCCCAGGCCGTCTGGCGCGGCTCCCAGGTGTCACAGGCCGGACAGTCGGTGGTGTCGAGCGGCTTTGCATCGTTGGATGCCGAGCTGCCCGGTGGCGGCTGGCCGTGTCATGCGCTGACTGAACTGCTGCAACCCCAACCCTCTCTTTGCGAATGGCGCTTGCTGGCACCTGCGCTGGCAGGGCTTGCCGCCGGGGGTGGTCACATCCTGCTGGTGGGGCCGCCCAAACGCCCGCACGCACCGGGTTTGGTCAAACTCGGCATCGCCGAAAAAAACATCGTCTGGATCGCGGCCGACACCCCGGCCGAGCGGCTTTGGTGCACAGAACAGCTGGTCAAGGCCAACCCGCGCGGTGGCGCTATTCTGGCCTGGTTGCCCCAGGCCCGTGCCGAGCAATTGCGTCGCTTGCAGGTTCACGCCCAATCCTGCGACTGCCCGGTTTTTTTGTTCCGGCCCGAAGCGGCGCAACTGGACACGTCACCCGCCCCGCTGCGGCTCTTGACCACCCTCGGGCCAGACTGGAGCCTGCACGTTCATATTCTCAAACGCAAAGGCGCCTTGCTCGACGGCCCCGTCGTGCTGCCATCAGTGCCGGGCACGCTGGCCAGCATGTTGACACCCCGCCTGATGCACCCCAGCCAGTTGCTTGCAAGTCGTCCGGATCAGGGGCTGTTCCGCACACGGACCATCAACAGGGACTTTGTCACTGCGAGCCATCCGTACCCGGCCCGATACCGCACACGGACCTTGAACAGAGACTTCGTCACTGCGAGCGTAGCGCGGCAGTCCATGCAGTCCGGGGACATGGATTGCGTCACTTCGTTCGCAATGACGGAACCTATTCATGAGAAGAACGGAGGCTGCAAATGTCCCTGCATTGGGCCGCGCTGTTGACCAATGCCGCCTGCGACAGCACGCCGCGCATTGACCCCCAAGGCGTGGCCGTTTGGGCGCTTCAGTTCACCCCCCGGGTGGCACAGCAGGCGCAAACGGTCTGGCTTGAGGTGGCTCAAAGCATGCGTTTGTTCAGTGGCGAAGACACGCTGCACCAGTTGGTGGAAGCCGGTGCCGCCGAGCTCGGCATCACGGCGCTGGCCTGGGCGCCAACCAGCCTGGCGGCCCTGGCCTGTGCACGCATGGGCATCCGCGACGGCTTTGCCATGCCGCTGGCGCAGCTGCTCGATCCTTTGCCTTTGACGTGTATCGATGCCGTCAACATCCATGCGGCCACGCTGGCGCGCCTGGGCTGCCAAACGCTGGCTGATGTGCGCCAACTGCCACGCGGCGGCATCAGCCGACGTTTTGACAGCCAGCTGCTGCTGGTGCTGGACCAGGCTTACGGACTGCGCCCAGAGGGCTACCCGTGGGTCAAGATTGCACAGACCTTCTCGGCCAAGCTGGAGTTGCCCGGCCGCGTGGACACGGCCCCGGCACTGATGTTCGGCGCCCGACGTTTGCTGTTGCAATTGAAAGGCTGGTTGTCGGCCCGTCAATGCGGCGTGACCGCCTTCACGCTGCACTGGGGTCACGACGCCCTGCGCGCCCGCGACGCCAGTGCGGGCGGCAGCCTCACGGCGCGCACGGCGCAGCCGACCCAAAACGTCGACCACCTGTGTCGGCTGCTGACCGAAAACCTGGCCCGGGTGCAACTGCTGGCCCCGGTGGGTGACTTGGCCCTGAGCGCCACCGAGGTCAGCCCGTTCATTGAAACGAACCGATCCCTGCTGCCCGATACCCGTGCCAGCGGTGAAGCCGTGGATCAGGTGCTGGAGCGCATCCAATCCCGGCTGGGTCACAAACGTGTGCTGCGGCCGGTGCTGGCAGAGGACACCCGCATGGCCTGGATGGCACATTGGCAACCCATCAACGCCACCAGGCCCGGCACCAAGGTGCGCCAGCTGCCGGGGCCGCAACCGACCTGGATTCTCAAAAACCCGCTCCAGCTTGATGTGCGCGGCGACTGCCCGTTGTACCAGGGGCCGCTGCAACTTCTGCTGGGCCCGGAGCGTGTTGAGGGCGGCTGGTGGCACCGCGTCACAGAGGCCGACGACGGCCAGCACAGCCTGCAGGTGGCGCGCGACTACTGGGTGGCCCTGAGCCAACATGCCGGCGCGTTGTGGATTTTTCAGCAACGCCTGCCTTTCCATGAACATTCGCGTCATTGCGACAGTAGCCGTCATTGCGAACAAAGTGAAGCAATCCATGACCCCGGACTGCATGGATTGCCACGTCGCTGCGCGACTCGCAATGACGAAGTCTCTGTTCAAGGTCCGTGTGCGGTATCGGACCAGGTACGGGGGGCTCGCAACGAAGCTGCGTGCTGGTATTTGCATGGCATCTTTGCCTGAAGAAGCGCCATGGCCGCCCTGCCCCCTTCACCCCGGCTTCCCGGTTACGCAGAACTGCGCTGCCTGTCAAACTTTTCGTTTTTAAAAGGGGCCAGCCAACCCGAGGAGATGGTGACGCGCGCCCACACGCTGGGCTACGCCGCGCTGGCCATCACCGACGAGTGCAGCCTGGCCGGCGTGGTGCGCGCCCATGTGGCAGCCAAAGCCTGTGGCCTCAAGCTGCTGATCGGGTCGCAATTTCAGGTCAGCGGTACAGCCCCTTTTACGCTGGTGGTGCTGGCCTGCAATCTGAACGGTTACGGCAACCTGTGCGAGTTCATTACCCGCTTGCGGCGCAGCGCTGCAAAAAAGGGCAGCTACCAGCTGCAGCAGGAAGACATTCACGGGGCTGCGCTGGCCGATTGCCTGGTGCTCGTCTGCCCTGAGCGCAGCAACACCCCGACGCAGCTGCTGGCGATTGGCCAATGGCTGCTGGCCCATTTCACCGGCCGCTGCTGGCTGGGTGTGACACAGTTGCTCACGCTGGACGACGAAATCTGGCTTTACAACTTAAGACAACTGAGCGACGCCACGGCCATTGCGCTGGTGGCTGTGGGCGATGTGCACATGCATGTGCGTTCGCGCAAGCCCCTGCAAGATGTGCTGACCGCCATCCGTGTCGGCAAGCCATTAACCGCGTGCGGCCTTGACCTGCAAACCAACGCCGAGCGGCACCTGCGCAGCCGGCTGCGGCTGGCCCGGATTTTCCCGGCAACGCTGCTGTTTGAAACACTCAAGCTGGCACAGCGCTGCCAATTTTCCCTCGACGAGCTGAAATACCAGTACCCCCAGGAGGTGGTGCCGGCCGGAGAAACGCCGGAGTCGTATTTGCGCAAGGTGACCTACCAGGGCGCCGGGCGGCGCTGGCCCGGCGGCATGAGCGCCAAGGTGCAGCATCAGATCGAGCATGAGCTGGCGCTGATTTGCGAGCTGCATTACGAGCCCTATTTTTTGACGGTCTATGACATCGTTTCGTTTGCCCGCTCGCGCCACATCCTGTGCCAGGGGCGTGGCTCGGCGGCCAACAGCGCCGTGTGTTACTGCCTGGGCGTGACCGAGGTTGACCCGGCGCGCATGAGCGTGCTGTTTGAGCGCTTCATCAGCAAAGAGCGTAATGAGCCGCCCGACATTGACATCGACTTCGAACACGAGCGCCGCGAAGAAGTGATTCAGTACCTGTACCAAAAGTACGGCCGCGAGCGCGCCGCCCTGACGGCGGTGGTGATTTCCTACCGGCCCAAGTCGGCCATCCGCGACGTGGGCAAGGCCCTGGGCTTTGAGCTGGAACTGCTGGAAAAACTGGCCAAATCACACCGCCATTGGGATGGCCGCGAATTGCAAATCGAGCGTTTGCAAACGCTGGGCCTGTCGCTGGACGACCTGGCGGTGCAGCAGTTGATGGACCTGACGCGTCAACTGATGGGCTTCCCAAGGCATTTGTCGCAGCACCCGGGCGGCTTTGTGCTGACCCGGGGGCCTTTGTCGCGCATGGTGCCCATCGAAGCCGCCACCATGGCAGACCGCACCGTGATCGAGTGGGACAAGGACGACCTCGATGCCATGGGTTTGCTCAAGGTCGATGTGCTGGGCTTAGGCATGCTCACGGCCATTCGCAAAGCGCTGGCACTCGTCAGCCTGCGCCGTGGCTTCGAGTTCCAGATGCAAGACATCCCGGCCGAAGACCCCGACACCTACACCATGATTTGCCGGGCCGACACCGTGGGCGTTTTCCAGATCGAGTCACGGGCGCAGATGAGCATGTTGCCGCGTTTGCAGCCGAGGTGTTTTTACGACCTGGTGATCGAGGTGGCGCTGGTGCGGCCCGGCCCGATCCAGGGCGGCATGGTGCACCCGTACCTGAACCGCCGCCAGGGCAAAGAAGCGGTAACTTACCCCAGCGCGACACTGGAACAGGCGCTGGGCCGAACGCTGGGCGTACCAGTTTTTCAGGAACAGGTGATGCAGGTCAGCATACTGGCGGCCGGTTTCACCCCGGGCGAGGCCGACGGCCTGCGCCGCGCCATGGCGGCCTGGAAACGCAAAGGCGGGTTGGAAAAATACCACGACCGCATTGTTGAGGGCATGACCGCGCGTGTCTATACAAAAGAATTTGCCGAGCAGATTTTTGAGCAGATCAAGGGCTTCAGCGAGTACGGTTTCCCGGAGTCTCATGCTGCCTCGTTTGCCTTGCTGGTGTACGCCAGTTGCTGGCTCAAACACACCGAGCCCGCCGCTTTTCTGGCCGCCATGCTCAATGCACAGCCGCTGGGCTTTTACTCGCCCAGCCAACTGGTGCAAGACGCCAAACGCCACGGCGTGGTCGTGCGGGCGGTGGATGTGATGTTCAGCAACCTCGATGCCACGCTGGAGGACCTGCCCCACACACCGGCCGTGCGCCTGGGTCTGGGCCTGGTTGCCGGGCTCAAGCAAACTTCTGCCGAGCGCATTGTGGCCGCGCGGGCACAAGCGCCCTTCGAGAGCGCAGAAGACCTGTCGCGCCGCGCCCAGCTGGCGCAATATGAGATGAAACTGCTGGCCGCGGCCGACGCCTTGGCCAGCCTGTCGGGACACCGCCGGCAACAGGTTTGGGACGCTGCGGCATTACATGCACCGCCCCTGCTGCTGCGCGATGCGCCCGTGGAAGAAGAGCTGCTTGAGTTGCCCGAGGCGCCCGAGGGCGAAGAAATCATGTTTGACTACGCCGCCCTCGGGCTCTCGCTCAGGCGCCACCCGATGGCGCTGCTGCGCCAGCGCTTGAGCGCCATGCGCTTTGCGTCATCGCAAGCCTTGCACGACCTGCCCGATGGGCGTCTGGTGCGCGCCTGCGGCATCGTCACACTGCGCCAGCAACCGGGCACCGCCAAGGGCGTGGTTTTTGTGTCTTTGGAGGACGAACACGGCAGCGTGCAGGTTATCGTCTGGAAAAGTGTACGTGAGCGGCAGCGCCAGGCGTTGATGAACGCCAAACTGCTGGGCGTTTATGGCACCTGGCAACGCGCGGGCGAGGTGCGCAACTTGATCGCACAGCGCCTGGTGGATTTGACGTATTTGCTGGGGCGGCTCGCCGCGCCGGGTGCGTTGCGGGCCGTGGCATAAAGATTGAGCAAGCGGCAAACATCATTCAACAAGAACATACAAAAAACTATATACTTAAATCATGAAAGACATTGAATTTCGGGGTAGCTCACTGAGCGATTTGCGGGACTTCCCACAAACAGCAATGCGCGAGGCTGGGCACCAATTGGACAAGGTCCAAAAAGGATTGGAACCAAGCGATGTCAAGCCCATGCCGACCATCGGCGCGGGCGTCATGGAACTGCGAATTTGGGACGAGGCCGGAACATTTCGGGTGGTGTATGTCGCCAAATTTGAGGATGCCGTGTATGTGTTGCACTGCTTCAAAAAGAAAACGCCCAAAACGTCACAGCCAGATATTGAACTGGCCCGTAAGCGTTTTAAAGAACTGGTGAAGGAGATTTCAAAATGACAGACAAACAACGATTCAGCAGCATCTGGGATGCGATCGAGGACACCCCCCAGCAGGCCGCCAGTATGCGGGCACGCTCCGAACTGATGATGAACCTGACTGAGGTGATTCGCGAGCGGGGCATCACCCAGGGCGATGCTGCGGCCCTCTTTGGTGTGACCCAACCCCGCGTTTCCGACCTGATGCGAGGCAAGATCAACCTGTTTTCCTTGGACACGCTGATTGACATGGCGGCAACCGCCGGGATGAGCCCCACGGTCAAGGTGTCCAAGCCAAAGCCGACGCGACACTTGCGCGCTAAACGGGGGGCAGCGTCCGCGCTGGCAACTGCGTAACCGCACTGTGGCAAAGACCTACCCGCTCAAAGCCCTATGGCCACTGCTGCTATTTGAAGTTCCAGCCGCGCCATTGCTTGCAACCCTGGACGCCTACGGTGGCGCACTGGTGAAGTACGCTGTCAGCCAAGACGGGTATTCCGGTCGATCGTGATCTGAGCCAGAAAGCTTCCTTTGTCAGAACTGACTCCCAGAACACTAATGTTGCAATTCACTCTTGTGAAATGATATTACAGGCGTTATCATTCAAAGCGTGAGCACGGCTACAAAACTACTCAATGCAATGCGCCAGAACCCGAACGATTGGGCCATGGCAAAACTGCTCACAGTAGCCAAACAGCACGGTTTAGAAGTGCGAAGCACTGGGGGCAGTCATCACGTTTTTTCACATCCTTCAGTAAAAGACCCATTGTCCGTACCTGCTCACAGGCCTATCAAGGCCATTTACCTCAAGCGCTTTGTGGCGCTCATTGACCAGATTCAGGAGTAAGTCATGATCGTTAAGACCATTGGCAAAGTGCAGCCCACTTTCCCCTTCGAGGCCTACAGTCACGTTGTCAGCCCTATTGACGCGGCAGACGGTGGCGGATTCATGTTCACCATGCCCGATATTCCAGGCGTGATGGCAGATGGAGCAAACGAACTGGAAGCCATTGCAGATGGACGAGATGCCTTCATTGCCACAGTCAGTGCTATGGTGGACATGGGGCAGGAAGTCCCAGCACCAGCGTTCAATGCGGAAGATTTCACGCCCGCATCGGCATCCGGCAAAGTTCTTGCACGACTTCCCCGATCCATGCACCGGCAACTGACAGCAAGGGCGAAAACGGAGGGCGTGTCACTCAATTCTTTGGTGCTGGCCTTCATTGCCGAAGGCTTGGGACGACGCGGTGCTGCGCGCACCTGAATTCATTGATCTAACGGTCATGGCAACTCAACCACCCCAAATGATGAAAGACAGTCGTCATTGCGAGCCCCCCGTACCTGGTCCGATACCGCACACGGACCTTGAACAAGGAAGCCGTCACTGCGAGCGTAGCGCGGCAGTCCATGCAGTCCGGGGACATGGATTGCTTCACTTCGTTCGCAATGACGGGGCTGTTCATGGAAAGTGCCATCAGCTATCTGCAGACAACAAAAAGCCCGGGCATGCCGGGCTTTTTCATTTCAAGAACGTGCCCATCGCGTGCCTGGGATTCTTAAAACATCGTTAAGCTGTTGATTCTTAACGCTTATTTTGGGGTGGCTGATGGGGCTCGAACCCACGACAACAGGAATCACAATCCTGGACTCTACCAACTGAGCTACAGCCACCGTAGCGAAAATTATAACTGATGAAAAATCAAATCGACATCAAAAGCCGCCCAGGTTTGCGCCCGAGTTCAGCAAGCACATTACCTGGCGATCTCAGGACTGGGCACCAGAATTTCGGCTTTCAGTTTTTCTTTCAACAGCGCGTAGTAGGCCTGCGTCTCGGCGCCCGTCCACCATTGCGCATATTGATCGCGGCTTTGGCGCACCGCTGCCTGCTCGGCTTCATCACGCGCAACCACGCGATTGACGCGAATCACGGCGTAGCCCTGGGCACCCAGATCGACACCCTCCCAGGCAGGCAACTTGGCGGAATCGGCGCGCAGCGCGGCCGTCAGGACCTTTTCCGGCAAATTGAGCGGCTGGTCACGCGACACCACTTGGGCCGCAGGGAGGTTGGCGGGCGAACCGCCTGCTTTCCAGAGCGTCAGTTTTTCCGCCCCTTCTTTTTGCGCCAGTTCGGAGGCACGCGCTGCAACCAATTGCGCGCGAACCCGTGTCTGGACTTCTGCCAGCGCCAGGGTGCGTGCCGGTTGATGCATCACCACACGGCCTGCCACCAGCTGGTTGGCTGCTGTCTCGACCGCCTCGGTATTGCGCTTGTTGGCGATGGTGTCGGACGAAAATAGCGTTTCCAGGAACTTCGCATTGGCAATGATGCCCGTGACACCCGGTTGTGGTTGACGCGTGAGTTTGTCGGCCGTCTTGATCTCCAGCTTGAGCTTGTCAACCACAGGCTGGAGGCTGTCTGACTGTTCGTAAACCGTGTTGGTGAAGATTTCTGCGAATTCTGCAAATTTACGTTGCGCCTGTTGATTGATCAGGTCTGCCTCAAGGCTGGCGCGCAGGTCGTCAAAAGAACGCTGCTTGGGCAGTTTGATGTCGATGAGTTGGATGATGTGGAAACCAAAGTCAGACTCGACCAGATCGCTGATTGCCCCGTTTTGCAGGGCAAACGCCGCGTCTTCAAACGGCTTGACCATGGCGCCGCGCGCAAAGTAACCCAGGTCGCCGCCTTTGGCAGCCGAGCCCGGGTCCTGCGAGTTTTGCTTGGCCAGATCGGCAAAGGCAGCGGGGTTGGCGCGCGCCGCCTTCAGCAGTTCTTCGGCTTTGAGCCTGGCTTTTTGGCGGTCGGCATCAGTTGCCTGCTTGGGCGCATTGATCAGGATATGGCTGGCGCGACGCTCTTCAACACCACTCAGGCGGGTGGCGTTTTGCTCGTAATAAGCCTTTAGGTCAGCCTCTGGTATCTGGATGCTTTTTTTGACAGCATCCAGGTCAAGCACCACATATTCAACCTGGGCCTGCTCAGGCGACTGAAAAAGCGCCTGGTTTTTTTGATAGAAATCTTCGAGTTCAGCTTCGGTAGGACTGACCTTGGCCGCATAGTCGCTGGCCAAAAAATTGACGATCTGGACTTCGCGCTTTTCAAAAAAAGCATTTAAGGCCACATCAGCAACCGCGGGCAAAGCAAAACTGGATGCACGCACGGCCATTTCAACTTGCTGCCGGGCCAGATCAAAGCGCACATTGTTCTCAAACCCCTCCGGAGTGAACCCTTGGTTGGCTGCAAGTTGACGATAGCGGTCCATGTCGATCGTGCCATCCGCCCTGCGCAGCGCGGCAATGGTGGGGTCTTCCTGCAAAAAACGGGCTAATCGGGCATCGCTGGTAGAGAGTTTGGCCTGGGCTGCGGCGAGTGCCACCACCCGGTCGCGCACCAGACGCTCCAGCGTGGCGTAACGGGCCTCGGCAGAGTCGAGCAATTTGGCATCAATCGTGGGCATGGATGCGCGAATGCGGTCGGCTTCCACGCGGTGGGCTGCATCCCACTGGGATTTGGTGATGTCATTGCCGCCAACGCGCGCCACAGGCTCATCGGGTTCGCTCATGCGGTTGTAGCCGTCGATGCCGAACAAAACAAAGGACGGAATGACCAGCAAGAACAACACCAACATCATGAATTTGGTGTGCTTGCGGAAAATATCGAACATGCGCTAACTCTCCTGTGTGGCAACAAAAAAGGCGAACACGGTGTTCGCCTTGATGCGTGTGGTGGGTGATGACGGGCTCGAACCGCCGACCTACGCCGTGTAAAGGCGCCGCTCTACCAACTGAGCTAATCACCCCACCGAAAACGGTTTCAGTTCAAGGCATCTTTCAATGCCTTGCCGGGACGGAATTTTGGAACCTTGGCTGCCTTGATTTTAATCGACGCACCAGTGCGCGGATTGCGGCCGGTACGCGCCGCGCGTTTGCCCACGGCAAAAGTACCAAAACCCACCAGCGACACCGAGTCGCCTTTGCCCAAGGCGACCTTGACGGCTTCGATGGTGGACTCCAGGGCGCGCGCAGCAACCGCTTTGGGAATGTCAGCATCCTCGGAAATGAAATCAACTAATTCGGTCTTGTTCACTGTTTACCTCTCACGGGAGTTGGATTTAAATCAAATGTCTCGTTAGTCGTTTTGGAAAGCAAAATGCCTGGCGCGCAGGCAGTTTTCACCCGACAGGAAAGTGATTCTAGACGGGATTGACCAACAAGCAGGAGCACGCCGGGCAAATTTTTCAAAGTCCGATTTGACGCGCAATCGCACGGCCCAAGTCCGAAGTGCTGGCGCTGCCACCCAAATCGGGGGTCAACGGCGCAGCGCTGCCAGCTGCCAAAACGCGCTCGATGGCGTTGATCACCGCGTCGTGCGCCGCCTTGAAGCCCAAAAAGTCGAGCATCATGGCGCCACTCCAGATTTGTCCGATCGGGTTGGCTTTTTGTTGGCCGGCAATGTCGGGGGCCGAGCCATGCACCGGCTCGAACAGCGACGGGAACTTGCGCTCGGGGTTGAGGTTGGCACTGGGTGCAATGGCGATGGTGCCGGTACAGGCCGGGCCGAGGTCGCTCAGGATGTCGCCAAACAGGTTGCTACCCACCACCACGTCGAAAAAATCCGGCCGCTGAACAAAGTGGGCCGTCAGAATGTCGATGTGGAACTTGTCAACTGTCACGCCCGGGTAGTGCTTGGCCATCTCTGCCACGCGCTCGTCCCAATACGGCATGGTGATGGCAATGCCGTTGCTCTTGGTGGCGCTGGTGAGGTGTTTTTTGGGCCGCGACTGCGCCAGCTCGAACGCAAATTTCAGCACCCGATCGACACCAACGCGCGACATCACGGTTTCCTGCACCACGATCTCGCGCTCGGTGCCAGCATACATGCGCCCGCCGATGCTGGAGTATTCGCCCTCGGTATTTTCACGCACGATCATCATGTCGATTTCGCCGGGCTGGCGCGCACTGCCGTCGCGCCGCACCACCGGGGCGATGATGCCGGGCATCAGACGCGCCGGACGCAGGTTGATGTACTGGTCGAACTCGCGGCGAAACTGCAGCAGCGAGCCCCATAGCGAGATGTGATCGGGAATTTTCTCGGGCCAACCGACCGCGCCGAAGTAAATGGCATCGTGACCCCCAATCTGCGCTTTCCAGTTGTCGGGCAGCATCTGGCCATGTTTTTCAAAATAGTCCCAGCTGGAAAAATCGAAGTGGTCAAACTGCAAGGGGATGCTGAATTTGTCGGCCACGGCCTCGAGCACGCGAATGCCCTCGGGCATCACCTCCTTGCCAATGCCGTCCCCGGCGATCACGGCAATTCTTTTCTTGTCCACAACAGACTCCTTTTCAAATTCAAAAAAATCAGGTTAAACGGGGCTGACGCACCACCAGTGCCACGCCCAGGGCCGTCAGCAGCGTGCCCAACACTGTGGTCAAGGTGATCGGCTCGGCAAACAGCATCCAGGCGATGAAGGCCGTCACCGGCGGCACCAGGTACATCAGGCTGGTCACAGAGGCGGCCGCGCCTTTCTGGATCAGCAGATAAAGCAAAGAGCTGCCGCCCAGCGTCAAGGCCAGCACCGACCAGGCGATGGCACCGACCAGTTCAGCATTCCATCTGATGACTTCCAACTCCAGCGCGGCCAGCGGCAAGGTGACCAGCAAGGCGGCACCTAGCTGGACCGTGTTGGCGCTGCGCACATCGCACGACGTGACAAAGCGTTTCTGGTACAGCGTGCCAATGGTGATGCTGAGCAAAGCGCCCACGGCCAGCGACAGATTGACCCAATTGGCTTCGGCACCCGCGCCAAATTTGCGCGACACCACCAGCACCAGCCCGATGAAACCCAGCACCAGGCCCAGCCATTGGCGCGGCACAATCCGGTAGCCAGTGGCTGCCAGCCAGAGCGCGGTGAGCACAGGTTGCAGGCCCACAATCAGCGACGACAAGCCGGAGCCCATGCCGAGCTTGACCGCCGCCCACACGCCGCCCAGATAAAACGCATGCATGAAAACACCTGTGACAGCCAAGTGCAGCCACTGCATGCGCTGCGTAGGCCACTTGACCCGCGCCAACGCGATCCAGAGCAAAAAACAGGCGATGGACAGGGCGTAGCGAATCACCAAAAATTTGAAGGGCGGCGCATGGGGCATGCCATAACGCGCCACGATGAAACCAGTGCTCCAGATCAGCACAAACACCGCCGGCATGGCCCGGATCAGGGGCCGCTCGATAGGCACCGTCACTTCACACGCGACCTGATCTCAGGCAGTGCTTTTTGCAGGTAATAGACCATCGACCAGACCGTCATGACGGCGGCGATCCAGATCAGCCAGACGCCCCAGACATGGGTGTCGATAACACCAAACAGCATGCCGTCGAACAGCAAAAACGGAATCGCCACCATTTGCGCCGTGGTCTTGAGCTTGCCGATCATGTGCACGGCCACGCTCCTGGAGGCGCCAATTTGTGCCATCCATTCGCGCAGCGCGGAAATGGCGATTTCGCGGCCAATGATGATCAGCGCCACAAAGACATCGGCACGCCCCAGATGCACCAGCACCAGCACGCAGGCGCAGACCAGAAACTTGTCGGCAACCGGGTCCAGAAAGGCGCCAAAGGCCGACACCTGGTTGAGCTTGCGCGCCAAATAGCCGTCGAGCCAGTCGGTGGCGGCGAACACCACGAACATGACGGTGGCAATCAGGTTACGCGTGTCGGGTTCCAGCGGCAAATAAAACACGCCCACGATCAGCGGGATCGCCACAATGCGCGCCCAGGTCATGAGGGTGGGGATGGTCCAGAACATGCGTCAATTGTGGCACGCGTTGCTTGTCAAAAGGTAACGGCTTCAGTGCAATACGCGGTAAATTTCTGCAGCCAGATCATGCGAAATGCCCTCTACCTGGGCAATGTCGGCTTCGGATGCCAGCGCCACGCCGCGCACGCCGCCAAAGCGCTGCAGCAGGCGTGCGCGCCGTTTCGGGCCGATGCCGGGAATATCTTCAAGCTGGCCGCCGTTCATGCGCACCTTGGCGCGCGCGGCGCGCATGCCGGTAATGGCAAAGCGGTGCGCCTCGTCCCGGATCTGCGCCACCAGCATCAGCGCGGCCGAGTCCTTGCCCAAGTAAACCTTGTCGCGGCCATCGGCAAACACCAGCTCTTCGAGGCCAATGCGCCTGCCCTCACCCTTTTCAACGCCCACGATCAATGACAAATCCAACCCGAGTTGTTTGAACACCTCGCGCGCCATGCTGACCTGGCCCTTGCCACCATCGACCAGCACCAGGTCAGGCAGGCGACCGGTGCCGGCGGGCAATTCGCCTGTGCGTTTGGCGTCGGCAAGGGTTTCGGCCAGCTTGCCGTAGCGGCGCAGCAGCACCTGGCGCATGGCCGCGTAGTCGTCGCCCGGGGTGATGTCGTTGATCTTGAAACGCCGGTATTCAGCGCTTTGCATTTTGTGATCGTGAAACACCACGCACGAGGCCTGGGTCGATTCACCGGCTGTGTGCGAAATGTCAAAACACTCGATGCGCAATGCGGCCAGGTCATCAATGGCCAGATCGAGCGCCTCGACCAGTGCCCGGGTGCGGGCCTGTTGCGAGCCTTCTTCGGCCAGCAGCCGCGCCAATTGCAAGGCGGCGTTGGTTTGCGCCATTTCGAGCCAGACGCGGCGCTGTTCGCGCGGGTTGTGCACGGCACTCACCTTGACGCCGGTTTGCTCGCACAGCGCCTGCAGCAAGCCCTTGTCCACCGGCACGCTCACCACCAGCGACGGCGGTGCCGACACGTTAAGGTAATGCTGGGCAATGAAGGCATCGAGCACCTGCATTTCCACGCTGCGCACGCCAGCCGCGGCCTCGCTGGCATCCAACTCAACGAGTTCGGCCGCGTCTTCCACATGGACCGGAAAATAGGGCCGGTCGCCCAAATGCCGCCCGCCGCGCACCATGGCCAGGTTGACGCAGACACGACCGCCCTGCACTTTCACTGCCAGAATGTCCACGTCGCGGTCCGACACGTTGTCCACCGACTGCTGGTGCAGCACGTTGGACAGCGCCGCCACCTGGTTGCGCAGCTCGGCGGCCTGCTCAAACTCCAGCTTGTCGGCGTGCATCATCATGCGGGCTTCCAGCGCCGTCATCACCTCGCGCGCATCGCCATTCAAAAAGCGCTCGGCATCAGCGATATCCTGAGCGTAGGCCTCAGGGGAAATATGTCCCACACACGGCCCCGAGCAACGCTTGATCTGGTACAGCAGGCAGGGCCGGGTGCGGTTGCTGAACACCGAGTCTTCACAGGTGCGCAGCCGGAACACCTTTTGCATCAGCAAAATGGCCTCCTTGACCGCCCAGGCGCTCGGGTAGGGGCCGAAATAATGGTGCTTTTTTTCGACCGCACCACGGTAGTACGCCACCCGCGGAAACCGTTCGCTACCCGCTTTGCCAGTGGCCGTGATTTTGAGATACGGGTAGCTCTTGTCGTCTCGAAACAGGATGTTGTATTTGGGGTTAAGCGTCTTGATCAGGTTGTTTTCCAGCAGCAGCGCCTCGGCCTCGGAGCGCACCACGGTGGTTTCCAGCCGGGCAATCTTGCTGACCATGTGGCCAATGCGGGTACCGCCATGGTTCTTCTGAAAATAGCTCGACACCCGTTTTTTCAGGTTGATGGCCTTGCCCACGTACAACACGTTGCCCTGCGCGTCGAAATAGCGATAGACGCCAGGCAGGGCTGGCAGGCTGGCGACGTCGCTGAGCAACTGCTCAGGGTGGGCCGACGCAGGGGTCGCATCGGCGTTGGCGGGCAGCGGCGAGTTCGGGATATTTTCAGGCATAGGTGCGTATTGTGGACAATCCGGCCATGCACCAGGATTCTGCCGCCCCCAAACTGCACTGGGACATTTTTTGCCGGGTCATCGACAACTTTGGCGACCTCGGCGTGGCCTGGCGCCTGGCCTGCAACCTGGCCGAACGTGGCCAGGCGGTGCGGCTGTGGGCAGACGATACCTCAGCGCTGGCCTGGATGGCACCGCAAGGCGCGCCGGGCATCGAAGTGCGTGCCTGGACGGCACCCATTGACCTGACCGGCATCACGCCGGGCGACGTGCTGATCGAAACCTTTGGCTGCAATATCGATGCTGAATTCGTCGCGGCCTACGCAAAACACACAGTCCATAGCGGACAGCCTTGCCGCTGGATCAATCTGGAATACCTGAGCGCCGAGGCCTATGCGGCGCGTTGCCACGGCCTGCCCTCGCCGGTCATAAGCGGGCCCGGTCGCGGGCTGACCAAGCATTTTTACTACCCCGGTTTTACGGCTGACACCGGCGGCCTGTTGCGCGAGCCTGACCTGATGGCGCGACTGGCCAAATTTGACCGCCAGGCCTGGCTGGCCCGGCAAGGCGTGCCCTGGCAAGGCGAGCGTCTGGTGTCGCTGTTTTGTTATGAGCCCGCCGGTCTGGGCGAGCTGCTCGACACGCTGGCGAGCGATGCCCAGCCGACGCGTCTGCTGGTTACCTGCGGCCGTGCCGGTGTGGCCGTACGCGCCGAGGTCTTGAACAAGAACCGCCGCCAACCCGCATGGAACCGGCAAGATTCGCTGTCAATTTTCTGCCTACCCCAACTCAGCCAACTGGACTATGACCATCTGCTGTGGGCCAGCGACGTCAATTTTGTCCGCGGCGAAGACTCGCTGGTGCGCGCTTTGTGGGCGGGGAAACCTTTCGTCTGGCAGACCTATCCGCAGCACGACGGCGCCCATGCGCACAAGCTGGCGGCCTTTCTGGACTGGCTGCAGGCACCCGCCTCGCTGCGCGCGTTTCACCAGCAGTGGAATGGCTTGGGTCCGTCCGCAGCCCCGCCAGGTGACGCGCAGTTTGCACCGGACGACTGGCAGCTTTGCGCCACCCAGGCCAAGGCACGCCTGCAGCAGCAGCAGGATTTGACCAGCCAACTGCTCAGCTTTACCGCAAAAATCCACTAAAATGGCAGGCTTTGCGGCATCGACTTGAGTTTTTATAAGTCCTGGCCGCCCTCGCCGCCTGATGCGCGGCCTACTTTCACTCTCTCCTTACGCTTTTATGAAAATAGCTCAAGAAATACGCGCCGGCAATGTCATCATGAACGGCAAAGACCCGATGGTCGTCCTGAAAACCGAATACAGCCGCGGCGGCCGCAATTCGGCCACCGTGCGCATGAAGCTCAAAAGCCTGATCGCCAACTTCAACACCGAAATCGTTTACAAGGCCGACGACAAGCTCGACCAGGTCATTCTGGAAAAGAAAGATTGCACCTACTCCTACTTTGCCGACCCGATGTATGTCTGCATGGATGAGGAATATAACCAGTACGAAGTCGAGGCGGAAAACATGGGCGACTCGCTCAATTACCTTGAAGACGGCATGCCGGTCGAAGTGGTGTTTTATGATGGCAAGGCCATTTCGGTCGAGCTGCCCACCAGCGTGGTGCGCGAAATCACATGGACCGAGCCAGCCGTCAAGGGCGACACCTCGGGCAAGGTCCTCAAACCCGCCAAAATCGCCACCGGCTTCGAGATCGGCGTGCCAATTTTCGTGGCACAAGGCGACAAGGTCGAAATCGACACCCGCACCGGCGAATACCGCAAGCGCGTGTAAGAACGCTCAAGCACTGGCACCGCCGGGGCTTGACCAGTGAAATCACAAAAGGCTTCTCCGGAAGCCTTTTTATTGGGTTTTGGCGACGCCCATCACGTTTTCATCAAGGCACACAGAGCCGAAATCGGTGTAGGCTTCGGTCATGACCCCTGTAGCCAAAGAACAATGCCTTCTTGATGCCCGGCCGCCCGAGGAGTTGGTGGCCTCCAAACTCGCGCTGCGCCGGGTTGCCATTGACACCTACCGTGAAAATGTGGCTTACCTGCACCGCGATTGCGGGCTTTACCGGGCCGAAGGGTTCCAGGCCCTGTCCAAGGTTGAGGTTCGCGCCAATGACCAGCACATTCTGGCAACCCTGAACGTGGTCGATGATGCGGCCATCGTGGGCTGCAATGAGCTGGGCTTGTCAGAAGACGCTTTTTTGCAACTCGCGGTCGCAGAAGGCCATGTGGTTTCGGTGTCGCAGGCAGAGCCGCCCGCTTCAGTGGGCGCGCTGTTTCGCAAGCTCGCAGGTGAGCGCCTGGGCCGTGAAGATTTCCGCAGCATCGTGACCGACATTGCCGAGCTGCACTACTCCAAGATCGAGCTGACCGCCTTTGTGGTCGCCACCAACCGCGACGAGCTGGACCGCGAAGAGGTGTATTTTTTGACTGAGGCAATGGTCGCCAGCGGCCGCAAACTCGACTGGCATGAACCGCTGGTGGTTGACAAGCACTGCATTGGCGGCATTCCGGGTAACCGCACCTCGATGCTGGTGGTGCCTATCGTCGCCGCGCACGGTCTGCTCTGCCCCAAGACATCGTCGCACGCCATCACCTCGCCAGCCGGTACCGCCGACACCATGGAAGTGCTGGCCAATGTGGCGCTGCCACTCAAACAAATGGCCGACATTGTGCGTGCGCACCGCGCCTGCCTGGCTTGGGGCGGCACGGCCAATTTGTCGCCCGCCGACGATGTGCTGATTTCGGTGGAGCGACCGCTCGCCATCGACTCACCCGGCCAAATGGTGGCCTCGATCCTGTCCAAGAAAATTGCCGCCGGATCGACCCATCTGGTGCTCGATATTCCGATCGGCCCGACCGCCAAAGTGCGCTCCATGCCAGACGCGCAACGCTTGCGCCGCTTGTTCGAATATGTCGCTGGCCGGATGCACCTGTCGCTCGACGTGGTCATCACCGACGGACGCCAGCCCATTGGTCGCGGCATCGGCCCGGTGCTGGAGGCCCGCGACGTGATGCAGGTGCTCGAGAACCACCCGCAGGCGCCCAACGACTTACGCCAAAAAGCCTTGCGGCTGGCCGGTCGCCTGATTGAATGCCACCCGGATGTGCGCGGTGGCGACGGCTTTGCCATTGCCCGCGACATTCTGGACTCGGGCCGGGCACTGGCCAAAATGAACGCCATCATTGCCGCCCAAGGCAGCAAGTCGTTCGACCACGAGCACCCGTCGCTGGGTCCGCTGACGTTCGAGGTTCACGCGGACACATCAGGCGTGGTGACCAATATCGACAATTTGCAGCTGGCGCGCATTGCCCGCCTGGCCGGTGCGCCCAAGGTGCCTGGCGCGGGCATCGACCTGTTTCGCAAACTCGGCGAAACGGTGGCCTCGGGAGACCTGTTGTACCGGGTGCATGCCGGCTTTCAGAGCGACCTTGGCTTCGCCCACCAGGCCTGTGCCAAATCCACCGGTTATGCGGTGGGCGATGCCAGCCAGGTGCCACACGTCTTTGTCGAATTTTGATGCGCTCAAACCCTCTGACCCTACCCGCCATGTCAGCCAAGACCAATGCGCCCTTATTGTTGTGTTTTGATGACGAACTGCCCAGCGCCAGGCGCCTGGCGCAGGCTGCGAACATGGCCGTTGCGCCGATTGAGCGGCACCGTTTCCCCGACGGCGAAATCAAGCTGCGCCTGCCCACCACGCTGCCAGCGCAAGTGGTCATCCTGCGCAGCCTGAACGATCCGAATGAAAAGTTGCTTGAGCTGCTGTTGCTGGCGCAGACCGCGCGCAGCCTGGGCGCGCGCCACCTGACGTTGGTGGCGCCGTATCTGGCCTACATGCGCCAGGACATCGCTTTTCTTCCCGGCGAGGCCATCAGCCAGCGCATCGTCGGCAGCTTTCTGGCAGGCCTCTTCGATGCGGTGATCACCGTTGATCCGCACCTGCACCGGGTGGCAACGCTACAGCAAGCTTTGCCTGCCACCGACGCCGTCGCGCTGAGCGCAGCGCCCTTGTTGTCCGACTGGATTGCGGCACACCGACCGCAGGCTTTGCTCATCGGTCCTGACGAAGAGGCGGCGCAGTGGGTCGCCATGGCGGCAGCGCGTCACGGCTTCGACCATGCGGTGTGCCACAAACTGCGCCATGGCGACCGTTCGGTGGTGGTGGCGCTCCCGGCCTTGGCGGTGCGAGGGCGCCAGGTGGTGCTGCTCGACGACGTGGTCAGCACTGGTCATACCGTCGCCCGCGCGGCACAGCAATTGCTGGCGGCGGGAGCTGCGTCGGTCGATGTGGCTGTCACCCACGCGCTGTTTTCGGGCGATGCGTTGCAGCTGATGCAGTCCGCCGGCATTGGCGAAATCTGGAGCACCGACTGCATTGCACACCAGAGCAATGTCGTCAGCATGGCCGGCACCCTCGCAGCCGCCCTGACTCACCTTCAGGACCGCATTTTCTCAATATAAAAGAACGTCGTCATTGCGAATGAAGTGAAGCAGCCAATGACTTCCAACAGCATGGACTGCCGCGCTTCGCTCACAGTGACGGGACTCTTGTTATTTGGCACGGCACGCCACGATGCGTTTGCCCTTGCCGCTAGGACCTCTGGGCATGGTTTGCCCCAGTTCACAGAGCAGCTTGATCGGCATGAGCTCCTGGGCATCGGCAAACTTGTTCAGTGCGCGGCGGCAGCGCTGCGCAGCGGCCTCGCCCTCTGGGCCCTGCACGGCCAGGCGCAGCAGCAAGGTGCGCGCGTCACGCTGGCAGAGATGAAAATCAAAAACGCCGGCTTCGTCTTCCAGCACCGTGGTCAGTGCCAGCGGCAGCAGCGTGACCAGTTGACCGCGCCGCCCCGCCATGATCAGCGCATCGTCCCGGCGACCGAGCACCTCGATGACGGGCAAGGCTGAGCCACAGCCGCAGGGCGTGTGATCAACGCGCACCTGGTCGCCCAGGTCGTAACGAATCAGCGGTTGCACCCGGTTAGCCAGGTTGGTCAACAAGGTCGTGTAAGACCACTCGCCAGCGGGCACGGGCTGCCCCAGCGCATCGACGGGCTCCAGAATCACCCAGTCAGCATTCAGATGCAAGCGCTGCTGGCTGCACTCCCAGGCGATCGACATGAACTCCGAAGCCCCGTAACTGTTGCGTACCGCGCAGCCAAAGGTCGCCTCCAGGCGTTGGCGCAGCGCCTGGCTCAAGTTTTCTCCGCCTGTCCAGATTTCGTTAGGCGCAAAGTTCAGCGTGCCGCGCTCGGCCTCATCGGCCAACACGGCCGCAACGGTGGGATAGGTGGCAATGACAGTAGGCTCGAAGGTATTGAGCTGATCAACCAGCGACCTGGCAGCTTGAAGAATTGAGAAACTTCGCAAAGACGGGGCCAACCAGGGGTGCAACTGGCGCAACCGCAGCAGGCTCACATAGCTGGCAAAGTGGCCGCTGGTGGCGCCGACATAGGCAATGCGCTCCGCGAGCGCCAGCGGGTCGAGCCAGCGTTGCAGCGGTCGTGGTGCACTGCGCCGCAATGCCTCCAGCGCGTCATAAATCGCCATCGTCTGTGCGTTCTGCACAAAAATGCCGGGCTGATGGCTGGTGCCAGAACTCTCCCACACCAGATATTGCCCCAGGTAAGCCTGACCAATGCGCTGCGCGTCGGCGGTGAAAGTGCGAAGATCAGCCAGTTTGATCTGCGGGTCGGTCACCCAGTCGTCAAAGCGGGCCATCAGGGCCTGTCTGGACACCGGTGGCAATTCGGACAAGCTGGCTTGGCATGGATCGACACCGCGCAGGTGCTCGCGGTAAAAGCCGGAGTCCTGCATGGCAGAGGCCAGCAAGCTCACCAGCCGGGATTGTTGGCGGGCGGCGATGGCGTATGTTGGGCCGCGCGCGCAGACCGCCATATCCATCGAGACGGCACTGAAACGCAACGGATCAAAAATCGTCGTCATGCAATTCCCCTTGTAGTGCACATCTTAGTTGAGCCACAGTCAGCACCATTGAGAAATATCATGCCCCAAGCTGCTGCGCCCAAGCTGGACGAGTCGGAACCTGACAGCCGTTCGCGGCGAGGGCGCCGCTCCAACGCTGCCCGGGCTTTTCCGGGACAATGCGCGCCATGAACCCTACTGAAACAACGCCCCAAAAACTCAATGAAAACCGGCTGGCAGATGCCTGGGCTGAACTCCAAAGCCATTCTGACCAAGGCAACCCGCTCCGGGCCGATGCCTACCGCCTGGCTTTTGCCGACCCCGAGTTCTTGCTGCGCCGGGAAACCCGCGGCATCCGATTCCAGCTGGAGATGCTCAAACCCGAGCTAGACCAAGCCGAGCAAGGCATCGAAAACACAGTGGTGGTGTTTGGCAGTGCCCGCTTTGCTGCGCCCGAAGATGCCAAAAACAGCCTTTACCAGGCGCAGCTCAGTGGCGACGAAAGCGCCTTGGCCGTGGCGCATCGGATGGTGCGAAATGCCCGTTATTACGACCAGGCGCGCCTGTTTGCCCGGCTGGTGGCAAGTGACAGCATGCGCCGCCGTCCCGAAGAGCGCTTGTTCATTGCCACCGGCGGCGGCCCCGGCATCATGGAAGCGGCCAACCGCGGCGCGCATGAAATGGGTGCGCCAAGTGTCGGCCTGAACATTGCCCTGCCGCACGAGCAAAGTGCCAATCATTACGTGACCCCCACGCTGAGTTTCAAGTTCCACTACTTTGCACTGCGCAAAATGCACTTCATGACGCGGGCCAAGGCGCTGGTGGCCTTTCCGGGCGGGTTTGGCACACTCGATGAGTTGTTTGAAGTCATCACCCTGGTGCAGACCCGCAAGGCCAAGCCTGTGCCCATCGTGTTGTATGGCAGCGCCTACTGGAAGCGCCTGATCAACGTGGATGCCTTGGTGGAAGAAGGCGTGATTGCCGCTGAAGACCTCAAGCTCTTCGAGTACGTGGACGCGCCCGAAGCGGCCTGGGCGGTGATTCAGCGCTTTTACGGTTTGTGAACCGGGGGGGGGCGCCAAGCGCCAGGGGCCGTGTGCGCCCAGGCAGCGCTCACGGGTTGGCAGGGCCGTCGGCGCTGTCGAAGTCAACGTCTTGCACGATCAGGGCAGCGCTTTGCGACTCCGACAAGGCCTCGACATTTTTCAGCGCACGGCCCATGGCGCGGCTGCGGGTTTGCGCACCGTCAATGGTTTTGAGCACCGTTTCGGTCTGGGTCTTGACCTTGGCCAGCACGTCGCCAAACTTGCCGAATTCGGTTTTGACGGCGCCCAGCACCTGCCAGACTTCGCTGGAGCGTTTCTCCAGCGCAAGGGTTCTGAAGCCCATTTGCAGCGAACTCAGCATGGCCAACAAAGTGGTCGGCCCCGCCAGCGTGACGCGGCAGTCGCGCTGTAGAAATTCCATCAGGCCGGGGCGGCGCAACACCTCTGCGTAGAGGCCTTCGGTGGGTAAAAACAGAATGGCGAAGTCGGTGGTGTAAGGCGGCTCCAGGTATTTGTCGGCAATCGACTTGGCTTCAAAGCGAATGCGCTGCTCCAGCGCGCGCGCCGCCAGCTCGGCACCCGGCGCATCGGCCCTGCCCTGCGCATCGAGCAGACGCTCGTAGTCTTCATTGGGAAACTTGGCATCGATCGGCAACCACAAAGGCACGCCAGAGTCGGTGCGGCCGGGCAGCTTGATAGCGAAGTCCACCACGTTTTTGCTGCCCGGGCGGGTGGCGATTTGCGCCGCATATTGGTCCGGCACAAACACCTGCTCCAGCAGCGAAGCCAGTTGCGCCTCGCCAAAAATGCCGCGCGTCTTGACGTTGCTGAGCAGGTGTTTGAGGTCACCCACGCCCTGCGCCAACGTCTGCATTTCACCCAGGCCTTTGTGCACCTGCTCCAGCCGGTCGGCCACCTGCTTGAAGCTCTCGCCCAGGCGCGTCTGCAGCGTGCTTTGCAATTTTTCATCGACCGTGGCACGCATTTCGTCGAGCTTGGCGGCGTTGCTGGTCTGCAGCTGCGCCAGTTGTTTTTCGAGCGTTTCACGGATCTCGCTCATGCGCCGCGCGTTGGATTCGCTCAAACCCGAGAGCTGGCTGGCCAGCGTGTCGTGCAAGGTTTTTTGCAGCAGGGCGAGCTGCTGGCCAAACGCGTCGATTTGCGTGTTTTGTGTGCGCGTGGCTTCTGCGCCCTGCTGCACCAGCGTTTGCTGAAACGTGCTCAGCGTGAGCGCAAGCTCCTGGCGGCTGTCGCGCGATGCGTCAAGAATTTCGCGGCGCAGTTCGCGCTCGAGTCGCTCTGAACTGTCCTTGACCTGCTGCATCAGGTGTCGCGCCGCCGAGGTGTCGGCATCTGAGCGACGCAGCAGCAGGTAAATGAGCAGGGCCGCGTTCAACACGCCAAGGGCCAGCAGGGTCCAGCCAAGGATATCGTTCATAAGACAAGCTTTGCAAGAAAAGCCGCTTCACTGCGAGCCCCCCGTACCTGGCCCGATACCGCACACGGACCTTGAACAGCGACTTCGTCACTGCGAGCGTAGCGCGGCAGTCCAGGCAGTTTGGGGGCGTGGATTGCGTCACTTCGTTCGCAATGACGGGGGTGTTCATGGAAAGCCAGCCGTACCTGGCCCGATACCGCACACGGACCTTGAACAGCGACTTCGTCACTGCGAGCGTAGCGCGGCAGTCCAGGCAGTTTGGGGGCGTGGATTGCGTCACTTCGTTCGCAATGACGGGGGTGTTCATGGAAAGCCAGCCGTA
>NZ_JACUUE010000195.1 GCF_014859475.1 Rhodoferax sp.
AATCTGGGCCATTAACCATTAACGTGAAAGAACGTCGTCATTGCGAACGAAGTGACGCAATCCATGACTTCGGAAGACATGGATCGCCACGCTTCGCTCGCGATGACGAAGTCTCTGTTCAAGGTCCGTGTGCGGTATCGGACCAGGTACGGGGGGCTCGCAGTGACGAAGTCTCTGCTCAAGGTCCGTGTGCGGTATCGGGCCGGGTACGGATGGCTCGCGATGACGGTACGCTTTCATCATCTGGGGTGTCGCTCCGGATTCATGCAAGTTAGCCGTTGCCCGCCATGGTGGGCAGCAGCACCCGGTAAATGCTGATCATGGCCGGGCCCATGAGCACCAGCATCAGCGACGGAAAGATGAAGAAAATCAGCGGGAACAACAGCTTGAGCGGAATCTTGGCCGCGCGCTCCTCGGCGCGCAGGCGCCGGTGCGTGCGCATGGTCTCGGCCTCGATGCGCAGCGCATCGGCCACGTTGGTGCCAAAGCGGTCCGACTGCACCAGCATGGCCACGAACGAGGCAATGTCGTCCACCCCGGTGCGCAAGGCCAGGTTGCGCAAGGCCTGTTCGCGGTTGACACCCATGCGCAATTCAAGCGCCACCAGGTTCAGTTCGTCTGAGAGCGCCGCGCTGCGCAGCCCGATCTCACCGGCGGCGCGGTTCATGGCGGCGTCGAGCCCCAGGCCGGCCTCCACGCAGACCAGCATCATGTCGAGCGCATCGGGCAGCGCGTCTTCGAGCTCTTGCTTGCGGTGCTCGATCAGGTGGGCCAGCAGCCCGTTGGGCAGGTAATAGCCGATGGCAGCGCTCAGTAGCAGCAGCATGACCGTGGTGTTCACGGCCAGCTGCATCGAGCTCACGCCTTGGTACAGCACAAACAGGCCGGGCAGCAGCAGCGCCAGCACGGTCTTGGTGGCAAAGAAAAGGGCTGGCCAGGAGGCCTCGCGCAGCCCGGCCTGCATGAAGCGCACGCGCAGGCGCGACTCGTCCCAGCCCGCCTTGGGGGTGGACAGCTTGGCCATGGGGCCGACCGCCTTGATCACCTTGGCCTGCCATTCGCTGCCTGCGATCAGGCTCTTTTCACCGCTGCCCTCGGGGGTGATCAACTGGTTCAAGCGCTGGCGCAAGGCCGAGTCGCGGTCGAACCAAAGTGTGACCCCCCAGGCGAGTCCGGTGACCGCCAGAAAGAGCAAGACCAGAATAAGCGTTTGCATGTTCATGATGGCCTCCCTCAGACCCTGATGTCGATGATGCGCCACATGGCAAAAATGCCGATCACCATCAGCACCATCGCGCCAATCACCAGCTTGATGCCCATTGCATCGGTGAACAGCACCGCCATGTAGCCCGGATTCAATAGCTGCACCACGCCAGCCACACAGAACGGCAGTGCCACCAGAATGATGGCCGACAGCTTGCCCTCGGCGGCCAGCACGCGCACCTTGGCAAACAGCTTGAAGCGCTCGCGCACCAGCTCGGCCAGCTTGCCCAGCAACTCGGCCAGATTACCGCCGGTTTCGCGCTGGATGATCACGGCCATCACAAAGTAGCGCACGTCCGGGCTTGGCACGCGGCTGGCCAGGTTGTTGAGCGCGCTGTCCACCGAGATGCCAAAGCTGATTTCGTCAGAGATGATCTTGAACTCAGCCGCAATCGGCTGCTGTGCCTCGGCACCCACCATGGCCAGTGCCGACGGAAACGCGTGGCCGGCGCGCAGTGCGCGCCCGATCAGGTCCATGGCATCGGGCAACTGCGCCTCGATCTTGCTCAGCCGCTTGTTGCGCAGCCATACCAGCCGCAACACGGGCAGCAGCGCCAGCGCCAACACCGCCAGAAAAGTGACAAGGCCCTGCCACTGCAGCACCAAGCCCGCCACCAGGCCGGTCAGCGCCAGCACGGCACATGCCGCCAGCAGGTGCGACACCGTGCCGCTGCTGCCCGCCTGCAGCAGCAAGCGGTCCAGATGGTGCACGCGCGGCAGCAACAACAGCAGGCGTTGCACGGATGGGGTGTGGCTGAGCACCCGTTCCTTGAACAATTTTGCTTCGCCTTCGACGTGGCCACCGGCTGAAATGGCGCGCAGGCGGTTCGCCACCCGGCGCACCTCGGGGCTGCGGGTGTCGTTCCAGTAAGCGTAGATGCCCTCGAACAGCAGCACCACCGCCACAAAGCCGAGGATCAATAACAGTGAAAAGCTGTAGTCCATGATGTCACTCGTAAATCAGTGTGGGGTCAAAGGTTTCGTCAGACACCTCAAGGCCGTAGGACTTCAGCCGGTCCATGAACTTGGGCCGCACGCCGGTGGCCCTGAAGTGCCCCTGCACCGAGCCGTCGGGCGCAATGCCGGTCTGGTTGAAGTGGTAAATCTCCTGCATGGTGATGATGTCGCCTTCCATGCCGTTGATTTCCTGCAGGCTGACAATCTTGCGGCGCCCGTCGTTGAGCCGGGCAATCTGGATTACCGCCATGATGGCCGAGCTGATCTGCTGGCGCATCGCATCCTGCGGGATCGACGCGCCGCCATAACCAGCCATGTTTTCCAGCCGGGTGAGCGCGTCGCGCGCCGAGTTGGCGTGCACCGTGGCCATGGAGCCTTCGTGGCCGGTGTTCATGGCCTGCATCATGTCGAGCACTTCGGCGCCGCGCACCTCGCCCACAATGATGCGGTCGGGTCGCATGCGCAGGCTGTTGCGCACCAGCGCGCGCTGGCTTACCTCGCCCTTGCCCTCGATGTTGGGCGGGCGGGTTTCCAGTCGCACCACATGCGGCTGCTGCAGTTGCAGCTCGGCGGCGTCTTCGATCGTCACGATGCGCTCGTTGTGCGGTATGGAAGCCGACAACACGTTCAGCAGCGTGGTCTTGCCGGTACCGGTGCCGCCCGAAATCAAAATGTTCATCTTGGCGCGCACCATGGCCGAGAGCAATTGACTCAGCACCGGCGTCAGTGTGCGTTTGTCGAGCAGGTCGCTCATGGTCAGTGGCACCACGGCAAAGCGGCGAATGGAAAGCAGCGGGCCGTCGAGCGCCAGCGGCGCAATGATCGCGTTGACGCGTGAGCCGTCGGGCAGGCGCGCGTCCACCATCGGGCTGGATTCATCAACGCGCCGGCCCACGCGCGAGACGATCTTGTCGATGATCTTCATCAGGTGATCATCATCAGAGAAGTTGACCTCGGTCTTGATCAGCTTGCCGTTGCGCTCCACGTAAACCTGGTGCGGGCCGTTGACCAGAATGTCCGAAATTGATGGGTCGGCCAACAGGCCCTCGAGCGGCCCCAGGCCCATGATCTCGTCCAGAATGTCCTGCACCAGTTGCTTGCGCCCCGGCGCGTTCAGTGCCACGCCAGTCTCGTGCAGCAGCCGCTCCACCAGCAGGCCAAGCTCTTCGCGCAGGCGCTCGGGCTTCATTGCGCTCATCACGGTCAGGTCGATCCGGCTGAGCAACTGGTTGTGCAAGTTGTCCTTGAGGCTGTGGTATTCGGTATGCGTGTAGGCGGCAGCAGGGTGCCCGCCGGTCAGCTCTGTCGGTGATGACTTCAGCCGGAGTTCTTCTGCTTGTGATTGAGTGTCCATGATCGTTCTCTCTTGGTGCTAAAAACCCGTCAGCGCCGAAAACCAGTGTTCTTTCGGCTTCAACGTGACCGGCGACAAATCTTCGGCCCACGCCTGCAACACATGCGCCACGTCATCGCGCGGTGACAGCATGGGCAGCGGAACCCCCTGGTTGATCGACGCCATCACCGCCTCATAACTGGCCGGCACGGTGCGCGCCACCTTGGTCTGCGTGGCACGCTCGAGCTCATCGAGCCCGATGTCGCCACCTTTTTCATAGCGGTTCACCACCACATTGAGTTTGCCCTGCCCATAGCCCAAACCCTCGAACACGGTCTCGATGCGCTTGACGTTATGAATCGCCGGCAGCGCCAGTTGCAGGACCAGGTAAATACGGGTAGCCAGGTCGAGCGCCTTGATGCTGGTCGGGTCCAGCGTGCGGCCCACGTCCAGGATGACAAAGTCATACTGGCTGAGCGCGAGCTCCAGGATTTTTTGCAGCACCGCGGGCGTGAGCGCCTCGATGCGGTAGGGCAGCTGCGGTGCGCTCAGCACATACAAATTCTCACGGGCTGCCAACACACTCGACGCCAATAAGGCGGCATCAAGCATGTCGGCTTGCCGGGCCAGGTCCAGCACGCTGGAGCCCGGCTGATGGTCGGTCACGTTGCCCACCATATCGCCAAAAAACAGGTTCAGGTCCACCAGCAGCACCTTCTTGCCGGCGGCCGCCAGCGCATAGCCCAGGTTGCTCGCCAAAAACGTGCTGCCCGAGCCGCCCTTGGCGTTCAAAAAGGCCAGCAACTCGCCGTCGTTGGGCACCAGGCGCGAACTCAGCGACTTCGATTCGCGCAGGTAGTCCACGGCGCTCAGTACGCTGTTTTTGTTCAGCGGCGCAGGCAAAATATGACGCACGCCAGCTTGCATGGCGCGCCTGAGCAGGTCAATGGACGGGTCGGGGCTGACCAGCAGCACCATCACGCCGGGTACCCGCAAGGTGGCCGCCTCGATCTGCTCAAAGGCGCCGTTATCGGCCACCGGCAAATCGAGCAGCACCACATTGGGCTGGTCCTTTTGCATCACCGACAACAGGCGCTTGGCGTCGCCCACATGCACATTGATCTCCACCCCCGCTGGTGTCACCAGTGTGGCGAGCAGCGCTTCGCGTTCTTGGGCGCTTGAGCAGATGATGGAGGTTTTGAGGTTCAT
>NZ_JACUUE010000196.1 GCF_014859475.1 Rhodoferax sp.
CATGGATTGCGTCACTTCGTTCGCAATGACGGGGCTGTTCTTTCACGTTAACATGACGCGCCAGTTCGCCGCATGGCGGGCCACTTTCTGCCGTTTCATGACCACCACTTCCAAGCCGCCACAAACCCCACCTGCCCCGCAGACGCCAGCTATTTCCGTGCTCTCGCTCTCGGTGCCGGTGGCCATGGGCTATGTGCCGCTGGGCATGGTGTTCGGCTTCCTGTTTGTGCAGGCGGGCGCGCCCTGGTGGCTGGCGCTTTTCGCCAGCATCCTGGTGTTTGCCGGTGCCGCGCAGTTCATGATGGTGCCGATGCTGGCCGCTGGTCTGCCGCTGGCTGCCATCGCCCTGGCCACGCTGGTGGTCAACCTGCGCCATGTGTTTTATGGCCTGTCGCTGCTCGACAAGTTGCCCACAAAGCCTTTGGCGCGCTGGTATCTGGTGTTTGCCCTCACCGATGAAACCTATTCGGTACTAACCACACTGCCCGCAGGCACCAGCACGCGCCAGATGGTCACGGTGGCGCTGCTCAACCAGGGCTGGTGGGTGCTGGGCACACTGCTGGGTGCGCTGATTGGAGCGCAGGCGCAAATTGGCCTGGTGGGGCTGGACTTTGCGCTGGCCGCGCTGTTTGCCGTGCTGGCGGTAGAGCAATGGCGCAGCGCCGACTCAAGCGCTCCACTGTGGGTGGCCGTGGCGAGCTACGCCGCGGCCTGGACGGTGATGCCACAGCAGGCCTTGCTGCTCGCCATCGCCCTGAGCGTGCTGGCCGGACTTTTTTGGCCCACAACCAGACCCCAAAAGGCGACGCCATGATCGACACCCGCTACGCGCTCGGCGTGATCGCCGCCATGGCGCTGGTCACTTTCGGCCTGCGCGCCCTGCCCTTTCTGGCCGCGCGCTTCCTGCAAAGCCATCCGCTGGTGCAACGACTGGGGCGCTTTTTGCCGCTGGCCATCATGACGCTGCTGCTGATCCACACGCTGGCCGGTCATGCCCGCGACAACCCGTCCGGCCCTTGGGCCGAGCTGGCCGCCGTAGCCACGGTGGCGGCACTTCAATGGTGGCGTCGGCAGCCGCTGCTGAGCATTCTGGCAGGCACGGCGCTGTATGTGCTGCTGCGCAATGCGAGCTGATAGGGTTCATTCAGGCTAATTTGCGGTAAAGCGTCTGACGACTGATGCCGAGCTGTTTGGCAGCTTCCGAGATGTTGCCGTGGCTGCTTTGCAGCGCTTGGTCAATGGCAGCCCGCGACAACGCCTGGAGGTTGTGCGACAGCGCTGGCGCCTTGGTGTGTGGCGCGCGCTGAGTTGCCACCACCCGCTCGGCTGCCGCCAAATCCTCGGCCAGGTCGTCGGGCAAGTGAGACCATGAAATTTCGTGCTCATGCGCGTCGAGCATGGCGCTGGCGGTGCGCAAGGCGTTGGCGTATTGGCGCAGATTGCCGGGCCACGGGTGCTGGCTCAGGCGTTGCAACAATCCAGCGGCCAGCACCACGCCGCGCCCAGGGTTCAGGTCAGCCAGCAGGCGCTGCGTCAGCACCTGGAAATCAGTGCGTTCACGTAACGGCGGCAAGATCAGCGTCAGGCCGTTGATTCGGTAAAACAGGTCACTGCGAAATTGCCCCAGTTCTGCCGCCTCACGCAATTTGCAATGGGTGGCGCAGATCAACGCAAAGTCCACCGCCACCAAAGGCCCGCCGCCCAGCGGGCTGACCTGGCGCTCCTGCAACACCCGCAGCAAACGCGCTTGCATGGCCAAAGGCATGTCGCCAATCTCATCCAGAAACAGCGTGCCGCCATGCGCCTCGCGCAGCCGCCCCGGGCTGCCTTCGCGGCGGGCACCCGTGAAGGCACCGGCGGCATAACCAAACAGTTCGGCCTCGATCAGATTCTCAGGCACGGCCGCGCAATTGATTGCCACAAAAGGCTGGTTGCGGCGCGCACCACTGTTGTGCGCGGCACGGGCAAACAGCTCTTTGCCAACCCCCGACTCGCCCTGAATCAGCAGCGGGATGGATTTGTCGAGCACCCGACGCGCCTTGTCTGCGGCCGCGCGCCAGCGCGCGTCACCGGTGTCAAGCTGCGCCAAGGCATCTTTAACGAAGTTCAAAGGGGATCGATCGGCAACAGACGCGGCCTGACTGGCGGGCCGACTGGGCCAGGTGCGCTGGGCTTGCTCCAGCAGCACGAACAGGATGCTGCCGTCACTGCGCCTGACCTGCGATGCCTGCCCCGGGCGACGCTGGTGGCGCGACAAGAGTTCATCCAGACTGACATCGAGCAAATTCTCGAGCCGGGCTACCCCCAGATCAGGCGTGCTCAAGCGCAGCAAGGCCAGCCCGGCACAGTTGCCACCCACCACCCAAGCGTCGTTGCTGAGTACCACAATGCCCTCGGCCACCGTGCCCAGCCCCTCCAGTTGGGAGTGCAGATGCAGCCGTATTTGCTGCTGGCACGTGGTGGTGATGAGCCGGTTTTCGATCATGCACGCCGCCATGCTGACCAAGCCCAAGGTGTGCGGGGGGCCGCTGCGCTGGTCGCCGGAGATATCGAGCACGCCCAACAAGTGACCCTGTGCCGAGCGGATCGGCGCCGCCGTGCAAGTCAGGAAGTCGTTGCGCTCCAAAAAGTGTTCGGCACCGTGAATTTCGATGCCCCTGGCCTCGGTCAGCGCCGTGCCAATGGCATTGGTGCCGCGATGCTGCTCGTGCCACGAGGCACCGCACGACAGGGCGACCCGCTCGGCCTTGCCCAGGAAATCGGCATGGCCCAGGGTGTGCATCAGCATGCCGTGCTTGTCCGCCAGAATGACCATGCCCTGGCTGTCGCGAACCAACTGAAACAAGGCTTCCATCACCGGCTGTGAGTGCGCCAGCAGTTCCTGGTTGGCCACCAGCGACTCGCGCAGACCGGCACCGTTGGCGTGCGCGGTGTCCAACACGCGCCCGACCGGCTGCAGCCCGGCGGCCAGGGAGCGCTGCCATGAGCGCGCTACAAAGGCATCCAGGCCATCGGCACACACATCGCCATGTTCAAGTAAATGCTGGCGCGCCTGGCGTAAAACCAAGGCATTTGGGGAGCTTCGCAAGGTGTCTCCTGGTCAGACGAGGGTCTGCTGTTTGTCATTTGAATGACAACAATGATAGCCAGCGGCGTGATTCCCAGCGATATGAACTGGCCTGCATAGAGGCCGGGCTTGTCCACTGTCACGTTGTTTGACAACTGCCACACATTGCAACACCCAAAGACCCGGCCACCGCCATAACGTTCAAGAGAAACTTCATATAAATCAATGCGATACGTTTTGGTCGCGGCGTTGGCACGCGATTTGATAGTTAACGACACCCTGCCCGCAGGGGAAACTCATCAACCAACGACACCCAGAGGATTCACAATGATCTACGCAGCCCCCGGCCAAGCCGGCGCAAAAATCGCTTACAAAACCCGTTACGACAACTTCATTGGCGGCAAATACGTGGCCCCGCTCAAAGCCCAGTACTTTGATGTGATCACACCCATCAGCGGCAAGGTTTACACCCAAGCCGCACGCTCGGGCGCTGAAGACATTGACCTGGCACTCGATGCCGCCCACGCCGCTTCTGACGCTTGGGGCAAAACCTCGGTGGCCGACCGCTCCAACATCTTGCTCAAGATTGCCGACCGCATCGATGCCAACCTGGAGCTGCTGGCCTATGCCGAAACTGTCGATAACGGCAAGCCCATCCGCGAAACCATGGCCGCTGACATTCCGCTCTCAAGCGACCACTTCCGCTACTTTGCCGGTTGCATCCGCGCACAAGAAGGCGCTTTGAGCGACATCAACGAAACCACCGTGGCCTACCACTACCATGAGCCGCTTGGGGTGGTCGGGCAGATCATTCCGTGGAACTTCCCGATTTTGATGGCCGCCTGGAAGCTGGCCCCGGCGCTGGCTGCGGGCAACTGCGTGGTGCTCAAACCGGCAGAGTCCACCCCGGTAAGTATTCTGATTTTGATGGAAGTCATTGGCGACCTGCTGCCCCCGGGCGTGCTCAACATCGTCAACGGTTTTGGCCGCGAGGCCGGCATGCCGCTGGCCACCAGCAAACGCATTGCCAAGATTGCCTTCACCGGCTCTACCAGCACCGGCCGGGTGATTGCCCAGGCCGCTGCCAACAACCTGATTCCGGCGTCGCTGGAGCTCGGTGGCAAATCCCCCAACGTGTTCTTTGCCGACATCATGGATCGCGACGATGGTTTTCTGGACAAGGCCATCGAAGGCCTGGTGCTGTTTGCTTTCAACCAGGGCGAAGTCTGCACCTGCCCGAGCCGCGCCTTGATTCAGGAAAGCATTTACGACAAGTTCATGGAACGTGTGCTGCCGCGTGTGCGCGCCATCAAACAAGGCAACCCGCTGGACTCTGAGACCATGCTCGGCGCGCAGGCCTCCAAAGTGCAACTCGACAAAATCCTGTCGTACATGGACATCGGCAAACAGGAAGGCGCACAAGTGCTCACCGGTGGTCACCAAGCCAACTTGAGCGGCGATCTGGCTGGTGGCTACTACGTTGAGCCAACCTTGCTCAAGGGTCACAACAAAATGCGCGTGTTCCAGGAAGAAATTTTTGGCCCCGTGCTGGCTGTCACCACCTTCAAGGATGAAGCCGACGCCCTGGCTCAAGCCAACGACACGCTGTACGGTCTGGGTGCTGGCGTGTGGAGCCGCAACGGCAACGTGGCCTACCGCATGGGCCGCGCCATCA
>NZ_JACUUE010000197.1 GCF_014859475.1 Rhodoferax sp.
CACTGCGTTCGCAATGACGGGGCTGTTCATGGAAAGCATAGCGCGGCAGTCCATGCAGTCCGGGGACATGGATTGCGTCACATTTGGTGGCAGGTTTGGCAAGATGTCATGCCGGCACCATAGCGGGTGAGCTTGGGCAGGGTAGAGCGATGTGGCTCGTGGCAACTGGCGCAATAAAACGTTTTGCCCGGCTGCAGGGGGTCTGGTACGTTTTCTTTTTTGTTGCCCAGTGGATGCCCTTTGGTGCTCAGGCCCGCGATCACGTGCTGGCTGTTCTCGATGTCGGGGTGGCAGTTCAGGCAGAGTAAGACCGGTTTTGTTTTTAGCAGGCCTGGGTAGTCGCTGGCGTGAGGGTTGTGGCATTCCAGGCACATGCCGGTGTTGACCGGGGCATGCACCATTTTGCCTTCAAACAGGGCTTGTTCATGGCAACTGATGCACAGCGCAGGCACCTCAGCGCGCAGGCCTTTGGGCAAAGGCCCTTTGTTCAGGTGCGGTACTTTGCTGACGTCAAGGTTGTCGTGGCAGCTTTTGCAGCCCATATGAACGGCCGCGTGAACTGTCTTGCTTGTTGTCATCTGGCGGTGGCAGTACACACAACTTTCGGCAGCGGCAAGCCCAGTGGCCGCCAGCAGTAGCGCGAACACGGTTGCCGAGGCGGCATTTCTGAGTTGCATTCAGACCGCTTTAGTTTGCCACCGCGCAGCCTGATGCGGACTGGCTGGCCGGGCTCAGGCTGGCGTCTAGCGTCAGCGCCTGCTCTATGGCTGCCCGGGCCTCAGCGCATTGGCCCTGGGCCGCCAGAATCTGCCCCAGCAGCAGGTGCGCGCTCGCCAGATTGGGGTCTTGCGCGAGGCTCTTGCGCACACTTTCCAGGGCTTTGTCGTAGCGCTTGCTTTTGAACAGCATGGCAGCCATGGCGCGGTGGCGGCGTGCGACTTGCGTCTGGCCGCCCTCGTGGGTGCGCTCGGGGTTCAGCGTGCGCTGCATCTGCGACTCGGTGATGTCACCCAACAGAAGGTGTATGCGCGAGCGCAACACGGCGCAAAAATCAATCGTCCGGTAGGTTTCAAACGCGGCCAGTTTGTGGTCTGGCCCGATCACCGCCACCACGGGGTGCATGGCCAGCTCCAGACTGCCATAAAGCGTGTCGCCGGGGTCCACCAGCACGGCAGCCGTAAAACCGGTTTCTTGCACCAGCGCGCTGACTTGAGGCAACGCCACCGAGTCCGAGACCACACCGACAAGGTGCACGGATTTGTCAGCGAATTCGCTCAGGCAAGGTCCTAGCTCTTGCAGCGCCGCGTGTGAGCGCGCTTGCTGCGGCCTAAAGAAAAACAGCGCGGTGCTGCCGCTCTCGGCCAGCAGCGGCTGTTTGCCGCCCTGTAGGGTGGTCATCTCAAGGTTGGCCACGGGTGTGCCAATGTCAGCATGGGCGCTGGCCGCCAGGCCTATGCCAGCCAGCGCCTGAAACACGACCAGCAACAAGAGCAGGCGCTTGATGGCTGGCAGCGGCATTTAAGGTGCCTTGCGGTTCTCGTAGCCACGCTCTTGGTGGCAAGTTTTTGCGCAAGAGCCACCGGTGGCCGTTTTCTCGTAGTTCAGTTTTAGCACCCAGCCGCCTGAGCCGTAGGGTACGCCGTCGCGGATATGGTGTTTTTGCTTGGAGCCATGTACCTCATGGCAGGCGCGGCAGGTACGGCCCCGGCCGGGTTGCTGCAAGTGGACAAAATGCAGGTTTTTCGTGCCATCGCGGAAACGAGTCAGCTTGTCGGTCCGGGCGGTAGAGAAGGCTTTTTCTTTGTGGCAAGTAAAGCACAGGTCATAGACATCCGGGTTGTATGGGGCATAAAACTCTTTTGGGTAGTTGCCATCAAGCAGCCGGAATTGCTCGCCGCCGTGCGGCTGATGGCATGCCACGCAGTCTTTGTCTCTTACCGGGCCGTGCCAGTCTGGGTTGTCGTCAAGCCAGGCTTTCATGTTTTGCAGTTTTTTGCCGTTGGCGCCAACCATGGTATCGACGTTGTGGCAGCTCAGGCAGAGGTCAAAGGGGAGCTGGACCAGCAGTGTCTCTACCTCGCTGGCGTGCGGGTTGTGGCAATTAAGGCACTTGGCACCGCTGCTCAGTGCTTTGTGCGGCACGCTGGCGCTGGCATGGATTTCAGCAACCTCCTTGTGGCAACCGGCACACAACTGGCCGGTTTCTTGCAGCAGCATTTTGGGGTAATTGGCGTTGTGCGGGTTGTGGCAATTGGTGCAGGCGTTTTGCGCCGGGGGGTGTACGTGGGCGCGCTTGAGCACACCGGGGAATTCTTCGTGGCAGCCCAGACACAGTGTTGTAACGTCTGTGATTAACGGCCCGGGTTTCTTGGGGTCGCTATTGGCATGGCAGAGGCTGCATTCGCCTGCTTCAAAGGGCGCGTGGGCTGAGACTGATGTGCCGGTCAGCGGGGTTAGCGCCCCGGTTGGCAGGCCGCGCACAGCAAAGGAGGGCGATAGCGGTGTGGCCGCTTGTGCGGTTTGGGCGAATAGCACCGTTGAAAACGCCATTGCCCAGGCGAGTAATGCAGAAAAAATATATCGCATAACAGACATTGCCCCACTCATTTTGTAAAAAAGCCATTTGGCCCGCGCCAATCAAACGGATAAACCGCGACCGAAGCCATCGTTGCTGGCCGTTTCTTGACTTTTTCTTTATTTAATTATTTCCGCCAGCCACGCCACAGCCGTCGAATTGAAGCATTGTTGCTCTGGTTTTTACTTGATCTTGCTCAATAGATAGGAAATTCAACTCAAGCTCAGCGCGTTAACGCCCATGACAACTGCGCGGGGTTGATCACGTCCACACTGAACGCCTGGTCTGACTTGAGCGGCCAGCCCTGGGGCACCGGTGCCACCACGCAAATACTTTACCCGCCAAAAACAAGGCGGCATCAACGCTCGCCACGCGGCAGTCCACGCAAACGGGTTAGCGCGTCACAGTGAGATCTATAGCGCTTATAATTTCGAGCATTATTAATAAATAAGTTTATAACGCCTGAAATGTTTGATTTTAGTCTTGCCTCTTTCGATGAAATCGCCCATGAGCTGGGCGCCCGGCTCAAGGCATTGCGCCTGGCCCAGGGGCTTCAACAAATAGAACTGGCCAGTCGCGCAGGGGTATCGCGCTACGTCGTGCAAGAGCTCGAAGGCTCGGGTAAGTGCACGCTCCTGTCCTTGTTGCGCATCGTCCAGGCGCTGGGGCGGGAGTCCGAGTTGCAGGGGCTTTTTGAGCTCAAAGTGAATTCCATCGCCCAAATGGAGGCGGCCAACAGCGCCAGGCGGGTACGCGCACCGCGCAAGTATTTACGCAAGAATGCAACTGCCCCGGAAACCACGGCATGAAAAAGGTCTTTGTTTACTACGAGGGTTGGGGTGAGCGCTGGCTTTTGGGTACGCTGGCCGACAATGGCTCGCAGTTGCTTTTTGAGTATTCAAAAGAAGCATTGGCACAGCAGCTCGAGCTCTCCCCGCTCAGGCTAAGGCTTGCGGCGCAGGCTTATGGGAATTTCCCCACCTACTTGCAGCGGCTGCCTGGGCTTGTGAGCGACTCGCTGCCGGACGGTTGGGGCTTGCTGCTCATGGACAAGCTATTTCGCAAGGCGGGCCGCAACCCGGCCACGCTCTCGCCTTTGGATCGCCTCGCTTTTGTGGGTAGCCGCGGCATGGGCGCGCTGACCTTCGAGCCCGCTGACCGCCAGGAACTCGGCACAGAGGACTTCACGTTGCTGGACCTGGCGCGCGAAGTGCAAGTGCTGGTCAGCGGTGAAGAAAGCCAAGCACTAAAGCAATTGGCACTGATGGGCGGCTCGCCACATGGTGCCCGGCCCAAGGTGCTGGTCTTTTACAACGCGGCTACGCATGCCATCAGCACGCAGGCTACTGCCGGGAGCGCGCCCTGGCTCGTGAAGTTCCACGCTCAAGACGAGCACAAGGAAGCCTGCGCCATCGAGCACCTGTATGCAAGGCTGGCAAGAGCGTGCCAGCTCAACATGCCACAGACGGCGTACTTCGACCTGGACAAAAAGCTGGCCGCTTTTGGGATTGAGCGCTTTGACGTGCAAGACGGCATGCGCGTGCCCGTTCACACCCTGGCAGGTGCGCTGCATGCGGACTTCAGATCTGCTGGCGCTGTGGACTACGCCACGTTTATGCGTCTTGTGAGGCTTTTTACACGCAATGACCAAGCTGTGCAGCAAGCGTATGAGCGCTGCGTTTTCAACGTGCTGTTCCACAACCGCGATGACCACGCAAAGAACTTCTCTTTTCGCCTGAACAAAGTGCGGCAGTGGGAGCTGGCGCCGTGCTACGACCTGAGCTTTAATGCCGGGCCGGGGGGCGAACATCAGATGGACGTGCTGGGACACGGCAAAAACATCACCCGAGCGCTGCTGCTCGCGTTGGCCGAAAAATCCAGCCTGGACAAGACGTGGGCCACCAGCGCCATCGCGCGCATGTTGGACGTGCACGCGCGCCTGAATGAAGTTATCAGCGAAAGTGGCATGCAGAAATACATTCGCCCGGCGACCCTGAAGCTGGTTCGGACGGCTATCGCTGTAAATGCCAGGTTATTGAGCTGAGCTGGCATGCTCGAAGGTTCTGGGGAAAACAGTCAAGGGTTACTGATTGACCAAATGACCGCTGACAAATTTATGCAACAAACTGGCAGCAAAGGTCTGA
>NZ_JACUUE010000198.1 GCF_014859475.1 Rhodoferax sp.
GAGTATTGGCCTCCGAAGCCAAGGGTCGTGGGTTCGATCCCCGCCAGCCGCACCAGTCATGGGTTTGATACTATCAAAATCGAGTTTTATGATGCTTTGATCGGAGCCCCCTCAGATCATCGCCATCGGCTGCACGCCGGCGTGCGGCCACACGCAGCCAGTTGAGGTTTCGAGTAACAAATGCACGGGACAGTTGAAACATTCGCCACCGCCCCGATGTGGGCCGGCTTTATCGGCTTCGTGCTCGCCATGCTGGCGCTCGATCTGTTCGTCTTCGGCGGGCGCAAGGCGCATCGCGTGCATGTCCGGGAGGCTGCCAGCTGGGTGGCTGTCTGGGTCAGTCTTGCACTGGCTTTTGCCGGCCTGCTCTGGTGGTACCTCAATAGCACTTATGGCGCAGATATGGCGCGCACGAAGACGCTGGAGTTTCTTGCCGGCTACCTGATCGAACAATCGCTGTCGGTGGACAACATGTTTGTGTTCGTGATGATCTTCGGCTACTTTGCCGTTCCGCCGGAGTTGCAGCGCCGCGTGCTGCTGTTCGGGGTGCTGGGTGCCATCGTCATGCGCGCCGGCATGATCCTGGCCGGTGTCTGGCTGGTGCAGCAGTTCGCCTGGGTTCTTTATGTTTTCGGCGCTTTTCTGGTCATTACCGGCGTCAAGATGCTGATCGTTGCCGAGTCCGAGCCCGACCTGGAAAAGAACCCGCTGCTGCGCTGGCTGCGCGGGCACATGCGCATCACGCCGGACTTTCGTAGCGAGAAGTTCTTTGTGCGCCAAAACGGCATGCTCTGGGCGACGCCGATGTTTCTCGTGCTGGTGCTCATCGAGGTCAGCGACGTGGTGTTCGCGGTGGACAGCATACCGGCCATCTTCGCCGTGACGACCGATCCGTTCATCGTGTTCACCTCTAACATCTTCGCCATCATGGGTCTGCGCGCCCTTTACTTTCTGCTCGCCGACATGGCGGATCGGTTCCACCTGCTCAAGTATGGCCTGGCCATCGTGTTGGTGTTCATCGGCGGCAAGATGCTGGCCGTGCCCTGGTTCCATATCCCGATTCAGTGGTCGTTGTCGATCGTCGCCAGCATCATCCTGGTGTCGGTGGCGGCGAGCCTCGCCCTGTCAAAAGCCAAACCCGTTGCCGCTGGAGAAGACGCATGAGCGACCAAGCTGATGTCCCCGCCCCGATCACTTCCGAGCGCGACGCTGACGCCCGCCTGGTCGGCCTGAGCTTCGACAGCGCGCCACCCTTGGCCGCGCCTGATAAAAACCCGTGGCTGGTTGCCGTTGACGGTTCTGACAACGCGTTGCGCGCCGTCGCTCATGCTGCGCACCAGGCTGACCAGATGCACGCCTGCGCCCTGCATCTGGTCAATGTGCAGCAGTGGTTCAGCAAGGAGGCGGCAGAGACCGAGCTGGCGCCCCGGGCGTGGCTTGCCAGCGCAAGGGCGCGTGCCCTGCTCGATGCGCAAGGCCAGCCGTGGCGGCTGCATGTGGTGATGGGCGATCCTGCAGATCAGATCATGGCGCTGGCCGTGCGGCTCGGTTGCAACGGCGTTGTCGTCGGCAACCGTGGCCTTGGCGTGGTCGAGAACCTGCTGCTCGGCTCGGTGACCAAAAAACTCCTGCAGCTGAGCGGGCCGCCTGTGGTGGCGGTACCCTGAATCAGGCCGCGCCGCCCTCTGCGTACCGGGCAACCTGCACCAGGCAGTCGTAAAACGTGGGGCCGTGGCCCAGGTCGGTCAGCTTCTGGCTGGTGAGCTGGTTGACGTTGCTGCCGTTGAGCCCCAGTTTGCGCCACCAGACGCCCAGACCGTTGACCACACCAGGGCGTGCCCGCGCGCTGATGCGGGCGCGGCACTGGTAGTTGCCCCGGTCATTGAAAACACGCACCACATCGCCACTGGCAATGCCGCGCGCCGCCGCATCAAGCGGGTGCATTTCCAGCAGCGGTTCGCCTTCGCTGTCACGCAGGCTTTTGACGTTGACAAAGCTCGAATTCAAAAAGTTGCGCGCCGGGGGCGAAATCATGGCCAACGGGTAGGCGCTTGAGCTGTGCGCCGCCTCATGGTTGGGCACATGGTCGGGCAGGCCATCAAACCCCTGTGCCGCCAGTCGCGCGCTGAAGAACTCGCACTTGCCGGAAGGCGTCGGGAAGTTGCCCTGGGCAAAAGGTGCCTCTGGCGTGTCGAGGGTGGCAAAGCCGTTGGCCAGCAGGGTGTCGAAGCTGACAGCGTCGCCGTAGGCCTGGCGGCACAGCGTCTCGTCGCTGTCGGCAAAGCACGGCTCATCAAAGCCCATGCGCGCTGCCAGTTCGCGAAATATCTGCGCGTTGGGTTTGGCCTCGCCCAGCGGCGCAATCGCCGGCCGGTTGAGCAGCGCGTCGGTGTGGCCGTAGCTGCTGTGCACATCCCAGTGCTCCAACTGCGTGGTGGCGGGCAGGATGTAGTCGGCATGGTCGGCGGTGTCGGTCTGAAAATGCTCCAGCACCACGGTAAACACATCTTCGCGCGCAAAGCCTTCCACCACCTTGGCGGATTCGGGTGCCACCGCCACCGGGTTGCTGTTGTACACGATCAGCGCCTCGATGGCCGGACCAAAGCCTGGGCTGCTCCGGCGCAGCAGGTCGTCGCCGATGGTGACCATGTTGATGCTGCGCGGCGTGCGCCCGGCCAGCAGGTCGGGGCGTTGCAGCGTGGCGCGCTGCACCGGAAAAGCGCCCGAGCTCGATAGCAGCACGCCACCGGCGCGATGGCGCCAGGCGCCAATGAGCGCGGGCAGGCTGGCGATCAGGCGCACCGCGTTGCCACCGCCGTGCACCCGCTGCAGACCATAGTTCATGCGAATGGCCGCTGCCTGGCCATTGCGGGCGCACCCGCCGTAGTCGCGCGCCAAGGCGCGAATCTGCTCAGGGCTGATACTGCAGATGGCCGCGGCGCGCTCGGGTGGCCACTGCAAGGCGCGTTCGCACAGCAGTTCCCAGCCCAGCGTGTGGCGCGCCAAATAATCGTGGTCGAGCCAGTCGTTTTGAATCAGTTCGTGCATCAGACTCAGCGCCAGCGCGCCGTCGGTGCCAGGCAGCAGCGCGATGTGCGCGTGGCATTTGTCGGCGGTTTCGCTCTTGCGCGGGTCGATGCAGATGAGCCTGGCGCCGTCGCGTTTGGCCTGAGCCGCATAGCGCCAGAAATGCAAGTTGCTGGTGACCGGGTTGCTGCCCCAGATCAGAATCAATTTGGCTTCGGCAAAAAATTCAACCCGCATGCCGACCTTGTCACCCAGCGTGTGCACCAGGCCCTGGCCACCGGCGGCGGCGCAAATGGTGCGCTCCAGTTGGGAGGCGCCCAGCTTGTTGAAAAAGCGCGCTGCCATGCTCTCGCCCTGCACCAGCCCCATGGTGCCGGCGTAGCTGTAGGGCAGGATGGCCTGCGGCTCGCGCGCCGCAATGGCACCCAGGCGCGCTGCGATGTCGCTCAGGGCGGTGTCCCAGCTCACGCGCTCAAACTGGCCGCTGCCTTTGGCGCCGGTGCGTTTGAGCGGATGCAGGATGCGCTCCGGGTGGTAAGTGCGCTCCGCGTAGCGCGACACCTTGGTGCACAAACTGCCCGCCGTGTGCGGGTGCGCCGGGTTGCCTTGCACCTTGATGGCAATGCCGCCTTTCACCGTGGTCAGCAGCGCGCAGGTGTCGGGGCAGTCGTGCGGGCAGACGCCCCGAATCTGCGAGAGCGCCTGGGGTTGGGTGGCTGTGTGTTGCATGAGTGAGCGGCCAAATGAAAAAGTATAGGCGGGCCAAAGCTGTGTGTTGCCGGACTGCAGCCACTTCAGGTGGCAGACGTCATGGCGGAGGGTGGGATAATTTCAACCGTTATCATTTGATGCTCCGCTAGACCCAATGCCGCCCATGACCTCGACTGACGCACTCCTCTTGCCCGAACTCCGATCGCGCCTCGAGCGGCACCCGCTGTATGCCTCGGTGCGCACAATGGACGACCTGCGCTGCTTCATGGAGCATCACGTGTATGCTGTGTGGGACTTCATGTCGCTGGTCAAGTTTCTGCAAGGCTCGGTTGCGCCGGTGTCCGTGCCGTGGCTGCCCACCGGAAACGCGCGTTCCACCCTGGCGCAGCGTTTCATCAACGAAATCGTACTGGGCGAGGAGACCGACGAGGGATTGCCTGATGCCAAGGGGAGTGCCTCATTCATCAGTCATTTCGACCTTTACCTGGGGGCGATGGAAGAGGTGGGTGCCGACACCCGGCCGGTGCGTGCCTTCCTGAAAGCCGTCGAGAAAAAAGGCATTGCCGCGGCGCTTTTGAAGAGCGATATCCCGGAGCCGTCGCGCCGTTTCATGGCTACGACGTTTGGCCTCCTTGACACCCGGAAAGCGCATCTTGTCGGCGCTGCCTTCGCCATGGGGCGCGAACAGGTGATCCCCGGCATGTTCAGGTCACTGCTGGCAGACATGGGCATCAGTCAAAAGAGGGCGCCCTTGTTTCATTACTACCTTGAACGTCACATTCACCTTGACGACGCGTCACATGGCCCTCTCTCGCTTCAATTGTTGGCGCAGCTCTGCGGCGACAGCGTCGGTAAAAAGAAGGCTGCAGACAAGGCAGCCCGTCAGGCCATTGACGCACGGCTGCTATTTTGGGATGGCGTGCGCAGCTGCCTGCCGTCGGCATCGAAAAAGCGCAAGCCCTAGCAGCCTGTCGG
>NZ_JACUUE010000199.1 GCF_014859475.1 Rhodoferax sp.
TTCGTTCGCAATGACGGGGCTGGGGTTCGTAATGACGGAGCTGTTCATGGAAAGCCAGCCGTATCCGGCCGGATACCGCACACGGACCTTGAGCAGAGACATCGTCACTGCGTTCGCAATGACGACGTTCTTTCACGTTAAGGCTGGTGAGCCTGGCGTAAAGCCGCTTGAAATGCCTGTGTCACGCGCACGGGCTGCGGCGAGGTTCGCACGATGCTGAAAAAACTGCAGTGGTAGGTGAACCGCTCCGGCTGCACCGCATGCATGCGACCCTGGCGCACAAAAGGCTCGGCATAGTGGTCGGGCAAAAAGCCCACAAAGCAGCCTGACAGGATCAGCGTGGCAATCGATTCCTGGTCGTAGCCGGTGGCTGCGCGGCTGAGCTTGACCTGCTGGGTCAGTTCCATGTTCGGCGAGTGGTAGCCCAGGCCGGCAAAAGCATGATCCTGCAGCGCTTCCCAGCTTTGTGGCTGCTGCCCGGCCTCTGGCGCAAACAAGGGGTGGCCCGCGCTGGCATACAGATACATGGTTTCGGTAAACAGCTCGTCATAGGTCAGCACGGCCGAGCTGCGGTGGCCGGGGATGATGCCCACCTGGAACTGGCCGTCGAGCACGCCGCGCTCGATCGCGTTGAGCGGCGCCACGTGCAGGTGCAGGCGCACGTCGGGCGCCTGTTGCACAAATCGCTGGATGGCGTCGCCAAGGTGGGCCTGCAGGTTGCTGGCGGTTTTGTCAAAGACGGCAATGTGCAGCTCGCCACCCATGCGCTGGTGAATTTCGTCAACCCGGCTGCGAAAGGCATCGACGCCGGCCAGCAGGTGCAGGGTCTCGGCATAAATCTGCTCACCTTCGGGTGTCAGCGCAAAACCGGCGCGGCCGCGGCGGCACAGGCGCAAGCCCAGGCGGGTCTCCAGGTCCTTGATATGGCGGCTCACCGTGGACGTGCCAATGTTGAGCTCCAGCTCGGCCGCCGCCATGCCGCCGCAGTCCACCACCGTTTTGAACACGCGCAGCAGGCGGATGTCCATGTCGCTCAACTGCCCCAGGGCAGCGCGGGTTTTTACTTGCATGAATTGATAACCAAGTTGTGATAGTTAAGCATTTATAAGAGTAACAGATCGGCCACAATGCGCGATCTTTCCGTCATTGAGAGCCATCTCCGTTATTGCGAATCATCCCCGTCATTGCGAACGCAGTGAAGCAATCCATGCAGCCGAAAGTCATGGATCGCCGCGCTACGCTCGCGATGACAGTTCATGGTTTGTGTGCAGTATGGTGTCGATACGCCACGCTTGCAATGATGTGAACCACCATCGCGAACCAGGAGAACCCCATAAACACGACCGAATCCCCAGTGCTGAACCGCCCCCGCACCGACGCCGCCTGGCTTGATGCCCACTGGATGCCCTACACCGGCAACCGCGACTTCAAGGCGCATCCGCGCATGATGGCTTCGGCCAGCGGCTGCTATTACACCGACATCGACGGTCGCCAGATCTTTGACGGCCTGTCCGGGCTGTGGACCTGTGGCCTGGGCCATGGCCGCCCTGAGATTGTCGAGGCCGCCAGCCGCCAGCTGGCCACGCTCGACTACTCGCCGGCTTTCCAGTTCGGTCACCCGTTGTCGTTTGCGCTGGCCAACAAGCTGAAAGAACTCACCCCGGCCGGCCTCGACTATGTGTTCTTCACGGGCTCGGGGTCGGAGTCTGCCGACACTTCGCTCAAGATGGCGCGGGCTTACTGGCGCGCCAAAGGGCAGGCCAGCAAGAGCCTGCTGATCGGGCGAGAAAAGGGTTACCACGGCGTCAACTTCGGCGGCATTTCGGTGGGTGGCATTGGCGCCAACCGCAAGATGTTTGGCCAGGGCATTGCGGCCGACCACCTGCCGCACACGCAGCCGCCCGCCGGCGTGTTTCACCGCGGCATGCCGCCGGCCGACGGCCCACATGGCGTGGTGCTGGCCGAAGACCTGCTCAAGCTGATCGCCTTGCATGATGCGTCCAACATTGCCGCCGTCATCATCGAGCCGATGTCGGGTTCCGCGGGCGTGGTGGTGCCGCCGGTGGGTTACCTGCAGCGCATTCGCGAAATCTGCACTGCCCACAACATTTTGCTTATTTTTGATGAAGTCATCACAGGCTTTGGCCGCATGGGCGCGAACACCGGGGCCGAGGCCTTTGGTGTCACACCCGACATCATGAACGTGGCCAAACAAATCACCAACGGCGCGCAGCCGCTGGGCGCGGTGCTGGCCAGCAAGGACATTTACGACACTTTCATGGCGCAGGGCGGGCCCGATTACCTGCTCGAATTTGCCCACGGCTACACCTACTCGGCGCACCCGGTGCCCTGCGCGGTGGGTCTGGCGGTGCTCGACATTTTGGTGCGTGAAAACATGGTGGAGCGCGTCAAGGCGTTGAGCCCTTACTTTGAAAATGCGGTACACAGCCTGCAAGGTGTCAAGCATGTGACAGGCATCCGCAACTATGGCCTGGCCGCGGGCTTTACCATCGATGCTTTGCCGGGTGAGCCCGCCAAACGGCCCTACCAAATTGCCCAGGCCATGCTGGCCAAGGGTTTTTATGTGCGCTACGGTGGCGACACCATTCAGCTGGCACCACCCTTTATCTCCACCCCGGCGCAGCTTGACAGTCTGGTCAACGCGCTGGGTGAAACCATCAACCAAACCGCCTGATTATGCAAACCCTACCCAAAATCCAAGACCTTCCCCAAATCAAACACCTGATCGACGGCCAGCTGGTCGTCGGTGGCACACGCCAGGCCGATGTGTTCAACCCCGCCACCGGCCAGGCTGAAAAGCGCGTGCTGCTGGCCGACAAGCTCACCGTGGCGCAGGCCATTGCCAGCGCGCATGCGGCGTACCCGGCCTGGCGCAACACGCCGCCGCTCAAGCGCGCTCGTGTCATGAGCAAACTCAAAGAACTGCTCGAAGCCAACGCCGATGCCATCTGCGCGCTGGTCACAGCCGAGCATGGCAAGGTGCTGAGTGATTCGATGGGCGAGCTGCAGCGCGGCATTGAAAATGTCGAATACGCCAGTTACGCGCCCGAGCTGCTCAAGGGTGAGCACAGCAAAAATGTCGGCCCCAACATTGACTCCTGGAGCGAGTTTCAGGCATTGGGCGTGACCGCCGGCATCACCCCGTTCAACTTCCCCTTGATGGTGCCGCTGTGGATGTGGCCGATGGCCGTGGCCTGCGGCAACACGTTTATCTTGAAGCCGTCCGAGCGCGACCCGTCGAGCACCCTGCTGGTGGCCGAGCTGGCGCTGCAAGCGGGCCTGCCTGCAGGTGTGCTCAACGTGGTGCACGGCGACAAGGAGGCCGTTGACGCGCTGTTGACCGACCCACGCGTCAAAGCCGTGAGCTTTGTCGGTTCCACGCCGATTGCCGAGTACATCTATGCCACCGGCAGCGCCCATGGCAAACGGGTGCAAGCCCTGGGTGGCGCCAAAAACCACGCCGTGGTGATGCCCGACGCCGACATTGCCAACGCCGTCAACGCCCTGATGGGCGCGGCCTATGGCTCGTGCGGCGAGCGTTGCATGGCGATTCCGCTGGTGGTGGCGGTGGGTGATGCGACTGCCGATGCGGTGGTGGCTGGCCTCAAGGTCGAAATCGCCAAGATGAAGGTCGGTCCGGGCACCAACGCCGCCTGCGACATGGGCCCGCTGGTGACCAAGGCGCACTTCGACAAGGTCAGGGGCTACGTCGATCAGGGCGTGAAAGAGGGCGCCACGCTGGTGGTGGACGGCCGCGGTGTCAGCGTGCCAGGCCATGAAAATGGCTACTTTTTGGGCGCCTGCCTGTTTGACAACGTCAAGCCTGGCATGGTGACCTACCAGGAAGAAATCTTCGGCCCGGTGCTCGGCGTGGTGCGGGTCCAGACGCTACAGGAGGCGATGGACATGATCGATGCCCACGAGTATGGCAATGGCACCTGCATCTTTACCCGCGACGGTGAAGCCGCGCGCTACTTTTCAGACCACATTCAGGTCGGCATGGTCGGTATCAATGTGCCGCTGCCGGTGCCCGTGGCCTACCATTCGTTTGGCGGCTGGAAGCGTTCGCTGTTCGGTGATTTGCACGCCTACGGCCCCGATGCCGTGCGTTTTTATACCAAGCGCAAAACCATCACCCAGCGCTGGCCGAGTGCCGGTGTGCGCGAGGGCGCGGTGTTCAGTTTCCCGAGCAGCCGCTAAGGTTCGTTGTTCAGCGCCTGTCCGAAGTGGGCAGGCGCCACATCCAGAGTGCCACCAGCGCGCAGCAGGCGCCGGGAACCCAGCCGATGTTGGGGGGCATGAACCACCAGGCGATAAACGAGCTGAGCGTCATGGTGCCCCAGGCGACTTGCTTGGCACGCAGCGGCACGGCGCGCTGGCTGCGCCAGTCACGCACCATCGGGCCAAAGCGCGGGTGGTTCAGCAGCCACTGCTCGTAGCGCGCACTGCCCAGCGAAAAGCAATAGGCTGCCAGCAATACAAACGGGGTGGTGGGCAGCAGCGGCAGCGCGATGCCGATGACACCCAGCAGCAGACTCAGGGCGCCGCAGATCAGCCAGAACCAGCGTAGCCAGCGCGGGCGCGACGGTGGTGGCGGTAGGGTGGGTGGCAGAGAGGCGGACAAAAGATGAAAGGTGGCGATGACGAACAAGGCGCCATTGTCATGGTTTTGCCTTACCAGCGGCGCA
>NZ_JACUUE010000022.1 GCF_014859475.1 Rhodoferax sp.
CGATGACGAAGTCTCTGTTCAAGGTCCGTGTGCGGTATCGGGCCGGATACGGGGGCTCGCAGCGACGAAGTCGCGGTTCAAGGTACCTGTGCGGTATCTGACCTGATTCAGACACCGCGCCATCGGCGCAGGTTGTTTCAACGAGGCGGAAAATTCGGGCGAGCGGCCACCTTGCGGCAGCTGAAAGCGGGCGCGAGCGCTTGCATGGATGTGACGGGAAGAAATTCAAACTGACACTCCTTTGGCTTGGGCTTTTTCAGTGCAAAGCCTCTTTTTTCTTGAATGTAATTGTTTTTTACAATTATTTCGACTTTTGATAAAAATTTGAAGTGAAGTGAACCCTGGTTTCTGAGGCATGTCAAATGCATCCAAGTCGATTGAAAACCAAGCCTTTGCTGACCGCCTGCGCCTGGCCCTTAAAGGCATTGGTATTCGGCCATCGCCGACACTTTTGGCCAACGAATTCAATCTGCGCTACTGGGGCAAAAGCATCACGTCACACACGGCCCGTAACTGGCTGCTTGGCAAGTCCATCCCCATGCAAGACAAGTTGCGGGTGCTGGCCGAGTGGTTGCACGTGAGCGCCGACGAGCTGCAAGCGCTGGCCGTGGCGGCTTCGGTGAAGGTGCGCGGGTGAATGACCAATGCGGGCGCTTGCGCAGCACGTTGCTGACTAACACGCTGAATCAAGGTCTCTGGGTGGACAAAACTTTGCGCGTCAGACAAAATTCATTCATGAAAGCAGTTTTATCCCCCATCGTGTCCGAGTTTGCAACGCAAGAAGAGGCCATTAGCCACGACCAATGGTTTCGCGCCAAGGTTAAGGAGGCGCTTGATGATCCGCGCCCCAGCGTGCCGCACGACGAAGCCATGGCACGGGTTGAGCGTCTGCTGGCTGAAAAAAGGCAAGCGCGTGCTGTCGGTTAACTGGAAGCTGGACGCACAGGACGACTTGGTCAAGATCATTGACTACATTGAACAGCGCAACGAGCTGGCAGCGCGCGAGTTGCATGAAACCATCATGCGTGCTGCAGAAAATTTGCCACTCATGCCCTATGTATTTCGCCCTGGTCGTGAGCCAGGTACGCGTGAGTATGTCGTTCATCCAAACTACATTCTTGTTTACCGCGTGGGCAATGAAATCATCGACGTGCTGCGCGTTTTGCATTCCCGTCAAAAGTACCCTTGAAACCCAAGCTAAACAGCTTTGAGAGGGCGCGGATGATCGGTGCGGCAGCCGTGCTTTATCCGTGCAAAATTGGCGCATGCGCCCACCACCCGCAACACCGCCCGGCAATCAAGCCGCCAAACCCCTGACGGCTCCGCAAAAGGCCTTGCGCAAGCTCGGGCTGGTGCGGCCGATTGACCTGGCGCTGCACTTGCCGCTGCGCTACGAGGACGAAACCCGGCTGGTGCAGTTGCGCGATGTGCGCGAGGGCGATGTGGCGCAGGTCGAGGGCAGGGTGACCCATGCCGAGGTCAAGCTCGGCGGGCAGCGGCAATTGCTGGTCACGCTCGATGACGGCACCGGCACCTGTTTGTTGCGTTTTTTCAGTTTTTACCCGTCGCAGCAGCAGGCGCTGGCGGTGGGTAAGCAGATTCGGGTGCGCGGTGAAATCAGGGGTGGTTTTGCCGGGCTGACCATGATGCATCCGGTGGTCAAGCCCGCTGGCGCTGAGCTGGCCACCGCGCTGACGCCAATCTACCCCACGGTGGCGGGCCTGCCGCAAGCCTATTTGCGCCGGGCGGTGCAGGCCGGGCTGGCGCGCGCCGAGCTGGCCGACACCGTGCCTGCGCAGTATTTGCAAGAGATTGACCTGCATCCGTCGTGGCAACTGCGTCAGGCGCTGTTTTTTTTGCACAACCCGACGCCGGATGTGTCGCTTGACACGCTGCAAGACCACAGCCACCCGGCCTGGCAGCGGCTCAAGGCCGAGGAGCTGCTGGCGCAGCAGCTTTCGCAGCTGCAGGCGCGCCGCGCCCGAGCCCGCTTGCGCGCGCCGGTGCTGACCGCAGCGGGTGCTGGCAGTTTGCTTGAACGCCTGTTGGCGGCGTTGCCGTTTCAGCTCACCGCTGCGCAGCAGCGCGTGGTGGCCGAGATCAGCCACGACATTGCCCGCCCGGTACCCATGCACCGGCTGTTGCAAGGCGATGTCGGTGCCGGCAAAACCGTGGTGGCCGCGCTGGCCGCCGCGCAGTGCATGGACGCAGGCTGGCAGTGCGCGCTGATGGCGCCCACCGAAATTCTGGCAACCCAGCACTTTGCCAAGCTGGTCGGCTGGCTGCAGCCGCTGGGCGTGACCGTGGCCTGGCTCACCGGGAGCCAAAAAGCCAAGGAGCGGCGCGAGATGCTGGCGCTGATCGCCAGCGGGCAAGCCGCCCTGGTGGTGGGCACACACGCGCTGATTCAAACCAAAGTGCAATTCAAGCAACTGGCGCTGGCCATCATCGACGAGCAGCACCGCTTTGGTGTGGCGCAGCGCCTGGCCTTGCGTGACAAGCTCGCGTCAAGGGAAAGTGAATCCGATGCCGAACTGAATCGTCATCACGAGCCAGCCGTACCTGGCGCGATACCGCACACGGACCTTGAACAAGGAAGCCGTCACTGCGAGCGTAGCGCGGCAGTCCATGCAGTCCGGGGAGATGGATTGCTTCACTGCGTTCGCAATGACGGCTACTGTCGCAATGACGTGGGTGTTCATGGAGTGCGAAGCGCGGCGAGCCAGGACTTGCTTGAGCACGCGCTGGAGCCGCACCTGCTGATGATGACGGCCACGCCCATTCCGCGCACCCTGGCCATGAGCTATTACGCCGACCTGGATGTGTCCACCATTGACGAGCTGCCGCCCGGGCGCACGCCCATCGTCACCCGGGTGGTCAACGAGGCGCGCCGCGACGAGGTTATCGCCCGCATCAGTGGCCAGCTGGCGCAGGGACGGCAAATTTACTGGGTTTGTCCGTTGATCGAGGAAAGCGAGGCGCTGGACCTGCGCAATGCCACCGAAACCCATGCCGAGCTGAGTGCCGCGCTGCCTGGCGTGCAGGTGGGCTTGCTGCATTCGCGCATGCCGGTGGCCGAAAAAAATGCGGTGATGCGTCTGTTCACCAGCGGTCAGATTGGTGTGCTGGTGAGTACCACGGTGATCGAGGTGGGTGTGGATGTGCCCAACGCCTCGCTGATGGTGATCGAGCATGCCGAGCGCTTCGGCCTGAGCCAGTTGCACCAGTTGCGTGGGCGCGTCGGGCGCGGCGCCGCTGCCTCGGCTTGCGTGCTGCTGTATGCCACTGGCGACGCGCCGCGCCTGGGTGAAACGGCGCGCGAACGGCTCAAGGCGATGGCAGAGACCAACGATGGTTTTGAGATTGCCCGGCGCGACCTCGAGATTCGCGGCCCCGGCGAGTTCATGGGCGCGCGCCAGTCGGGCGATGCCATGCTGCGTTTTGCCGATGTGACCGAAGACGCTGCGTTGCTGGCTTGGGCCCGCCGCCTGGCGCCGTTGTTGCTGGACCAGCACCCGGCATTGGCCGAGCAACATGTGCGGTGCTGGCTGGGCGGCAAGGCGGACTATTTAAAAGCGTGACGCGGTTAGCGGAAGTGCTCGCGCCGTCGCTGGTCGGCAACAAACTCTTCCAGGTCGGGATCCATCGCATTGCGCGACGAAATAATGCCAATGGCTTTGCCATCTTCGACCACGGGCACATGCCGAAAACCGTGTTCTTGCATGATCACCAGGGCATGTCCATAGCACTGGGTCGGCCCGAGGGTTTTAGGCTCGGTGGTCATGACATCTCGCAACACGGTGGTTTTTGGGTCGTGCGCCAGGGCAATCACGCGAAACACCACGTCACGCTCGGTAAAAATGCCGATCAATCGGTGGTCTTCAATCACCAGCACGGCACCCGCATTATGGGTGGCCATCAGGCGCGCTGCCTGGCTGACCGTGTCAGTGGGCGCTGCGGTGATGAATTTCTTGCGTTCCATAACGCTGCGGATGGGTAGATCGAACATGGTGAACCTTTCTCTGCACATGCTAGCAAGGTCAGCCATGATTTCATTGATGCAAATCAACCTCATTCTCAATCTGAAAGCCGCGTATGCTTGAGTGCCTATGCCAAAACTGACCCAAGCCCCCAACGTCGCGATCGCCACCCTGTGGGCTGATGCGCTCAAGGTCGAAGGCATTGATGCCAGCGTGCAGCGCCAGTATTTGAGCGGCGTCGCCGGTGAATTGCCGCCCGACCAATGCCTGCCCGAGGTCTGGATTCAGGACGCGGCGCAGGAAGCGCGCGCACGTGAAACCTTGTACCACTTGCAACACGTGCCACAGCGGCGCTGGCAATGTGGCTGTGGTGAACTGGTGGAAGGCGGTTTCGAGCAGTGCTGGGCCTGCGGTGCCTGGATGCCACGTTAAGAACACTCTGGGTGAAAATAGCGCCATGACCCTGACCGAACTCAAATACATTGTGGCGGTGGCGCGCGAGCGGCACTTTGGCAAGGCGGCCGAGGCCTGCTATGTGTCGCAACCCACCTTGTCTGTCGCTGTAAAAAAGCTCGAAGAAGAACTCGAGGTGAAGCTGTTCGAGCGCAGCGCCAATGAGGTCACGGTGACGCCGCTGGGCGAAGAAATCGTGCGCCAGGCGCAAAGCGTGCTGGAGCAGGCCAGCGCCATCAAGGAGATTGCCAAGCGCGGCAAAGACCCCCTGGGTGGGCCGCTCACTTTGGGCATCATCTACACCATTGGCCCTTATTTGTTGCCCGATCTGGTGCGCCAGATGATTGCGCTCACGCCGCAAATGCCCTTGATGCTGCAGGAAAACTTTACTGTCAAGCTGCTCGAGATGCTGCGTACCGGTGAAATTGACTGTGCCATTTTGGCCGAGCCGTTTCCCGATGCCGGACTGGCCATCGCGCCACTGTACGACGAGCCGTTCATGGCAGCGGTGCCGTACAACCATCCGCTGGCGGCCAAAAAGCAGGTGACCAGCGAGGAATTGAAAAACGAGACCATGTTGCTGCTCGGCAGCGGCCATTGTTTTCGTGACCATGTGCTGCAAGTCTGCCCCGAGTTTGCCCGTTTTTCCAGCAACACCGAGGGCATTCGCAAGAGTTTTGAGGGCTCGTCGCTGGAAACCATCAAGCACATGGTGGCCGCCGGCATGGGCGTTACCCTGGTGCCGCGCCTGAGTGTGCCCAAGGAAGCCCTGGCGACCAAAGCCAGGCGTCATGAAGATGCCTATGTGAAATACCTGCCCGTGGCTGACCATGAAGGTGCAAAGCCGCCAACGCGCCGGGTGGTACTGGCATGGCGACGCAGCTTCACCCGCTACGAGGCCATTGCGGCGCTGCGCAACGCCATTTATGCTTGCGAGTTGCCGGGTGTGCGACGCCTGTCCTGACGGCCTGGATTTTGGAAATAAAGAGAAAGATGGAGCCTCATGCAGTGGCGTAAAAAATTCAATTTGTATCTGGCCTTGATCCGCTGGGATCGCCCGGCCGGCTGGCTGCTGCTACTGTGGCCGACGCTGAGTGCGCTGTGGGTGGCCGCTGGCGGCTTTCCGGGCTGGCATTTGCTCGGCGTGTTTGTGTTGGGCACGATTTTGATGCGCAGCGCGGGCTGCTGCATCAACGACGTGGCTGACCGCGACTTTGACAAACACGTCAAGCGCACGGCGGCGCGGCCGGTGACCACCGGCGCGGTCTCGGTGAAAGAAGCGCTGGCCGTGGGCGCTGTGCTGGCGCTGTTGGCCTTTGCGCTGGTGCTCACCACCAATGCCGTCACGGTCGGCTTGTCGGCAGCTGCGCTGGCCGTCACGCTGGCTTACCCGTATGCCAAGCGCTATGTGTCGATGCCGCAGGCGGTACTGGGCATTGCCTTCGGCATGGGGATTCCGATGGCCTTTGCCGCCGTGCGCGGCGACTTGCCGCCGCTGGCTTGGCTGCTGATGCTGGGTAACCTGTTTTGGGTGTTGGCCTACGACACCGAATACGCCATGGTGGACCGTGATGACGATCTGCGGCTGAGCCTCAAGACCTCGGCCATCACACTGGGCATGTGGGATGTGCCGGTGGTCATGCTGTTTTATTTGGCATCGATCAGCATCTGGACGCTGGCACTGATGGATTTTGTGCCGGGCGTGCCTTTTTACATTGGCATTGCCGTGGCGCTGGCCCAGGTGGCGTGGCATTTCACGCTGATCCGCACACGTACCCGCGACGGCTGCTTCAAGGCTTTTCGGCTCAACCACTGGCTGGGTTTTGCCGTGTTTGCCGGCATTGCTGCCAGCTATGCCTTGCAATAAATAGATCAGGCAGCACCAAACTCGTTACCGAGCTCCCTGGCGCGTTCGCGGGCGGCGTACATGGCATCGATGAAGATGGCGCGTACGTCGTTGTCTTCCATACTGGAAATGGCCGCGAAGGTGGTGCCACCCTTGGAGGTGACGCGCTGGCGCAGCACTTGGGGTGAATCGGCAGAGGTTTTGGCCAGGGCGCTGGCACCGGTAAAGGTGGCGATGGCCAGTTGCTGTGCCTGTTCGCGGCTCAGGCCCATCTCGGTGCCCGCAGTGATCATGGCTTCCATGAAGTAAAACACGTAGGCCGGGCCCGAGCCCGACAAGGCCGTGACCACGTCGAGCTGGTCTTCGGCATCAAGCCAGAGAGATTCGCCCGTGGTGGCGACCACCTGTTCCACAAAATCCTTGTCGTTGGCCGTGACGCTGGCGCGGGCAAACAAGCCGGTCATGCCCTGGCCAACCAGCGCCGGGGTGTTGGGCATGGCGCGCACGACGCGCTCGGTGCCCAACCAGGCGGCGATGCTGTCGCTGCGGATACCGGCGGCCACGCTCAAATGCAAGCCGCCCAGCACATGCGGGGCAGCAGCCAGTGCCGCCTCCTTGAATATTTGCGGCTTGACGGCCCAGACCAGCAGCGGCGCATCCAGCAGAAAGTCACCCGCTTGCGGGTGGGCAGTGATGCCAAAGCTGGCCTGCAGCTTGTCGCGGGCCTCGGCCAAAGGTTCGACCACGTCAATCAGTTCGTTGGGGAGCCCCTGTTTGATCAGGCCACTGATGAGGGCGCTGGCCATGTTGCCTCCGCCGATGAATGCGATTCGTTTGCTCATGGATGGTGTGCAGAGGTCAATCCGCGCTGAGTTTGTAAAGGCATCAAGTCTAATCAAAAGTCAGGGCCGGTCGCTTTTACAGGTTGATTGGCAGCACGGTTTGCCGCACCGCGTGTTCCCAGCGCGCCATCAACTCGGCGGCGCGATGGGCTGCCACCGTAGGCTCGAAACGGCGCTCGACTTGCCACAGGCTGCCAAGTTCTTCGGTGCTGCGGTAAACCCCGGTGGTCAGCCCGGCCAGGTAAGCCGCGCCGAGTGCCGTGGTTTCAATCACGGCAGGTCGCACCACCGGGATGCCCAGCAAGTCGGCCTGAAACTGCATCAGCAGGTCGTTCACGCAGGCGCCACCGTCCACCCGCAGCTCCTTGACGGCTGTACCGCCAGCGGCCACCGCGTCGCGGCTCATGGCTTGCAGCAGGGCGGCGCTCTGAAAGGCAATGCTTTCCAGCGCCGCCCTGGCAATGTGTGCCAGCGTGCTGCCGCGGCTCAAGCCGGTGATGGAGCCGCGCGCCTCGGGCTTCCAGTAGGGTGCTCCCAAGCCAGTGAAGGCCGGCACTACCATCACGCCGCCCGCATCGGGCACGCTTTCGGCCAGCGCCTGCACCTCGGCGCTGCTGGGGATGGCTTTCAGGCCATCACGTAGCCACTGCACCACGGCACCGCCTACGAATACGCTGCCTTCCATGGCAAATTCGGGCTGCGTCGTAGTTTGGGCTGCGCTGGTGGTGATCAGGCCGTTGGCAGATGTTTGAAAGCGGTGCCCGGTGTGCATCAGCATGAAGCAGCCGGTGCCGTAGGTGTTTTTCACCATGCCCGGCGCAAAGCAGGCCTGGCCAAACAGGGCGCTTTGCTGGTCGCCTGCGACGCCGCCAATCGGGATGGCTGCACCCAGCAGGTCGGCGCTGACTTCGCCATACAGCGCGCTGGACGGCTTGACGCCGGGGAGTAAGTTCGCTGGGATGTCCAGCGCCTGCAACAGCTCGTCGTCCCACTGGTTGCTGTGCACATTGAACAGCATGGTGCGCGCGGCGTTGCTGACATCGGTGGCGTGCACTGCGCCATGCGTGAGCTGCCAGATCAGCCAGCTGTCGATGGTGCCAAAGGCCAGCTCGCCGTTTTCGGCTTGCTGTCGTGCACCCGGCACCTGGTCCAGCATCCATTTGAGTTTGGTGCCGGAAAAATAGGCATCTACCAGCAAGCCCGTTTTGGCCTGAATGCTGGCCGCCAGGCCGCGTTCGCGCAGTGCAACGCAGGTGGGTTCGGCGCGCCGGTCCTGCCAGACGATGGCGTTGTGAATTGGCAGGCCCGTGGTGCGGTGCCAGACCACGGTGGTTTCGCGCTGGTTGGTAATGCCCAGGGCGCGCACCTCGCGTGCTGTGATACCGGCCTTGGTCAAGGCCTCGCGGGCAGTAGCCAGCTGCGTGCGCCAGATTTCCAGCGGGTCGTGCTCGACCCAGCCGGGTTGCGGGTAATGTTGCGTGAGTTCTCGCTGGGCTTGGGCAACCACTTGGCCTTGCCCGTTGAAGACAATGCTGCGTGAGCTGGAGGTGCCCTGGTCAAGGGCGAGCAAATAAGTCATAGCGATACCTTGTAAATAACTTCGGCTTCGGCCAGCAGGCCCGGGAAAGGCTCTGGCGGGGGCGCGTCGGTAAACAAGCGGTCAATCTGGTTCAGGTGGCCGACTTCCACCATGGCAGGCCGGTTAAATTTGCTGCTGTCAGCGGCCAGCCAGACTTCGCGCGCCTGGGAAATGATGGTTTGCGACACCTTGACTTCGCGAAAGTCGTAGTCACGCAAGGAGCCGTCGGCTTCGATGCCAGAGATACCGATGATGGCGATGTCCACTTTGAACTGGCGTATGAAATCCACCGCAGCTTCTCCCACGATGCCTTGGTCGCGGCCCCGCACCACGCCGCCGACCACAATGACTTCGCACTTCGGATTGGCGCTCAGGATGGTGGCCACGTTGAGGTTGTTGGTGATCACGCGCAAGCCGCTGTGGTGCAGCAGGGCGCGCGCAATGGCCTCGGTGGTGGTGCCAATGTTCAGGATCAGGGCACAGTCGTTGGGTACCTCCGCAGCAACCGCCCGTGCAATCCGGTTCTTGCCTTCTGCATACAGGTTTTCACGCTGGCGGTGGGCAATGTTTTCGATGGTTGAGCCGGGCACCCTGACACCGCCGTGAAAACGCGTGAGCAATCCCTCGTCGGCCATGCGCTGGATGTCACGTCGGACTGTTTGCAGGGTCACCCCCAATTTTTCAGCCAGATGTTCGACCGTCACCGAGCCTTGAGCCTGCACGGTGGCAAGCAAGTTGAGCTGTCTTGGGTTGGGTTTCATTGGGTGTATTTTGGCTGAATCAATTCGAAGCCCTGACTTTAAAACGAATCAAAAAGAATATTTATAGGGTAAATACCGATAAAAAAAGAATTAAAACGAACAATAATTCGAAGCAATAGGAAATTCATGACGAATGACATCGCATTAGTAAAGGTCGCAAGATGGATTTGATGCTTGAAGGGATCGGCAAACAGGTGGGTAGCCAGACTTGGCTTTATGACATGAGTTTGCAGCCGTGCAGCGGTGCGGTGACGGTCTTGTTGGGGGCAACCCAAGCTGGCAAAACCAGTTTGATGCGCATCATGGCCGGTCTCGATGTGCCGAGCCATGGCGAGGTCAAGGTCGATGGTCGCAGCGTGGTGGGGGTGCCGGTGCGCAAACGCAATGTGTCGATGGTTTACCAGCAGTTCATTAATTATCCCTCCATGAAGGTGCGTGACAACATTGCTTCGCCGCTGAAATTGAGCGGTGAAAAGAACATTGAGCAGCGCGTGAATGCCTTGGCTGAAAAACTGCACATCGAGATGTTTCTGGAGCGTTACCCGGCTGAACTCTCGGGCGGGCAGCAGCAGCGGGTGGCACTGGCACGCGCGCTGGCCAAAGGTGCGCCTTTGCTGTTGCTCGATGAGCCCTTGGTGAATCTGGACTACAAGCTGCGCGAAGAGTTGCGTGACGAACTCAGTGCCTTGTTTGCCGAGGGTGGCTCCACCGTGATCTACGCCACCACCGAGCCCGGGGAGGCACTGCTGCTGGGCGGCTACACCGCGGTAATGGATCAAGGTGAACTGCTGCAATACGGGCCCACCGCCGAGGTTTTTCAGAAACCGAAGTCGTTGCGGGTGGCGCGCGCCTTCAGCGACCCACCCATGAATTTGTTGCCAGCCCACGCAAGCGCAGCAGGCATCGAGCTCAATGGTGGCCCCCTTTTGCCTGTGACATTGCCGGTGACACTATCCGCAACAGCATCCGACAAGTTGACGGTAGGCCTGCGTGCCAGTGCGCTGCGGGTGCATCAGCAGGAGGGTGATGTGGCTTTGCCCGGCAAAGTCGAGCTCGCGGAAATCTCTGGTTCTGACACCTTTGTGCACTTGGAGTCGCTGGTCGGCGACGTGGTGGCGCAGCTCACCGGCGTGCACTACTTCGAATTGGGCGCGCAGGTCACCTTGTACCTCAGTCCGGCCCAGGTTTATATTTTTGATGACCACGGGATGCTGTTGCTGGCGCCCGTGCGCGGCGGAGGGCGTTGACATGGCACGCATTGAACTTGACCTGGCGCATGCCTACGCGCCCAATCCGCGGCAGGACAGCGATTACGCGCTGCTACCGCTCAAGATGACGTTCGAAGATGGCGGCGCCTACGCGCTGCTGGGGCCGTCAGGCTGCGGCAAAACCACCTTGCTCAACATCATCTCGGGCTTGCTGGCACCGTCGCAGGGCAGCGTGCGCTTTGATGGCGTTGATGTGACGCGCGCATCGCCACAGGCCCGCAACATTGCGCAGGTGTTTCAGTTCCCGGTGATTTACGACACCATGACCGTGGCCGAGAATCTGGGTTTCCCACTGCGCAATCGGAAAGTTCCAGTCGCGAAAATCAACAAGCGTGTGGGTGAAATCGCCGAGATTCTGGAGATGAGCGGTCAGTTGAACCAATTGGCTGCCAATTTGTCGGCGGATCAAAAGCAAAAGATTTCGCTGGGTCGCGGCCTGGTTCGTCCCGATGTGTCAGCGGTCTTGTTTGATGAGCCGCTGACGGTGATTGATCCGCATCTGAAATGGCAGTTGCGCCGCAAGATCAAACAAATTCACCACGAGCTCAAACTGACCATGATCTATGTCACCCATGACCAGGTAGAGGCGCTGACCTTTGCCGATCAGGTGGTGGTGATGACTCGCGGACGTGCCGTGCAGGTTGGCTCAGCCGCCGAATTGTTTGAGCGCCCAAGTCACACCTTTGTGGGCCACTTCATTGGCTCGCCGGGCATGAACTTTTTGGCCGGGCAAGCGCAGCCCCATGGGTTTGAGGTGGCCGGCGTGACCTTGCCCTGGCTGACCGGGCAGTCGCCGCCGCCGGGACCTGTCAAATTGGGCATGCGCCCGGAATATGTTTCGTGGGTTGAACCCAACACACCTGGGGCGCTGCCGATGACGGTGGTGCAAGTGCAAGATGTCGGCACCCACGTGATGCTGAGCGCCCGTTGCGACGGGCAAATCGTGAAAGCACGCCTGTCGTCGGATGTTGCGCACTTCAAGCTTGGTGAAACTGTCTGGTTGCAGGTGCTGGGTGAACACAGTTGCATCTATAAAAATGAGGAGATCGTGGCATGAGCACCACCACCAAGCCAGTCAACCAGAAGGCCTGGTTGCTAATTTTGCCGGTCTTGATTTGTGTGGCCTTCTCGGCCATTGTGCCGCTGATGACCGTGGTCAATTATTCGGTGCAAGACATCATTTCGCCCGAGCGGCGGGTGTTTGTCGGGACCGAATGGTTTGCGGCGATGATGCGCGATGAAGAGTTGCACAGCGCCTTGTTGCGGCAGATGACTTTTTCACTGTCGGTGTTGGCCATCGAGCTGCCGCTGGGCATTTTGCTGGCACTGTCGATGCCAGCACAAGGCTGGAAGGCCTCGGCCGTGCTCGTCATTGTGTCGCTGTCGTTGCTGATTCCGTGGAACGTGGTCGGCACCATCTGGCAGATTTTTGGCCGCACTGACATTGGTTTGATGGGCGCGGCGCTGCAAGGGTTGGGCATTGAATACAGCTATACCGGCAACGCAACGCACGCCTGGCTGACCGTGTTGCTGATGGATGTCTGGCACTGGACCCCCTTGGTTGGTTTGTTGGGCTACGCGGGGCTGCGCTCCATTCCCGATGCCTATTACCAGGCCGCGAGCATTGACGGTGCCAGCAAATTTGCTGTGTTTCGCTACGTGCAGTTGCCCAAGATGCGCGGCGTGCTGATGATTGCCGTGCTGCTGCGCTTTATGGACAGTTTCATGATTTACACCGAACCCTTTGTGCTCACCGGCGGCGGTCCGGGCAACTCCACCACCTTTTTGTCGCAATACTTGACGATCAAAGCGGTGGGGCAGTTTGACATTGGGCCGGCGGCGGCATTCTCGTTGATCTACTTTTTGATCATCTTGCTGCTGTGTTTTATTTTGTACAACTGGATGCAGCGCGTCGGCACCCAGGCCAAGGAGGGTGCTCATGAATAAGTCGGGCTTTCAAAAACGCAACCTGTTCATGGTGGCCTACATTGTGTTTGCCTTGCTGCCGGTGTACTGGATGATCAACATGTCGTTCAAGACGAACGAAGAAATTCTGGCCAGCTTTTCGCTCTTTCCGCAGCACTTCACCTGGGCCAATTACAAAACCATCCTGACCGACCCGTCATGGTATTCGGGCTACATCAACAGCCTGATTTATGTTGGCATCAACACGCTGATCTCGATCACGGTGGCACTGCCTGCCGCTTATGCGTTCTCGCGCTACAGCTTTCTCGGTGACAAGCATGTGTTCTTCTGGTTGCTGACCAATCGCATGACGCCGCCTGCCGTGTTTTTGCTGCCGTTCTTTCAGCTCTACTCCACGGTTGGCCTGATGGACACCCACCTGGCGGTGGCCCTGGCGCACCTGCTGTTCAACGTGCCCTTGGCGGTTTGGATCATGGAGGGCTTCATGAGCGGCATTCCGCGTGAAATTGATGAAACCGCCTACATCGACGGCTATTCGTTCCCGGTATTTTTTGTCAAGATTTTCTTGCCCTTGATCAAGGCCGGCGTCGGTGTGGCGGCGTTCTTTTGTTTCATGTTCAGCTGGGTCGAGCTGCTGCTGGCGCGCACCCTGACCAGTGTCAACGCCAAGCCGATCGTGGCCATCATGACGCGCACGGTATCGGCCTCGGGCATGGACTGGGCCACGCTGGCCGCGGCTGGTGTGCTGACCATTGTGCCGGGTGCGATCGTGATCTGGTTTGTACGCAACTACATCGCCAAAGGGTTTGCGATGGGTCGGGTTTGATTAGGAGACTTCAATGTTCGAATGGATGGCCTGGACGACACCTGTCGCCGTTTTCTTCAGTTGCATTGCGCTGATGCTGTTTGGCATGACGCTGTGGGAGATCAAGTCGCCCACGGTGATGCGACGCGGCTTTTTGCCCATCGCCACCACCCGCGGCGACCGGCTGTTTATTGGGCTCTTGAGTGCCGCTTACATCAATTTGATTTTTGTCGGCCTCAGTGGCCGACTGATGGACTGGCTGAGTCTGGAGGCAGAGCCGTCCATCTGGATCAGCTTCGTGATTTCCATGGGCGCGCTGGCGCTGATCATGCGAAAAGGCTGACAAATATGGGATCGAGGATCGGCTTTTTGTCCCTGGAGCCGAAACAGCCTTCACGTCAGGGGCGTACACATCTGAGGAGATTGAACATGAAATTGCGTTATAGCGCTGTGGCGGTGGCATTGGCATGCAGTGCCATGGCAAGCCAGGGATGGGCGGACGAGGCTGCAGCCAAAAAATGGATCGATGCCGAGTTTCAGCCATCCACCCTGTCAAAAGACAAGCAAGCCGCTGAAATGAAGTGGTTTATCGATGCCGCGGCCAAGCTCAAAGCCAAGGGTGTGAACGAAATTGCGGTGGTCTCCGAGACCATCACCACTCACGAATACGAATCCAAGACATTGGCCAAGGCATTCACTGAGATCACCGGCATCAAGGTCACGCATGACCTGATTCAGGAAGGTGATGTTGTTGAGAAACTGCAGACATCCATGCAGTCTGGCAAGTCGATTTACGACGGCTGGATTTCAGACTCCGACCTGATTGGCACACACTATCGCTATGGCAAAGTCATGAATCTGACCGATTACATGACTGGCACCGGCAAAGACTTCACCAATCCCGGTATTGACCTGAAGGACTACATCGGCACCAGCTTCACGACCGCGCCCGATGGCAAGATGTACCAGTTGCCGGATCAGCAGTTTGCCAATTTGTACTGGTTTCGTGCGGACCTGTTTGCGCGAGCTGACCTGAAGGAAAAATTCAAGGCCAAATACGGTTACGACCTGGGCGTGCCACTGAACTGGAGCGCTTATGAAGACATTGCCGCCTTCTTCAGCGAGGATGTCAAAACCATCGATGGCAAGCCGATTTACGGCCACATGGACTATGGCAAAAAAGACCCATCGCTGGGCTGGCGCTTTACCGATGCCTGGCTGTCGATGGCCGGCACCGCAGACATTGGCATCCCGAACGGCATGCCGGTTGATGAGTGGGGCATCCGTGTGGCAGCTGACAAGTGCACGCCAGTGGGCGCCTCGGTGTCACGTGGCGGCGCCACCAATTCGCCAGCGGCCGTCTATGCGCTGACCAAGTACGTGGACTGGATGAAAAAGTACGCACCCAAGGAAGCCACGGGCATGACGTTTGGCGAGTCTGGGCCGGTGCCTGCGCAAGGTCAAATTGCACAACAAATCTTCTGGTACACCGCCTTTACTGCGGACATGATCAAACCCGGTTTGCCAGTGGTCAATGCTGACGGCACACCCAAGTGGCGCATGGCACCCGGCCCGAACGGCCCCTATTGGAAACAAGGGATGCAAAACGGCTACCAGGACGTGGGCTCCTGGACCTTCTTCAAGAATCACGATGCCAACAAGACCGCTGCAGCCTGGCTTTACGCCCAGTTTGTCACGGCAAAAACGGTGTCACTCAAGAAGACCCTTGTCGGCCTGACCCCGATTCGCGAGTCAGACATTCAAAGCCAGGCGATGACCGACATGGCACCCAAGTTGGGCGGTCTGGTGGAGTTTTACCGCAGCCCGGCGCGCGTGGCCTGGACACCCACCGGCACCAATGTGCCTGATTATCCGAAGCTGGCACAACTGTGGTGGAAAAACGTGGCTGTGGCTGTGACCGGCGAGAAGACGCCACAGCAAGCCATGGACAACCTGGCCGATGAAATGGACAAGGTCATGGCCCGCCTGGAGCGCGCCGGTATGGCCAATTGCCCGCCCAAGCTCAACCCCAAAGGCGACCCGAACAAGTACCTGAGCGACACGGGCGCACCCTGGAAGAAATTGGCGAACGAAAAACCAAAGGGCGAGACCATCGCATATGACACGCTACTGAGCGCGTGGAAAAACGGCAAAGTTCGCTGAACCGCATTATTTGACTGCCATGTGCTGACGAATGGCCGTGTGCGCAAGCAGCCACACGGCCATTCTTTTTCAAGGACGAAGCTGTCTTTCGCAGGGTGAAGCAATTTAAGCGATATCAACATAGCTATGAAAACAGAAAACAAAAGCCCCCTGGCGACAAATCGCGCTGACGTGATGGCAAGACTGGATCAATCAAGTCGCTACGACCTCGTCGTTGTGGGAGGTGGCGCGACAGGTTTGGGGGTCGCGCTTGACGCTGCGGCGCGTGGCTTGCAGGTTGTTTTGGTTGAATCGCACGACTTTGCCAAGGGCACCTCGTCGCGATCGACCAAGCTGGTGCATGGCGGTGTGCGTTACCTGGCGCAAGGCAATATTTCTCTGGTGCGGGAAGCCCTGCATGAGCGCACGCTGTTGTTGAATAACGCGCCTTATCTGGCGCAGCCGTTGCCGTTTGTGATGCCCACCTATCGCTGGTGGGAGGCCGGGTTCTACGGCGCGGGTTTGAAAATGTACGACCTGCTGGCGGGGCGCGCCGGCTTGGGCAAAACAGAGCTTTTGGGATGCAGGGAGACTCTGGGGTATTTGCCCACGTTGCGAGCTCAGGGGTTGCAAGGCGGGGTGAAATATTGGGATGGTCAATTCAATGATGCGCGTCTGGCCATTGTGCTGGCGCGCACGGCGGCCAGTCATGGGGCGCTGATGGTCAACTATTGCCGTGCCACCGGACTCACCTATGACAACGGCAAAGTCTCCGGTTTGATCTGCGAAGATCAACTGACGGGAACGCGGTATCAGCTCCAGAGCCCGTGTGTCGTCAATGCCACCGGGGTTTGGGTGGATGAATTGAGGCAAAAAGACGGTTTGGCTGTGCCTGGTGAGCACGGTCGTGCCACGCAGCCCATGGTGGCACCTAGCCAAGGTGTGCATATGGTGGTGGAGCGTGACTTTCTGGATGCAGATGTGGCCATGATGGTGCCCAAGACCGCCGATGGGCGCGTGCTGTTTGCTGTGCCCTGGCTCGGAAAAGTCATACTGGGTACGACCGATACACCGCGTCATGATCTGGCGCGCGAGCCAATGGCTTTCGAAGAAGAAATTGAATTTATTCTCAGCGAATCTGCCAAATTCCTGCGCCGCGCCCCCACGCGCGCAGATGTCAAAAGCATTTGGGTGGGACTGCGGCCTCTGGTCAAACCTCCGCAGGATGAGGGCGGCAGCACCAAGGGCCTGAGCCGGGAACACACGATTTTGATCAGCCGCAGCGGGATGGTGACCGTTACAGGCGGCAAGTGGACAACCTACCGCGCCATGGCTGAGGACGTGCTTGCTAAGTGTGTCGAGCACCAATTGATTGCCCCGACCCAAAAGAGCACCACAAAAAACCTGCGCTTGGTGGGCGCTGATGCGCCGTCCGCCTCGACCTCGGTGAGGCCTCTGAGCGATGCGCCAGGTTGGCACTCTTATGGTTCGGAACAGGCCTTTATCCAGACACTGCCAGGTGCCACAGAGGAGCTGTGCCCTGGCCTGACCATTGCCATGGTGCGATTTGCTGCGCGCTATGAATATGCCTTGACGGTGGAGGATGTGTTGGCCAGGCGATCACGCCTGCTGTTTCTGGATGCGCGTCTTGCCCTTGAGCTTGCCGACCGTGTGGGTGAAATATTGCGCGAGGAAACCCAAAAAGAGCCAAAAGTTCAGGAATTTCGGTCGCTGGCAGCCAATTATTTGCTGTTATCCTGAAAAAGTTCTTGTGTGGGCCCTGTTTTCAGTACATAATACGAGGCTTCGCGTTAAACCGAAGTGTCTGCCCCAACCTAACAACATGAGTGGTTCATGTTGCGTGTGACGGGCCCAAGACTGATTGAAACCAGATTCGCATTGTGCGAGTTTGCTTTTAATGCAAGTTGGGAATTAAACAAATGATCCAAACCGAATCTCGACTCGAAGTCGCCGATAACACCGGCGCCAAGTCCGTTCTGTGCATTAAGGTGCTGGGCGGATCCAAGCGTCGCTACGCCAGCGTAGGCGACATTATCAAAGTAAGCATCAAAGAAGCGGCACCCCGCGGACGCGTCAAAAAAGGCGACGTTTACAGCGCTGTGGTGGTTCGCACTGCCAAGGGCATTCGCCGCGGTGATGGCTCATTGGTCAAGTTTGATGGCAACGCAGCCGTGCTGCTCAATGCCAAGCTCGAGCCGATTGGCACCCGCATCTTTGGACCAGTGACGCGTGAGTTGCGTACTGAAAAGTTCATGAAGATCGTGTCTTTGGCACCTGAAGTTTTGTAAGGACGTCACATGAACAAGATTCGCAAAGGCGACGATGTCATCGTGCTCACTGGGCGCGACAAAGGTAAGCGTGGCAAGGTCACGTTACGCAAAGATGATTCTCACCTGATTGTTGAGGGTGTCAACATCGTCAAGAAGCACGCCAAACCCAACCCGATGAAGGGTGAGGCTGGCGGCATTGTTGAAAAAACCATGGCTATTCACCAGTCCAATGTTGCAATTTTTAATGCAGCAAGCGGCAAGGCTGATCGCGTGGGCATCAAATTGCAGGCTGATGGCAAGCGCGTTCGCGTTTACAAGTCCAGCGGCGAAGAAATCAAGGTGGCATGAAAATGGCTCGTTTGCAACAACTCTATCGTGAAAAACTGGCACCCGAATTGATTGCCAAATTTGGCTACAAATCGCCCATGCAAGTGCCGCGCCTGACCAAAATCACGCTCAACATGGGTGTGAGCGAAGCGGTGGCTGACAAGAAGGTCATGGATCATGCTGTTGAAGACATGGCAAAAATCGCCGGTCAAAAACCTGTCGTGACGATGTCGAAAAAAGCCATTGCCGGTTTCAAGATTCGTGAGAATCAAGCCATTGGTTGCATGGTGACATTGCGCGGTGCCCAGATGTACGAATTCCTCGATCGCTTTGTCACAGTGGCTTTGCCCCGTGTTCGTGACTTCCGTGGTATCTCGGGTCGTTCGTTCGACGGCCGGGGCAACTACAACATCGGCGTGAAAGAGCAAATCATTTTCCCTGAAATTGAGTACGACAAGGTTGATGCCTTGCGCGGTCTCAACATCAGCATCACAACAACGGCCAAGAATGATGACGAGTGCAAAGCTCTTCTCGCTGGTTTCCGTTTTCCCTTCAAGAACTGAGGTGATCTGTGGCTAAGATGGCTTTAATCCAACGCGAACTCAAGCGCGACAAACTGGTTGCCAAGTACGCAAAAAAACATGCGGAATTTAAGGCGATTTCTACGGATGCAAAGCGCACGGACGAAGAGCGCGCTGCGGCACGCCTTGCTCTGCAGGCACTGCCCCGTAACGCAAACCCAACCCGGCAGCGTAACCGCTGCGCCATCACTGGGCGTCCACGCGGTACGTTTCAGCAATTTGGCTTGGCACGTGCAAAGATTCGCGAAATGGCTTTTGCTGGTGAAATCCCCGGCATTGTCAAGGCCAGCTGGTAATCGGTAGGAGAAATAGATATGAGTATGAGTGATCCGATCGCCGACCTGTTGACCCGCATTCGCAATGCGCAAATGGTTGCAAAAACTTCTGTTCGTGTGCCTTCTTCCAAAGTGAAGGTCGCGATTGCCCAAGTCCTGATGGACGAGGGTTACATTGATGGATTCAAGGTTAACCCAGCTGAGGGCAAGCCCGAGCTGGAAATCGCCTTGAAGTATTACGCTGGTCGTCCGGTGATTGAGCGTATCGAGCGCGTCAGCCGCCCTGGTCTGCGCGTGTACCGTGGCAGCGATGCCATTCCGCAAGTTCAAAACGGCCTGGGTGTGGCAATTGTCACGACGCCCAAGGGTGTCATGACTGACCGCAAGGCGCGCGCTACCGGTGTCGGTGGCGAAGTACTTTGCTACGTCGCTTAAAGCGTGACATTGAGAGGAAATACAAAATGTCTCGTATAGCAAAAATGCCCGTGACCATCCCTGCTGGGGTTGAGGTGACGGTTGGTGAGCAAAACGTCAGTGTCAAGGGTGTCGGCGGCTTGCTGACCCTGAAGCAAAACACGCTGGTCAAGATTTCCAGCGACGCTGGCAACCTCAGTTTCTCTGCTGCCAATGAAACGCGTGAAGCAGATGCGATGGCCGGTACCATGCGCCAGTTGGTCAACAACATGGTGGTCGGCGTCAGTAAAGGCTTCGAGAGAAAATTGAGCCTGATTGGTGTGGGCTACAAAGCGCAGGCGACTGGTAGCAAGCTCAATTTGACGGTGGGTTATTCTCACCCGGTCAACATTGACATGCCTGCTGGCATCACGGTTGCAACCCCCACCCCGACAGAAGTCTTGATCAAAGGTGCTGACCGCCAGCGCGTTGGTCAGATCGCAGCTGAAATTCGTGCGGTTCGACCGCCTGAGCCTTACAAAGGCAAGGGCATTCGGTATGCCGACGAAAAAGTCGCTATCAAAGAAACCAAAAAGAAATAAGGATCTGCAACATGTTGAGCAAAAAAGAGCAGCGTCTTCGCAGAGCCCGTCAAACCCGTATTCGTATCGCCCTTCAAGGCGTTGCGCGTTTGACGGTCAATCGTACCAATCTGCATATTTACGCCAGTGTTATTTCTGGCGATGGCAGCAAGGTTTTGGCCACCGCATCAACGGCAGAAGCCGAAGTGCGTCAGTCATTGGGCGGATCTGGTAAAGGTGGCAATGTTGCTGCTGCCCAGGTCATTGGTAAGCGTTTGGCTGAAAAGGCAAAGGCTATTGGTGTTGAAAAAGTAGCGTTTGATCGTGCAGGATTTGCGTACCATGGCCGCGTGAAAGCGCTGGCTGATGCGGCACGCGAAGCTGGCTTGCAGTTCTAAGCAGATCGGAAATTAAGATGGCTAAAGTACAAGCAAAAATGCAAGGTAAGGCTGAAGGGCCTGAGGATGGTCTGCGCGAAAAGATGATCGCGATCAACCGGGTCACGAAAGTGGTCAAAGGCGGTCGTATTCTGGGTTTCGCTGCGCTGACCGTGGTTGGTGATGGTGATGGCACTGTCGGCATGGGCAAGGGAAAATCGAAAGAAGTGCCTGCAGCTGTGCAAAAGGCCATGGAAGAAGCACGTCGCAACATGGCCAAAATGTCGCTCAAGAATGGCACCATTCACCACAAGGTGATGGGTCATCACGGCGCGGCTTCGGTCATGGTAGCGCCCGCTCCCAAAGGAACCGGCATCATCGCTGGCGGTCCAATGCGCGCCGTTTTTGAGGTCGTTGGCATTACCGATATTGTGGCCAAGAGCCACGGTTCGTCGAACCCTTACAACATGGTTCGCGCCACGTTGGATGCGCTGTCCAATGCCACAACGCCTTCAGTTGTTGCCGCCAAGCGCGGCAAGACCATCGAAGAAATTTTTGCCTGATTGGAGTCCTCAAAATGACAACGCAAAAAAAAGTGACAGTGCAACTCGTGCGCAGCCCCATCGGCTGTGCAGAGTCGCATCGCGCCACTGTTCGCGGTTTGGGTTTGCGCAAGATTCGCAGCACCAGCGAACTGGTGGACACACCTGAAGTCCGCGGCATGATCAACAAGATCAGCTATTTGGTCAAAGTGCTTTAAGAGGTAAATGATGGAACTCAATAGCATAAAGCCGGCTGACGGCGCAAAACATTACAAACGACGTGTCGGTCGCGGCATCGGTTCAGGCCTTGGTAAAACGTCAGGTCGTGGCCACAAAGGTCAAAAATCGCGCGCTGGTGGTTATCACAAGGTCGGTTTTGAGGGCGGTCAAATGCCCATGCAGCGCCGTCTTCCCAAGCGAGGCTTCAAGTCTGCGTCGCTGAAATTCAACGCTGAAGTCACATTGTCTGCACTGAATTTGCTCGACGTGACTGATATCGATGTGCTCGTGCTCAAGCAGGCCGGTTTGGTGGGTGAGTTGGCCAAGGTGGTCAAGATCATCAAGACGGGCGAAGTTACCAAGGCATTCAAGCTCAATGGTGTTGGTGCCACGGCAGCCGCCAAATTGGCGATTGAAGCTGCCGGCGGCAGCCTTGCTTAACTCAAATTCAGGACTGGTGTAAGTGGCTACTAGCTCGGCTCTCTCGGCAAAAGCAGACAAGTACGGCGATTTGCGTCGTCGTCTGATCTTTTTGTTGCTCGCTCTCGTGGTGTACCGCGTTGGTGCGCATATCCCTGTGCCCGGCATCGACCCGGTTCAGTTGCAACAGTTTTTCAAGGGTCAGCAAGGCGGTATCCTGGGCATGTTCAACATGTTTTCCGGTGGTGCCTTGTCAAGATTTACCATATTCGCTTTGGGGATCATGCCGTATATCTCGGCCTCGATCATCATGCAGTTGATGGGTTATGTGGTGCCTGCTTTTGAGCAGCTTAAGAAAGAAGGCGAAGCAGGCCGGCGCAAGATAACCCAGTACACACGCTACGGCACGCTGGGCCTGGCGTTGTTCCAGTCGCTGGGAATTGCCGTCGCTTTGGAAAGTTCTGCTGGTTTGGTAATTTCACCCGGTTTTGGTTTTCGTATGACTGCCGTGGTCACCTTGACCGCAGGTACTTTGTTTTTGATGTGGTTGGGTGAGCAAATCACCGAGCGTGGACTGGGGAACGGTATCTCGATTCTGATCTTTGCGGGTATTGCTGCTGGTCTGCCCAGTGCCATAGGCGGTCTGTTGGAATTGGTTCGTACGGGTGCCATGAGTATCATCGTTTCTCTTCTGATTGTTGTGCTGGTTGGCTTGGTAACTTATTTTGTTGTTTTTGTCGAGCGTGGCCAACGCAAGATACTGGTGAATTATGCGAGACGCCAAGTGGGTAACAAGGTGTACGGCGGCCAATCGTCGCATCTCCCGCTCAAGCTGAATATGGCGGGTGTGATTCCACCTATTTTTGCCTCTTCCATCATACTGCTCCCGGCTACTGTGGTTGGCTGGTTCAGTGCAGGAGAGTCGATGCGCTGGCTCAAAGACATTGCTGGTTCCTTGACACCAGGACAACCTATTTACGTGATGCTTTACGCTGCGGCTATTATTTTCTTCTGCTTCTTTTATACGGCGCTGGTATTCAATAGTCGCGACACGGCTGATAACCTGAAGAAGAGTGGTGCGTTCGTTCCCGGGATTCGACCCGGTGACAACACAGCCAAATATATAGATAAAATTTTGCTTCGGTTGACCTTTGTCGGCGCCATCTACATTACCCTTGTGTGCTTGTTGCCGGAATTCCTGATACTGAAATACAACGTACCGTTTTACTTTGGTGGCACGTCGCTGCTGATTATTGTGGTCGTGACCATGGACTTTATGGCCCAGGTACAAAATTATCTGATGTCTCAGCAGTATGAGTCTTTGCTTAAAAAAGCCAACTTTAAGGCGACTTGAGGTTAATTAATATGGCTAAAGACGACGTTATTCAAATGCAGGGCGAGATTGTTGAAAATCTGCCTAATGCCACCTTCAGGGTCAAGCTTGAAAATGGACACATAGTTCTGGGACATATTTCCGGCAAGATGCGCATGCACTACATAAGAATTTTGCCGGGAGACAAAGTCACGGTAGAACTTACACCTTACGATTTGAGCAGGGCACGCATTGTGTTCCGCGCCAAGTAGTTTTAACTGTTTAAGAATTGTTTAGGAGAATGCAATGAAAGTTTCGGCTTCGGTAAAGAAAATTTGCCGCAACTGCAAAATTATTCGACGCAAAGGCGTTGTTCGTGTGATCTGTACGGATCCGCGACACAAGCAGCGTCAGGGTTAATTGCAAGAGTTATAGAGGACCAAAATGGCACGTATCGCTGGTATTAATATTCCGCCGCAAATGCACTCTGAAATTGGCTTGACCGCTATTTTCGGTATTGGACGTAGTCGCGCTCGCAAGATTTGTGAATCTTGTGGTATCGACTACTCAAAAAAGATCAAGGATTTGACTGATTCTGATCTTGAAAAAGTGCGTGATGAAGTCGCAAAATTCACCATCGAGGGTGATTTGCGCCGTGAAACCACCATGAACATCAAGCGTTTGATGGATATTGGTTGCTATCGTGGCTTTCGTCACCGTCGTGGCTTGCCGTTGCGCGGTCAGCGCACGCGTACCAATGCGCGTACGCGTAAAGGACCTCGCAAAGCTGCGCAATCGCTCAAGAAATAACAGGCACTGAAAGAACATTATGGCTAAAGCACCCGCCAATAACGCAGCTCAGCGCGTACGTAAAAAAGTTCGCAAGAACATTGCCGACGGTATCGCGCACGTTCATGCTTCTTTTAACAATACCATCATCACGATCACGGATCGTCAGGGCAATTCACTTGCCTGGGCGTCCTCCGGTGGCCAGGGCTTCAAAGGCTCTCGCAAATCCACTCCTTTTGCCGCTCAGGTGGCTTCTGAAGTGGCGGGTCGTACTGCGATTGAACAAGGCATCAAGAATCTTGATGTCGAAATCAAAGGCCCCGGTCCTGGTCGCGAGTCTTCGGTTCGTGCCTTGGCTGCCCTGGGTATCCGCATCAATATGATCGCCGATGTGACACCTGTACCGCACAACGGTTGCAGGCCGCAAAAGCGTCGCCGTATTTAATTTATAAACCAAGCCCACCGCCAATGTGTTCGCACATTGGCTCCCGCTTTTTCGAGCGGTAGCTGATCAAAAGGAAATTCAAGTGGCACGTTTTTTAGGCCCAAAAGGCAAACTCTCTCGCCGTGAAGGCACCGATCTTTTTCTCAAGAGCGCTCGTCGTTCCATCGGCGACAAAGTCAAATTTGACTCCAAGCCAGGTCAACATGGCCGTACTTCGGGGGCTCGAACCTCTGATTTTGGCATCCAATTGCGTGAAAAACAAAAAGTCAAGCGCATGTACGGTGTTCTTGAAAAGCAGTTTCGTCGGTATTTCGAAGAAGCTGATCGCCGCAAGGGCAATACCGGTGCCAATTTGTTGACTTTGCTTGAAACGCGTCTCGACAACGTGGTTTACCGCATGGGGTTCGGCTCGACTCGCGCCGAATCGCGCCAACTCGTTTCTCACAAAGCCATTCTGGTGAACTCAAAGTCGGTCAATATTCCTTCCTATCTGGTCAAGGCCGGTGATGTAGTTTCTGTTCGTGAAAAATCAGCCAAGCAAAATCGCGTTGTCGAGGCCTTGCAGTTGGCGCAACAGGTTGGCATGCCTGCATGGGTGGAGGTGAATGTTGAAAAGGCCGAAGGCGTATTTAAGTTGGTCCCTGATCGTGATCAATTTGCAGCAGATGTGAATGAATCACTGATTGTCGAGTTGTATTCACGTTAAGTGCAATCAGCCTATGTTTTTGCAACCGATGGTTTATTGCTCGTCAGTTGCATCGTAAGCCTTTTTCGGTGTTTATTGCCGCGGGTATTCAGAGGATTTATACATGCAAAATATATTACTAAAACCTAAGGCCATCAATGTTGAGCAGTTATCTACCAACAGGGCTAAAGTTGTACTAGAACCTTTTGAAAGAGGTTATGGGCACACATTGGGTAATGCGTTGCGCCGGGTTTTGCTTTCATCAATGCCGGGCTATGCACCTACCGAGGTAACCATTGCCGGTGTTCTGCACGAATATTCTTCGATCGATGGAGTTCATGAAGACGTTGTTAATATCCTGCTCAACCTCAAAGGCATAGTTTTCAAGCTGTACAACCGTGACGAAGTCACATTGAGCTTGCGTAAGGATACCGAGGGGGTTGTGTCTGCCGGAGACATCCAGACACCGCACGACGTGGAAATCATCAATCCTGATCATGTGATTGCCAATTTGGCCCACGGTGGAAAACTTGACGTTCAGATCAAGGTGGAGCGCGGTCGCGGCTATGTGCCTGGAACCTTGCGTCGTCATCTTGATGACACCACCAAGTCGATTGGTCGGATTGTTCTGGATGCCTCTTTTTCTCCGGTCAAGCGCGTCAGCTACACGGTGGAGAGTGCTCGGGTTGAACAGCGTACCGATCTGGATAAATTGATTCTTGATATCGAAACCAACGGCGCGCTCACCGCTGAAGATGCAGTACGTGCTTCTGCCAAAATTCTGATCGAGCAGATGGCGGTTTTCGCCCAGCTCGAAGGTGGAGATGTTGATTCCATTATTGCTTCACCGGTTCGAGGCGGTAGTTCCAACTTCGATCCCGTGCTGCTGCGCCCGGTGGATGAGCTTGAGTTGACGGTCCGCTCTGCGAACTGTCTGAAGGCTGAAAACATCTATTACATCGGCGACTTGATACAACGCACTGAAAACGAGTTGTTGAAGACACCAAATCTGGGCAGAAAATCCCTCAATGAGATCAAGGAAGTTCTGGCTTCCCGTGGCTTGACTTTAGGGATGAAGCTTGAAAGCTGGCCACCTGTTTCTCTTGAGAAAAAATAGTCTCATAAATTATCAATGTGACATGAACAGTACCTGATACGGCTGTTTTAATTAAATAAAGGAATCCACTATGCGTCACGGCCTTGGTCTTCGTAAATTAAATCGCACTTCTTCCCATCGTTTGGCGATGTTGCGTAACATGATGAATTCGCTGATTGAGCACGAGGTGATCAAAACCACTGTGCCAAAAGCCAAAGAATTGCGGCGCGTGGTCGAGCCCATGATTACCTTGGCCAAGACGGCAACGCTGGCTAACCGGCGTCTGGCTTTTGACCGGCTGCGTGATCGCGACTCGGTTGTCAAATTGTTCAATGTGTTGGGTCCCCGTTTCAACGCCCGTCCAGGTGGTTACACGCGGATTCTGAAAATGGGTTTCCGTGTCGGTGACAACGCGCCCATGTGCCTCGTTGAATTGGTTGATCGGGGCCCGGAAACCGTTTCTCCAGAAGCTGAAACAGCCGCCTAATCGGCTATAATGCACACTTACCGCGCGATGGAGCAGTCTGGTAGCTCGTTGGGCTCATAACCCAAAGGTCGGAGGTTCAAATCCTTCTCGCGCAACCAATAA
>NZ_JACUUE010000023.1 GCF_014859475.1 Rhodoferax sp.
AGGTATTCGCCTTCGGGGAAATTGACCGTCATGGGGTGGTCAGGCGCGCCGCCCATGCGCTCATGGATGTAGCCATCGACACCGGCATCACAGCCGGCCGATGCCACAATTTTGTGAAACAAGTCGGCGCTGATGCCGCCGGAGCAGCTGTAGGTGAACAGCACGCCACCCGGTTCAAGCAGTTTGAACGCGAGCCGGTTGATGTCCTTGTAAGCGCGCGCGGCACGCTCGGCGTGCGCGACGGTGGGCGCAAATTTGGGCGGGTCGAGCACGATGGCATCAAAGCTGCGGCCCTGGTCGATAAATTGGCGCAAGGAGGCGTTGACGTCGGCGTCCATGAAGCTGGCGCGGCTGGCATCAAAACCGTTGAGCGCCACATTGGTAGCCGCTTTTTGCAGCGCCGGGCCGGACGAATCAATCGAGGTCACGTGGGCTGCGCCACCGGTGAGCGCCGCCACCGTGAAGCCGCCGGTATAGCTGTAGCAATTGAGCACGCGCTCGAACTTGAGGCGACGCGCGTAGTCACAAAAACGCTTGCGGCTGTCGCGCTGGTCCAGGTAAAAGCCGGTTTTGTGGCCTTCGGCGATGTTGACCGCCAGTTGCCAGTCATGCTCTTGCAGCACAAGTTCGACTTCGCCTTGGCCACGCAACCAGCCAGTGGCATCAATCAGGCCTTCCAGGGCGCGGCTGCTGGCGTCGCTGCGCTCATACAACCGGGTCAGGCCGGTAGCAGCCAGCAGCGCATCGGCAATCACATCTTTCCAGCGCTCCACGCCGCTTGAGGTGAACTGCGCCACCAGCGTGTCGCCATAGCGGTCCACGATCAGGCCCGGCAGACCGTCGGACTCGCCGTGCACCAGCCGCATGGCGTTGCTCTGGATGTCAAAGCGGGCTCTGGCCTCGACGGCGCGGGCACAGGCGACCGCAAAAAAGGCCGCATCGATGCGCTGCTTCTCGTCAAAGCTCCAGACCCGGGCGCGGATTTTGGAGGCCGGGCTGAACGCCGCCCAGCCCAGAAACTGGCCCTGATCGCTCTCCACGCGCACGGTTTCACCGGCATCGCCACCGCCTTTGGCGATGGCCGACTCAAAAATCCAGGGGTGGTGGCGTAACAGCGAGCGCTCTTTGCCTGCGCGCAACCGAACGGTTTTCAATAGGTGATTGCCATTGCCGGCACATCGACGCGGATCATCGGCTTGCCCAGGGCCGCGCTGACCGCGGCCACATACTCGGCTGACCACTTGGCATCGCCCAGCAGCGCAGCCCCGGCGGCCTGCGTCACCACCAGCACCTTGTCGGCGGTGAGCACCTTGCCACTGGCACGCAGCGGTTCGCAGTCGAGCGTGGTGAACTGCTGGTCGAGCCAGGCCCGCGCCGCGTCGTGCGCAAGGGCGGCACCATCGGGCACATGAAATGAAAATTCGACGCCTTTGTCCAACGTCACAATGATTTGCTTTTGCATGAAGTCACCTGTTGAAAGAAAGTTTTGCCAACCCCTATTTTGAACCACTTGAACCGGCCGCCTTCAGGTGCGCACGCGGATGCGCTGCATCATAGGCTTTGGCCAGGTGCTGAAAGTCGAGCCGGGTGTAGATTTGCGTGGTGCTGATGTTGGCGTGGCCCAGCAGCTCCTGCACGCCACGCAGGTCGCTGCTGGACTGCAGCACATGGCTGGCAAACGAGTGGCGCAGCATGTGCGGATGCACCGGTGCGGCCAGCCCGGCCTGCAGGCTGCGCTGGCGCACGCGCTGCCAGATCGACTGCGCTGTAAGCCGCGTGCCGTTGCGACCGATGAACAGCGCGGCGTGAGGTGACGCGCCCGCCACTGGCGGTGAAACGGGCGGCGCCAATACAGCGTGCAAAGCCTGGCCACGCACTTGCAGCCAGGCCTGCAGCGCCTGCACCGCCTGGGCACCCACCGGCACAATGCGTCGCTTGCTACCCTTGCCCAGCACATGGGCTTCGCCCGCTGGCAAATCGACCCAGCCACGCGCGCCGTCGCTGGCTTGCACGTCGAGCCCGGTCAGCTCGCCCACCCGCAGGCCACCACCGTAGAGCAGCTCAACCATGGCCGCGTCGCGCGCCTCCAGCCAGGGGTTGTTGGCTGCGCGCTCGAAGCTTGCCAGTTGCACGGCGTCATCCACGCTCAGGGCTTTGGGCAGGGGTTTGGCGGCTTTGGGGGCGCGCACGTCCAGCACCGGGTTGCAGGCCACCAGCCCTTCGCGCCCAAGCCAGATGTAAAACCCGCGCCAGCCCGACAAAATCAAGGCAATGCCACGGCCGCTGCGCCCGCCACTGTGCATTTGCGCCACCCAGCGCCGGATGTGGCCGGTCTCAACCGCCGTCAGGCTGACACCTGCCTGCGCCGCATGGGCCGCCAGCTTTTCCAGGTCAAGCGTGTAGAGCGCCACGGTGCGCTGGGCCAGGCGCTTTTCGAAGCGCACATGGTCAAGGTAGCGCTGCACCAGCGCGTCCCCGGGCGGGCCTGTCACCAGATCACAAATGGATTCATGGATTGCCACGCTTCGCTCGCAATGACGGTGCCAACCAGCGGGCCTGGTTTAGCGCAGCGGCGACAGCGCGGCGCTGGCCAGCTCGGCAATGCGCGCCAGAAAGTCGGTGCCCATGGTGCTGTTGAAGCGCTGGGCATCGGGCGATGCCAGCACCAGCAGTCCGAAAGCTGGCGCGGTGCTGCCGATGGGGCCTGCGCGCAAGGGCAAAATCGCCAGCGAGGCCACCGCTTTGGGATCAGGCAGCCAATTGATGGCCTCCAGCCCCGTGTTGACGCCGCAATAGGGCTCGGTCAGGGAACTGGCGAACAGCCTGGCATCTTCACTCACCCCTTTGGCAAACGCCGCATCGGCATAGGCGGCGTCCACGCCCCACACCTTGATGCCCACCTGCGGCACGGCAAACTGGTCGGCCAACTCGGCAACCATCAGCTCGGGCAAGGTGGCGGGGTCAGTGTTCAAAAACAGCGTGCGAGCCCAATGCAAGAGCCTGTCGGACAACGCCGTGTTGTCATTGACATTTCGAATCATCTCCATGATGCGCAGCTCCAGCAGCTTGATTTTTTCACGCAACATGTTGGCCTGGCGCTCTTGCAGGCTTACCGCGCGCTGGCTGTGCGGGCTGGTCAGTTGTATGGCGGCCAGCATGTCGGCATGGCGCTCAAAGAAGTCAGGCGTATTGGCCAGGTAATCGGCAATGTCGTCTTCGGTGATCGGGTTGGCAATGGCGCTGGGCAGGTTTGGCAGAGTTGAATTTGGCATGGTCGTTACGCTTTTGGAAGGTCGTCGGGGATGTTAATTTCACCTTGAAACACGGTGGTGGCCGGGCCGGTCATCATGACCGGCGCACCGTCGCCAGCCCAGGCAATGGCGAGCAGGCCGCCGTGGGTGTGCACATCAACTTGGGCGTCGAGCAGCCCAAGCCGGATACCCGCCACCACTGCGGCGCAAGCGCCCGTGCCGCAGGCCAGCGTCTCGCCGGCGCCGCGCTCGTACACCCGCAGCCGGACCTGGCGGCGGTTTTGCACCTGCATGAAACCGGCATTGACCCGGTTCGGGAAAAAAGGGTGGTGTTCAATCAGCGGGCCGTACTGCGCTACCGGCGCGTTAGCAACGTCGTCCACCAATTGCACCGCGTGCGGGTTGCCCATCGACAGCACGGCCACCCGCACCACCGTGTCGTGTCCCGGTGTGGCCAGCCGCAGCGGCCATTGCTGCCAGTCGCCACAAGACTCGGCTGGCACCAGGCCCGGCGTGAAGGGAATGCGCGCCAACTCAAAAACCGGCGCGCCCATGTTGACGGTAACGCGGCCATCGGGTGTGAGCACCGGCTCGATCACCCCCCCCCTGGTCTGCACCCGAATCGCGCCTTTTTGGGTGAGGCCGCCATCGCGCACAAAGCGCGCAAAACAACGCGCCCCGTTGCCGCACTGCTCCACCTCGGCACCGTCGGCATTGTGGATGACATATTCAAAATCAATGCCAGGCGCCGGCGACGGGCGCACCGTCAGGATCTGGTCGGCACCCACACCAAAGTGGCGGTCGGCCAGAAACCGGTACTGCGCGGCGCCCAGGCCAAATCGGTTTTGGGTCTCGTCGAGCACCACAAAGTCGTTGCCGGCACCCTGCATTTTGGTAAAGGGAATTCGCATAGGTCAATTATCCACGCGGCGATGCTGCGCCAGGAGCCGGGTGTTTGACGGCATTCTTGACCAGTTTGTTGGCCACCGCGGTGGGAATGTCAATGGCGCACTGGTCGGCCAGCTGCAGCAAGTAGAGCAGCACGTCGGCCACCTCGTCGGCAATACGCTCTTTGGTGGCGGGATTCAGCGGCGCGGCTTGCGACTCTTCGGCACGCATCCACTGAAATATTTCGGCCAGTTCGGCAGCTTCCACCAGCAGTGCCGTGCTGAGATTTTTGGGCGTGTGAAACGGCTGCCAGTGGCGCGCAGCAGCAAAGTCACGCAGGGTTTGTTGCAGTGTCGGAAGGTCCATGTGATTTATTCCTGACGATTGAAGGTGAAACAAGGCTGCGACAATACCGCCCCTATGAACCCTGTTTATACCCTCACTCTGTCCTGCCCCGACCGTCTGGGGCTGGTGCACGCCGTGTCCGGCTTTTTGCTGGAACGCAGCGGCAACATCGAAGAAGCCGCGCAGTTCAACGATACCGGCACCGGTCTGTTTTTCATGCGCGTGCAATTTGCCTGTGCCGAGCACAGCTTTGATGCGCTGAAAACCCAGCTGGCCGACTTTGCCGCACCGTTCCAGATGCAGTGGCAGTTACACGCCCAGGCGCAAAAAATGCGCACCGTGATCCTGGTCAGCAAGGAAGGCCATTGTTTGAACGACTTGCTGTTTCGCTGGAAAAGCGGCCTGCTGCCGCTGGACATTTGCGCCATCATCAGCAACCACCGCGACTTTTACCAGCTGGCGGCCGGCTACAACGTGCCGTTTCACCACCTGCCGGTGAGCGCGGCCACCAAGGCGCAGGTGGAAGCCAAGCAGATCGAGATCATCGAATCGGAGGGTGCCGAGCTGGTGGTGCTGGCGCGCTACATGCAAATTTTGTCGGACGACCTGTGCCGCAAGCTCAGTGGCCGCGCCATCAACATCCACCACTCGTTCCTGCCCAGTTTCAAGGGTGCCAAGCCCTATTACCAGGCGCATGACCGGGGCGTCAAGCTGATCGGCGCCACCGCCCACTATGTGACCGCCGCCTTGGACGAAGGCCCGATCATCGAGCAGGACGTGGCGCGCGTCGATCACAGCAAGACGGTGGAAGATTTGACCGCCCTGGGCCGTGATACCGAAAGTCAGGTGCTGGCCCGCGCCGTGAAATGGCACAGCGAGCACCGGGTGCTGATCAACGGCCACAAAACCGTGATTTTCAGGTAGCGCCGACGCAATTAAAAGTTTTTCGCTGTGGATGACTGTGGCGCTTTCTTTTGACTTTTTCCAAGCTTGTCACAACATACAAACATTAATAAAGCAGGATGGTTAAGGTGAGCGTGCACACCTGTTCAAGTCGAGAGTTCACCCGAGATGTTGGCGCCGCCAAACGGGCAGCGGCGCAAGGCCCTGTTTTCATCACCGACAGGGGGCGACCGGCGTTTGCCTTACTAAAAATAGAAGACTATTACGAGCTCACGGGAAAGCAGGAAGTATCACTGTTGGACTTGATGGATTCGATTCCGGGTGGCGAAGGCATAGAGTTCGAACCAAAGAAGGTACGGGTAGAAATAGGTGCGGCTGATCTGCTTTGAGGCCGGCAACGATGTATGTCCTGGATACGAACGTCATTTCGGAGTTGCGCCACGGCAAACCGAATCAGTCCCTGGAAGTGCGTCCATGGGCTTCGGACAAACCGGTCAGCCATCTGTTTATTTCCGCCATCAGCATACTGGAACTGGAAAAGGAGGTGATGACGCTGGAGCGCCGCACACCGCCACAAGGTAGTGCGTTGCGCACCTGGCTAAACGGGGTGAAGACAAACTTTGCAGATCGTATATTGCCGTTCTCGGGAACCACAGCCACTTTATGCGCGGCTATGCATGTGCCAGACCCGAAGTCTGAACGTGATGCCATGATTGCTGCCACGGTTTTGGAGCATGGCATGACAGTGGTAACACGCAACGTTGCGGACTTTGCAGGAACGGGCACGAAGCTGATCGATCCGTTCTTGGCTTGGTCAATTTGACACAATGTCCTTTATTCTTGAATTGCGATACGAGACCACGCAGCACCCCCCAGCAGCCAATGTAATGGCTGGCGCCTGACCTGCTCGTTAACCGACTTGCGCCATCACTTCGCCCAGCCGAATGGCACCCCCCGGTTGCCACGCCGAATTGAATTTAAGCGGCCCTTGCGGGAACAACATCACCACGGTGGAGCCCAGCAAGAAGCGGCCCATCTCCTGGCCCTGCTTGAATTCAATGGACTGATCGTCATAGCGCCACTCGATCAAACGCCCCGGACGCGGCGCATTGACCGCGCCGTGCCAGGTGGTGGCCATGCTGCCGACGATGGTGGCGCCCACCAGCACCAGCACAAACGGGCCATGCGCGCCGTCAAAAACACACACCACGCGCTCGTTGCGGGCAAACAGCCCCGGCACGCCACGCGCGGTGGCGGGGTTGACCGAAAACAAGTCGCCGGGCACATAGATCATGCGCGTCAGGCGAGCGGCGCAGGGCATGTGGATGCGGTGGTAGTCGCGCGGGCTCAAATACAGTGTGGCGAAGTGGCCGTTGTCAAACTGCGCGGCCAGCTTGGCGTCGCCGCCAACGAGTGCGGTGCTGCTGTAGTGGTGGCCCTTGGCCTGGAAGATTTGCTGGCCTTGGATGCGACCGAACTGGCTGATGGCGCCGTCCACCGGGCAAATCAGGTCGGCCTGGGCCATGGGCCTGACACCGTCTTTGAGCGCACGGGTGAAGAAGTCGTTGAATGTGGCGTAACTGTTGATGTCCGGGTTGGCGGCCTCCTGCATGTTGACGCGGTAGCGCTGCACAAACCAGGCAATCAGGCGGGTGGTGAACGCGCCGCCTTGGGCCCGCGCGATGCGCCCGGCCAGTAAGGTGATGGCCTGTTTGGGGATGATGTATTGGGCAAGTACGGCGGTGCGGTCAGTCATAGATCAGGGATTCTACGCAGACGATTTCAGTTTCACGCCTGCCACAATCAGGCGATGTCCATTGTCCGTATCCCCCCCATTCAATGCCTGCTGACGTTTGAGGCGCTGGCGCGCCTGCGCAGCGTGACCCAAACCGCCGAAGAACTCTGTGTGACGCCCAGCGCGGTCAGCCACCGGGTCAAGCAACTCGAGCAAATCATTGGCACCAAGCTGTTCGGCCGGGCTGATTTTTCGCTCACCATCGAGGGCGTGGAGTACCTGGCGCATGTGCGCGACGGCCTCAGCATGCTGCAAAAGTTTCCGAGCTCGGCAGCCATGCCGGGCAAGCGCAAGCTGCGCCTGGCCGTCACGCCGACTTTTGCGCGCGCCATTTTGATTCCGCGCCTGCGCCAGTTCACCGAGGCCTACCCCGAGATCGACCTGACGCTGCAAATCTCGATTCCGCTGCTCGACGTGGTGGCCGAAGACGCCGACCTGATGATCCGCTTTGGCACCGGGCGTTACGCCGACGTTGAGCATGTCTGCGTGCTCAAGGACGAGGTCACGCCGCTGGCCTCGCCCGCCTTTGTGCGCGAGCACGGGCCGTTTGAAGTGGCGCAAGACCTGGACGGCGAAGAGCTGTTGCGCAGCCCGCTGGAGCCCTGGCGCACCTGGTTTGCCGCCAATGGGCTGGACTGGCCCGAGCCACTCGATGGCTCGCAGTTCAACGATGTCGGCCTGATGTGCGACGGCGCGGCGGCCGGCATGGGCATTGCGCTGATCCGCATCAAGCTGGCCGTGCCTTGGCTGGAAAACGGCTCGCTGGTGCGCCTGGGCACCAGCGAGGTGTTTGGCGCCAACGTGCCCAGCCCGCATGCCCATTACCTGTGCTGGCGCACCGGCGTGATGGAGCGCTGGGAGTGCGTGGCCTTTGCCGACTGGCTCAGGCAGAGCCTGGTGTGACCGACCCGCGCCACCACGCATCACCAAATTCGCCCTGCAGCCACGCAATGAAGGTGCTCACCTTGGCGGGCACCTCGAGGGCCGCCAGGGCCTGAAAATGGCTGGCTTGCTGAAACAATTCGGCTTCACCACAACGCATTGATTCACAAAATACAAGGAGCACACCATGCCCAAATTTGCCGCCAACCTGAGCATGCTCTTTACCGAGCTGCCTTTCCTTGACCGTTTTGAGGCGGCGTCACGCGCCGGTTTTGAGGCGGTGGAGTTTTTGTTTCCGTATGTTTTCAGCGCAGCCGACATCAAGCAGCGGCTCGACACCCACGGCCTCAAGCTGGTGCTGCACAACCTGCCCGCTGGCGACTGGGACGCGGGTGAGCGCGGCATCGCCTGCCACCCGGACCGGGTCGACGAATTCCGCGCCGGGGTGGCGCAGGCCATCAGCTATGCCACCGCGCTCGGTGTGAGCCAGCTCAATTGCCTGGCCGGCAAGGCACCCGCGGGTGTGAACGACGCGGTGCTGCGCAGCACCTTTGTCAACAACCTTAAATTTGCGGCGGCCGAACTCAAGGGCGCGGGCTTGCGGCTGCTGATCGAACCCATCAACCACTTTGACATTCCCGGCTTTTACCTGAACACCACGGCGCAGGCACTGAAAATTCTGGACGAGGTTGGGGCGGATAACGCCTTTGTGCAATACGACATTTACCACGCGCAGCGCATGGAAGGCGAGCTGGCGGCCACGATGCAAAAGCAGCTGGCGCGCATCGGTCATATCCAGCTGGCCGACAACCCCGGCCGCAACGAACCCGGCACCGGCGAGATCAACTACCCGTTTTTGTTCGCCCACCTCGACCGCATTGGCTACACCGGCTGGATCGGCTGCGAGTACAAACCCACCACCACCACCGAAGCCGGCCTGGGCTGGCGCCAGCGGCTCTGCGCCTAAACTATTTACAAATTCCAAAGGAAAGACACCATGACAACACCTTCACTCAACATCGGTTTCATCGGCCTGGGCATCATGGGCTCCCCCATGGCCGGGCACCTGATTGCCGCCGGACACCGGCTGTTTGTTTACAAGCGCGGCCCGCTGCCAGACGCCATTAGCAGTAGCAATGCCATGGCTTGCGGCAGCGCGCGCCAAGTGGCCGAGCGCGCGGACATCATCTTCACCATGGTGCCCGACACACCGGACGTGGAAAGCGTGCTGTTTGCCGCCGACGGCGTGGCAGCGGGGTTGACACCAGGCAAAACCGTGGTGGACATGAGCTCGATCTCGCCGATTGCCACCAAGGTCTTTGCCGAAAAAATCAACGCGCTGGGCTGCGACTACCTCGACGCCCCGGTGTCTGGCGGCCAGGTGGGTGCCAAGAATGCCACGCTGTCGATCATGGTGGGCGGGCCCGAGGCCACCTTTGAGAAGATCAAGCCGCTGTTCGAGTTGATGGGAAAAAACATCACCCTGGTGGGCGGCAACGGCGACGGCCAGACCGCCAAGGTGGCGAACCAGATCATCGTGGCGCTGAACATCGAGGCGGTGGGCGAGGCGCTGCTGTTTGCCGCGCGCGCCGGTGCCGACCCGGCGCGTGTGCGCCAGGCGCTGATGGGCGGCTTTGCCTCGAGCAAAATTCTGGAAGTGCATGGCGAGCGCATGATCAAGCGCACCTTCGATCCCGGCTTTCGCATCGAACTGCACCAGAAAGACCTCAACCTGGCGCTCTCCAGTGCCCGCGCTTTGGGCGTGTCGCTGCCCAACACGGCCATGGCGCAAGAGCTGTTCAACAGTTGCGCCGCGCATGGCGGCAAAGCCTGGGACCATTCGGCCATGGTGCGCGCACTCGAGGGCATGGCCAATTTCGAGATCGGCCAATCATGAAGCCGCGCGACCTGCTGCGCCGGATGTTTGATGGGGCCATAGCCAGCGCGCAGCCCGCGCTGTGCCTGCCGCCACATTTGCCCGCGCCCGAGTCGCTGGGCCGGGGCCGGCTGGTGGTCATTGGCGCGGGCAAGGCGTCTGCCGCCATGGCGCGCGCGCTGGAAGACCATTGGCCGGAGCCGTTGAGCGGATTGGTGGTCACGCGTTATGGTTACGCCGTGCCGTGCGCGCACATCGAGATTGTCGAAGCGGCGCACCCGGTGCCCGACCAGGCGGGGCTGCTGGCGGCCCAGCGCATGCTGGAAACCGTGCGTGGTCTCAGCGCCGACGACATGGTGCTGTGCCTGATCTCGGGCGGCGGCTCGTCGCTGCTGCCGCTGCCGCTGCCCGGCCTGACATTGCAGGACAAGCAGGACATCAACCGGGCGCTGCTGGCTTCGGGCGCCACCATCAGCGAGATGAATTGTGTGCGCCGCCACTTGTCCGGCATCAAGGGTGGCCGGTTGGCTGCGGCGTGTTACCCGGCGCGGCTGCTGACGTTGCTGATCTCGGACGTGCCTGGCGACGACCCCATCAACATTGCCTCCGGCCCCACGGTGGCCGACCCCAGCACCTGCTTGGACGCGCTGGCCATTGTGCGGCGCTGCGGCATCGCGCTGCCCGCGACGGCACAGCAGCTGCTCGAGAGCGGCGCGGGTGAATCCATCAAACCCGGCGACGCGCGGTTGGCGCGCGCTACAGCGCGCATGATCGCCACCCCGCAAATGGCGCTGGAGGCCGCCGCAGCGGTCGCACGCTCGGCAGGTTTTGCAGCGCACATTCTGGGTGACGCGCTGGAAGGCGAGGCGCGCGATGTCGGCACCGTGCTGGCGGGCATGGCCACGCAGGTCGTCAAGCACGGCCAGCCCTTTGCGGCGCCCTGCGTGCTGTTGTCGGGTGGCGAAACCACGGTCACGGTGCGTGGCACGGGCCGGGGCGGGCGCAACGTGGAATGCCTGCTGGCCATGGGCATTGCGCTCGACGGCTTGGCGCGGGTGCATGCGCTGGCGGGAGACACCGACGGCGTGGACGGCCAGGAGGAAATTGCCGGCGCGGTGTTGGCGCCAGACACGCTGGCGCGCGCCTGGGCGCTCGGGCTCAAACCCCGCGACCGGTTAGCCAACAACGACGGCCATGGCTTTTTCGGGGCGCTGGACGACGCGGTGGTGACCGGCCCCACCCTGACCAACGTGAACGACTTTCGCGCCATCCTGATCGAGGCACCCTGAGCACAGACGATCCAATGAGGCCCGCCACAACGGCGCGCCTCAATTTTTTTCAACCCATGGTTTAAGTTTCTTCGCACCGCCGGCTTTCAATTTCGCTTAAAGTCCGAAGCTTGTTTTACGTGATCGGACCCAGCCCATGAACGCACCCCTCGCCCAAGACAGTCTGAACGCCTTGCAAAGATCAGAGCGCCAGGCGCTGGTCGTCAAAGGCTTGCTGGAAGCCTTGCCGGCCCACGCGCTGCTATGGAACAACGAAGACACTACGCCCTACGAGTGCGACGGCCTGACCGCCTACCGCCAGCGTCCGCTGGTGGTGGCCCTGCCCGAAACGCCTGTGCAGGTGGCTGCCGTGCTGAAAACCTGCCACGCACTGGGTGTGCCGGTGGTGGCGCGCGGCGCCGGCACCGGCCTGTCGGGCGGCGCCATGCCCAACGCCGTGGGCGTGACCCTGTCGATGGCCAAGTTCAACAAAATCCTCAAGCTCGACCCGGTGGCGCGCACGGCGCTGGTGCAATGCGGGGTACGCAACCTGGCCATCAGCGAGGCGGCCGCGCCGCTGGGCCTGTATTACGCACCCGACCCGTCCAGCCAGATTGCCTGCACCATTGGCGGCAATGTGGCCGAAAACTCCGGCGGCGTGCACTGCCTCAAATACGGCCTCACGCTGCACAACATCGTCAAGATCAAGGGCTTCACCATGGCGGGTGAGCCGGTTGAGTTCGGCGCAGATGCGCTGGACGCGCCCGGCTACGACTTGATGAGCATTGTGATTGGCTCCGAGGGCATGCTGGCGGTGGTGAGCGAGGTCACGGTCAAACTGATTCCGAAACCCATCCTGGCGCGCTGCATCATGGCCAGCTTCGATGACATCCGCAAAGCTGGCGATGCCGTGGCCGCGGTCATTGCGGCAGGCATCATCCCGGCCGGCCTCGAGATGATGGACAAGCCCATGACGGCGGCCGTAGAAGACTATGTGCACGCCGGCTACGACCTGACAGCCGAGGCCATTTTGCTGTGCGAGAGCGACGGCACGCCCGACGAGGTCGAGGAAGAAATCGGCCGCATGAGCGCCGTGCTGCTGGCCGCTGGTGCCACCAACATTGCGGTAAGCCAGAACGAACAGGAGCGTCTGAAGTTCTGGAGCGGGCGCAAGAATGCTTTCCCGGCCAGCGGACGCATCAGCCCCGACTACATGTGCATGGACAGCACGATTCCGCGCAAGCGCGTGGCCGACATTTTGCTGGCCATTGCCGAGATGGAAAAAAAATACCAGTTGCGCTGCGCCAACGTCTTTCATGCCGGCGACGGCAACCTGCACCCGCTGATTTTGTTTGATGCCAACGATGCCGACCAGCTGCACCGCTGCGAGCTTTTTGGCGCCGATATTCTGGAAACCAGCGTAGCCATGGGCGGCACCGTGACCGGCGAGCACGGCGTCGGGGTTGAAAAACTCAACAGCATGTGCGTGCAGTTTTCAGCGGCTGAGAACGAGCAGATGTTTGGCGTCAAACGCGCCTTTGACCCGCAAGGCCTGCTCAACCCGGGCAAGGTCATCCCGACGCTGAACCGCTGCGCCGAATACGGCAAGATGCTGGTGCGCGGCGGCCAGATCAAGCACCCCGACTTGCCTCGTTTCTAAAGTGGACGCCGCATGAACGGCCTGCGCGGACTGGCCTGGATTCTGGCCATGCAGTCTTTGGGCGAACTGCTCTCGCGCGGTTTGACGCTGCCGTTTCCGGGCCCGGTTGTCGGCATGCTGCTGTTGCTGGTGGCGCTGCGCCTGCCTGTGGTGCGTGAGCCGGTGGCGGCGTGTGCCAATTTTTTGCTCTCGCACCTGTCCCTGTTGTTTGTGCCGGTCGGCGTCGGCGTTATGACGCACATGGGGCTGCTGGGCCAGTACGGCGTGCGCATGCTGGCCGTCATCGTGCTCTCGACCTGGATCGGACTGGCCGTGACCGTGCTGGTGCTGCGCGCCTTCAAGGGGCCGCGCGATGCCTAAATTTGTCGAGCTCTGGGTTTACCTGTCCACCACGCCGCTGTTTGGCCTGACCGCCACACTGGTGGTCTATGTGTTGGCGCAGGCGCTTTATGCCCGGCTGGATCAACCGGCCTGGGCCAATCCGGTGCTTTGGTCGGTCATCACACTCGCCAGCCTGCTCACGTTGACCAGCGTGGATTACCCCACTTATTTTTCGGGTGCGCAGTTCATCCATTTTTTGCTCGGACCCGCCGTGGTGGCGCTGGCCTGGCCATTGTGGGAGCGCCTGGCAGCCCTGCGCCTGCATTGGCGCGCCTTGCTGAGCGCAGCCTTGGTCGGTGGCGCGGCAGCCAGCGGCTCGGCGCTGCTGCTGGGCTGGCTGGTGGGCTTGCCGCAGGACGTGGTGCTGTCGCTGGCGCCCAAGTCGGTCACAGCGCCCGTGGCCATGGGCATTGCCGACAAAATTGGCGGCATTCCGGCGCTGGCAGCGGTGTTTGCGGTAGTCACCGGCATGGTCGGCGCGCTCAGCGGCAAAGCCCTGTTTGGCATGCTGAAGATTCCAACTGACGGCCACGGCTGGATGGCGCGCGGTTTTTCTTTGGGCACTGCGGCGCACGGCATTGGCGCGGCGCGGGCCATGCAGGTCAACGCCGATGCCGGTGCTTTTGCCGGGCTCGCGCTGGGCTTGCAGGTGGTGTTGGCCGCGTTGCTGATTCCGCTGCTGTTCCGGCTGTTCTGATTGGGAAAGCAGTTTGATCAAGCCGCTTTTTGCGGCTGAACAAAAGGTTCGTCATCCTCGATCAACTGTGCCGCCCAAGGCGCCAACTTGGTGGTGTCTGAGCGCAGCACCTCTTGCTTGACCGCCAGAATTTGCGCCGGATGCATGGAAAAGGCGCGCAGCCCCATGCCCAGCAACAATTTGGTCATGCTCACATCGCCCGCCATTTCGCCACACAGGCTGACCGGCTTGCCCTGCGCCCGGCCCTCGGCGATGGTGTTGGCCACCAGCCGCAAAACAGCCGGATGCATCGGGTCGTAAAGATGCGCCACCGACTCATCGGCGCGGTCGATGGCCAGCGTGTACTGAATCAAATCGTTGGTGCCGATCGACAAAAAGTCGAAGTACTTGAGAAACACCTTGAGCGTCAGCGCGGCCGCCGGGATTTCTATCATGGCGCCAATCCTGACGGGACCATAAGCGACGCCACGGTTGTCCAGTTGCACCCGGGCGTGGTCGATCAGCGCCATGGTCTGGCGAATTTCGCGGGCGTGCGCCAGCATCGGAATCATCACATTCACCTGGCCGTGGGCCGCGGCACGCAACAAAGCGCGCAACTGGGTCAGGAACATGGCCGGGTCGGCCAGACTCCAGCGAATGGCGCGCAAACCCAGCGCCGGGTTCAGATGGGCGTCGTCGCGCAGCGTGTCATCGAGCGGTTTGTCAGCACCCACATCCACAGTACGGATCGTGACCGGCAGGCCCTGCATGCCCTCCACCGCGCGCCGATACGCCAGATACTGCTCCTCTTCGTTGGGCAATTTGCCATGGCGCCCCATGAACAGGAATTCGCTGCGAAACAGGCCGACACCGACGGCACCCGCTTTAAGCGCAGCGGCCGCATCGTCGGGCATTTCAATATTGGCCAACAGCTCGACTCTTTGCCCATCCAGCGTCACTGTCGGCGTGTGCAGCAGCCGCCCCAGGCGGCCCCGCTGGAGTTCGCCCTGGCGTTGCTTAAAACCGTATTCGGCCAAAATGATTGGCGATGGGTCCACCACCACGACACCGGCATCGCCATCAATCACCACCCAGTCGTCCTGCTGGATCAGGTGGCTACTCAGGCGCGCACCCACCACCGCCGGAATGTCCAGGCTGCGCGCCACAATGGCGGTGTGAGAGGTTTTGCCGCCCACATCGGTGATAAATCCGGTGAAAACACTTTGCTTGAACTGCAGCATGTCCGACGGCGACAGCTCATGCGCCACTAGGATCAGGGGCACGTCCACGGTATCGTCGAGCAACAAATCCTGTTGCGACGCCTTGCGCTCCTGACGCCCCAGCGGTTGGATCAGCGGTGAAGAAACGCCGCGCATGGCGCGCAGAATTTTTTCGGTGATCTGCTCCAGGTCGGCTTTGCGTTCGCGCAAATAGTCGTCTTCCATCTCGTCGAACTGGCGCGCCACCACTTCAAGCTGGGTGGTCAGCGCCCACTCCGCGTTGTAAAGCCGGTCCTTGATCCAGTGGCGCACACCGGACGTCAGCTCTTCGTCCTGCAACAGCATCAGGTGCACATCGAGCAAAGCCGACAACTCATGCGGCGTGTCTTTAGGCCCCATGTGGGCGATGCTGGCCTGCAGGCGGTGAATTTCCTCCACCACCGCATCGCGGCCATCACGCACCCGGTTGATTTCAGCGGCAATCTGGGCGGGTTCGATGAAGTAATGCGCCACATCAAGCCGACTCGATGCCACCAATACCGCGCGGCCGATGGCAATGCCCCGGGCCACTGCCAAGCCATGAATGGCAAAGGTCATTCACCTTCTCCGAATTTATCTGCCACCAACTGCAGCAAGGCCTCCATGGCCTGTTGCTCCTGTTCGCCATTGGTTTCAATCTCGATCTGCGAGCCCATACCGGCGGCCAGCATCATCACCCCCATGATGCTTTTGGCATTGACACGGCGCTCACTGCGCGACAACCAGACCTCGCACGGATAACTGCCGGCCAGCTTGGTCAGCTTGGCAGAGGCGCGGGCATGGAGCCCCAATTTATTGCTGATGGTGGTCGTGGTTTTGATCATTTGGTTTTCGTTGCTGATTTTGTGGTGCCGTCACATTCACTTGCATCACGCCTTGGGTGCCGCCAGCGAGCACGCGCGCCACCAGCGCATCCATGGGCTCGTTGCGGTAAGTGATGGCGCGCAGCAGCATGGGCAGATTGACCCCGGCGACCAGTCTGGAACTCTTACCGTCAACCAGTTTTTGTGCCACGTTGCAAGGCGTGGCACCAAACATGTCGGTCAGCACCAGCGTCTGCCGGGTGTTGAGCAGCGCCATGGTCAAACGTGCACTGTCCAGGGATTCATCGACGGGGATATTGGGCAGCACATCGAGCACCGCCAACGAGGATGCCGCATCCGGAAAAACGTGCAGCACGCACTGGCGCAAGGCCGTCGCCAACGGTGCATGCGCAATGATAAATATGCCGTTATTCATGTGTTTCACGGGAGCTGCATCTCATGAGGGGGCTTGGGCAGTAGCCCGAATGGTTCAACACGGTTGCCGATTATGGCTTTTTGTGCTCAGGAAGAACACGTAGGACGCGATGGTGCACAGCAAATAGATTGTCATGGCCGCCTGGAAAGCGGTCTCCTCGGTCCGTCCCAACGCCTGAAATCCATCAATGGCCAGCCCGATGCCCCACTGAACGGCAAACACGCCGGCAAAGAGCAGCAAGTTGTAAGACGACAGGGCGCGCCCGGCCAGATTGGGTGGGAACGCCATGGCGACCGCCGGTTGCGCCAAAGACACAAAGGTGCAGCTCATGCAATACAAGGCCCAGGCAACGCCAGCCCAGGCACCAATGGACGAGCCCAGCGCAATGATCGAGGCCAGCAGGATGAAGCTCACGGGCAGGCCAAAGGCAATCAGGCGGTCGGAACTGTAGCCACGTCGAGCCAACCACGGAAAGGCCATGCCCCAAGCAAAGAAGGTGCCCAGCATGGCCATATTGAGCCCAAACAGGCCGGTTGCCGCTTGCAGCGGGGTAAATCCTGCCACCCGAATCATCCAGGGCGTGACCCACAGCGTTTGCATGGCAATCAGACCGCCATAAATAAAAAAGGCCATCGGCGCCATTTTTCTGAAGTACGGGTGGCGCCAGACCTCAGCGTAGCTGGGTTTGGCAACTGCCGAATCCGACCCGGATGTGGCAACCGTCTGCCACTGGGGCACTTGCCAGGCGATCAGTAGCATGGCCAGCGCCACCAGCGCCGCCAGAGCCCAAAATAGCGCGCGCCAGCCAACCAGCGGCAGCAACCACTGCACGGGCAAGGTGGAAGCCACCATGCCGAAGGAGCCGGTCATCAGCATCCAGGAGTTGGCACGCATTTGTGAACTGGGAACAAACCAGCGGCGGTAGCCAGTCAGCGGTGCCATCAGGCAAGCGCTGACGCCGACACCCGTGAGCACGCGCGCCAGCAGCAATCCGGTAAAACTCCCGGACATGGCAAATGCCACGCAACCCAGCACGGCAACCAGCAGGAAATACAGGATCACTTTCTTCGGGCCGTGCCGGTCCAGCCAGGCACCCAAGGGCAGTTGTGTCGCGGCAAAGCCGAAAAAATAAGCCCCCGCAAGCAGGCCCAGCGCCTGCGCATCGAGGGCAAACTCCTGCGTCAGTGTGGGCGACAGGGTGGCTGTGATGGCACGAATCAGCGACGACAAAAAATAGGCGAAGGCAAACGCCACAAACACGACGACGGCGTGGCGCCGCGATAACAGCTTCAACACTGTGGCATGCGCCCCATCAAGGCCGCAAGGCTCCAAAAACCTTTTGCAGCAAGGCGCTGCCGGTTCCGGCCGGGTCCTGCCTGATTTTCTTCTCTTCTTCGCCAATCATGAAGTAGAGGCCATCGAGCGTTTTGGCGGTGACGTATTGTTCGATCGAGACCTGCTCGCCCTTGAGCAGGCCCATGCCAGCGGCCTTGCCGGCGACCTGGTTGTACTGCGCGGCCAGATTGACCCGTGCCGTGACCTGGGTCACCACAGGCAAAAATTTCTGGTTCAGCGGCAGCCGCGTTTTTTCGGTAAAAAACTGGGTCACCGAGGTATCACCGCCAGTCAAAATTTTCTTGGCATCCTGCACGCTCATGGTTTTGACCGCGCCCACCAGCATGTCGCGCGCCAACGGCACGGCGGTTTCGGCCGCATGGTTCATGGTGACGATCAATTCGTCAAGCCGGGCGCCCTGACCAAAGCTGCGCAACAACCTTGCGGTGTCTTGCAGAAAGCCCGGCAAAGGAATACGAACCTTGTCATTGCCCAAAAATCCATTGGCTTGCCCCAGTATCTCAACAGCCGCAATGGCGCCTTTTCCCAGCGCCAGCTTGAGCCCCTGCGACGCTTGGGCGTTGGTAATGCCACTCAGCGTCGCGGCCTGTGCGCTTGCGCTCGCACTGAGTCCCAGGCAGGAAAACGCCAGCAGTGATACTGAACAAGAGCCAAATCGGCGGCGATTCATAAGCATGTCCTGGGTAGTTCATGAAATAACGACATCATATCGCCTGACATGATGCAGGCCTGACATCGAGTGACCGGCATAACCTGGCTTGCAGCCCGGCTTATTTGGCGCGGAAGTTGTCGTGGCACGCCTTGCACGCACCGCCAGTGGCATTCACGGCCGTCTTGATGGTGTCGAGGTTGCCAGTTTTTGTTGCCGTCGTGAGCTTGCTCATTTCACCCTGCAATTTTTTGGCATAGTCGTCGAACTTGGCTTTTTCAGTCCAGATTTCAGGTTTGGCCCTGGTATCACCCTTGTCGGTTCCCGGGCCGAATCCAGCCCATGGCAGATCGGCCATGAATTCGGCAATCTCGGCACTCTCCACTGCGACCTTTGCATCAAACGGAATTCTGCCCGCCGCCATACCGGCAACACGGCCAAAATTCTGACTCATCACAAACAAGGCGTTTTTACGGTACTTGATGGCATCTTCGGCTTTGGCGAATTGTGCCGAGGCAGGCACGGCCATGAGCAATGCGGCGCCAGCCAGAAGATAAGCGGTGATTTTTTTCATGCAAGTCCTTTCGTCGTTAAACTAAAACAGCTGGGGAGCGAAGTGTATGAGAAATCGCTCAAACTTTCTTCAGCGTCATTCAAGGAGGTATTTGCTGTGCTGGTTCGTGTCTGGGATGCCCCGACGCGCCTGTTTCACTGGGCGCTGGCGGCCTGTTTTGTCGGCCTGATCGTCACCAGTCAACTCGGCGGTGGTGCCATGGTCTGGCATTTCCGCTTTGGCTACGGCATCTTGAGCCTGCTGCTGTTTCGCTTGGTTTGGGGTGTTCTGGGCGGCCACTGGTCGCGCTTTGCCACTTTCCTGGTCGGCCCCAGGGATGTATGGCGTTACCTGCACGGGAAGGGCCTGCCGCATCATGGTGTCGGTCATAACCCCTTGGGTGCCCTGTCGGTCGTGGCCATGCTGATTTTCCTCGCCTTGCAAGTCACTTCAGGCCTGATGAGCGATGATGAAATCGCCAATGCCGGGCCCTTGACCCGCTTCGTGTCTTCGGCCTGGGTCGGCAATGCGACGTACTACCACAAGGCGATCGGTAAATATATCTTGCTGGCCTTGGTGGCATTGCATTTGTCTGCCATTGCGTATTATTTTTTCGGCAAAAAAGAAAATCTGGTCAAGCCCATGCTCACAGGCGACAAGACGCTTGCCTTTGCTGCACCCAACGCCTGCGACAGTGGGTCTGAGCGCAGCCGGGCGGTCTTGATTTTTCTGGTCTGCTTGAGCTTGGTGAGCGGCACGGTCATGGCCCTGGGTGGCTGGTAGTCCGTTGCACCATTCGATCGATTCAAACACAAGGCCCGCATGACATCCGAATCCGAATCCGAACCCATACGCATTCAGCCGTATCAAGCCACTGACGATATTGAGGCAGTGCGCGCGCTGTTCAAGGAGTACGCCGACAGCCTCGACATCGACCTGTGTTTCCAGAACTTCGAGGCCGAACTGGCTGACCTGCCAGGTGACTATGCGCAGCCGCGCGGTGCCTTGTTCGTGGCCCGCTCAGCCCATGACATCGTGGGCTGCTGCGCGCTGCAGCCCTTGGACACAGCAGATTACCCCAATGCCTGCGAGATGAAGCGCTTGTATGTGCGCCCGGCCTTGCGTGGCAACGGTCTGGGCCGGCGTCTGGCCGAAGCGGTGTTACAGGCCGCCAGTGTCGCCGGTTACGCCTATGTGCTACTCGACACCCTGAGCGAAATGGAAACGGCACGCGCCATGTACCAGGAGTTGGGGTTTGCTGAAGTCGCGCCCTATTACTTCAACCCCATTGAAGGCGCGCACTATTTGATGGCGCGGCTTTGATCAGGCCTTGGCTTGTGCCAGCAGGGTGTCCGCACCGCTGACTTCGAATTTGCCAGGGCCTTCAATATTGAGCGTCACCACCTTGCCATCCTTGACCAACATCGAATAGCGATTGCTGCGCAGCCCCAGGCCCTTGCCAGTCAAATCGAGCGTCAGGCCGGTCGCCTTGGCAAAAACGGCGTCGCCATCGGCCAGCATGCGCACCTTGTCGCCGGTTTTCTGGTCACGTGCCCAGGCACCCATGACAAAGGCATCATTGACGCTGACACACCATATCTCATCGACACCAGCGGCTTTGAGTGCCTCGTAATTAGCGATATAGCCTGGCACATGCTGGGCCGAGCAAGTAGGCGTGAAGGCACCAGGCAGGGCAAACAACGCAATCGTCTTACCGGCGCTTGCTGCCAGCACATCGACGGGGTTAGGGCCGAGACTGCAGCCACCGCCTTCGGTTTCATGGAATTCCATCAGCGTCACGGCTGGTAACTGGTCACCTACTTGAATCATGTTTAACTCCTGATTAAAAAAACATTTGACTAAATAAAAACGGCCCACTATTGTGAGCCGCTTTCCAAAGTGCTGACACGCAGCCCAGGCAAAGACTTAGACCAGCGAGGCCTTTTGCACCAAGCGCGTTGCGACCCAGTTCTTGGTCTTGGAAATAGGGCGACTTTCCGTGATCTCGATCATGTCGCCCATTTTGTACTCGCCCTTTTCATCATGGGCGTGGTACTTGCTGGACTTGCCAACGATCTTGCCGTAGAGCTCGTGCTTGACGCGACGCTCAATCAGCACGGTGACCGTTTTGGCACGCTTGTCGCTGACCACCTTGCCAACCAAGGTGCGCTTGAGGGATGTTTTAGCTTCCGTCATGTATCGCTCCTTATTTGGCGGATGGAACAGCGGCTTGCTTTTCGACCAGAATGGTCTTGGCGCGAGCGATGTCACGACGTGCTAAACGCAGTGAGGCTGTATTGTTGAGTTGTTGGGTCGCCTTTTGCATGCGCAAACCAAAGTGTGCTTTTTGCAGCGCTTTGACTTCTGCCTGCAAACCGGCGACGTCTTTTTGGCGTAATTCAGTCGTTTTCATATCAATTTCTCCTGATTACTGACCGACCATGCGTGTCACGAAGGTGGTGCGCAGCGGCAGTTTGGCAGCGGCCAAACGGAATGCTTCACGCGCCAGCTCTTCGGGCACACCGACAATTTCGAATACGATCTTGCCAGGCTGGATTTCAGCCACGTAGTACTCGGGGTTACCTTTACCCTTACCCATCCGCACTTCTGCGGGTTTTTGGGAAATGGGCTTGTCAGGAAACACCCGAATCCAGATGCGGCCACCACGCTTGACGTGGCGGGAAACGGCACGACGTGCCGCCTCGATCTGACGCGCCGTCAAACGGCCGCGGTCAATACACTTCAGACCGAAATCACCAAAAGCAACCGAGCTACCCCGGGTTGCGATGCCGGTGTTACGGCCCTTTTGCTCTTTGCGGTACTTGCGACGAGCGGGTTGCAACATAATTATTCTCCTTTACCGTCAGCTGCTGCAGCGGCTGGCGCGGCTACCTTGCGGACGCGCTGAACGGTGGGTTTGGCATCGGCTCCAAGAGCCACTGCGGGTTTGTCACTGCCATCAGCAGGTGCGGCATTGCTGCCCATGGGGCGACGCGCACCGCGGGGTGCAGGACGGTCTGACCCAGGGCGGCCACCACGGTCATCACGACGCGGGCCACGCGGACGACGCTCGTCATCCGGACGCGGTGTTTCCACAGCTGGCAGATCGTTACGGCCCAGCGTGTCACCCTTATAGACCCAGACCTTGACACCGATGATGCCGTAAGTGGTATGGGCTTCAGAGGTGCCATAGTCGATGTCGGCGCGCAGGGTGTGAAGCGGCACGCGACCTTCGCGGTACCACTCACAGCGGGCAATTTCGATACCGTTCAAGCGACCCGACGACATGATCTTGATGCCCAGGGCACCCAGACGCATGGCGTTTTGCATGGCGCGCTTCATGGCCCGACGGAACATGATGCGTTTTTCAAGCTGCTGGGTGATGGAGTCGGCGATCAGCTTGGCATCGATTTCGGGCTTGCGCACTTCTTCGATGTTGACCGCCACCGGCACGCCCAACTGACGAGCCAGTTCGCGTTTGAGGTTCTCGATGTCTTCACCCTTCTTGCCGATCACCACACCCGGACGAGACGAGTAAATGGTGATGCGGGCGTTCTTGGCAGGACGCTCGATCAAGACGCGCGATACCGATGCGTTCTTGAGCTTGGCTTTAAGGTACTCGCGCACCTTGATATCTTCCGCCAGCATGCCAGCGAAATCACGGTCATTGGCATACCAACGCGATGCCCAGTTGCGGCTCACCGAAAGGCGGAAGCCGGTTGGATGGATTTTTTGTCCCATATCTTGCTGGCCTCTTTCAGTTACCAACCGTCACGTACACATGGCACGTGGGTTTTCTGATCTGGTTGCCACGACCTTTTGCGCGGGCCGTGAAGCGCCTGAGCGACGTACCTTGCTCGACGTAGATGGTTTTCACCTTCAGCTCGTCAATATCGGCACCGTCGTTGTGTTCAGCATTGGCAATGGCCGACTCCAGAACCTTCTTGATGATTCCCGCAGCTTTTTTCTGCGTGAACTGCAAGATGTTCAGAGCCTGATCCACCTTTTTGCCGCGGATCAAGTCCGCGACCAGACGGCCTTTGTCGACCGAGAGACGAACGCCCCGAAGGGTTGCGCGTGTTTCCATGGTCAACTCCTTATTTCTTTTGGACTTTTTTGTCCGCAGGATGGCCCTTGAAAGTACGGGTCAGAGCGAACTCACCCAACTTGTGGCCAACCATTTGGTCAGTGATATACACAGGCACATGCTGTTTGCCATTGTGCACAGCAATGGTCAGACCGATGAAATCGGGCAACACCATTGAGCGACGCGACCAGGTCTTGATCGGCTTTTTATCCTTGGTGGCCACGGCCTTTTCGGTCCGGGCTACCAGGTGTTGGTCAACAAAAGGACCTTTTTTGAGAGAACGAGTCATTTACCTACCCCTTACTTCTTGCGACGCGACACGATCATGACCTGCGTGCGCTTGTTGTTACGGGTACGGTAACCCTTGGTCAGATTACCCCAAGGATCGACTGGGTGACGGCCTTCGCCGGTCTTGCCCTCGCCGCCGCCATGCGGGTGGTCCACCGGGTTCATCACCACACCGCGAACGGTCGGGCGAATACCCATCCAGCGCGTGACACCAGCCTTGCCCAAACGGCGCAGACTGTGCTCTTCGTTGGCGACCTGGCCCAAAGTGGCACGGCAGTCAATGTTGACCTTGCGCACTTCACCCGAGCGCATACGCACTTGGGCATAGACACCTTCACGCGCCAACAGCGTGGCTGAGGTACCAGCAGAGCGCACCACTTGGGCACCCTTGCCAACCTGCAGCTCGATGCAGTGAATAACCGAGCCCACCGGAATGTTGCGGATCGGCAAGGTATTGCCGACACGAATCGGCGCCTCTGATCCACTCATGATGGAACTGCCTACCACGAGTCCGCGCGGCGCAATGATGTAGCGGCGCTCACCGTCGGCGTAGCACACCAGAGCGATGTGCGCAGAACGGTTGGGGTCGTACTCAATACGCTCGACCTTGGCAGCAATGCCATCCTTGTTGCGAAGAAAATCGACAACACGGTAGTGGTGCTTGTGACCACCGCCTTTATGGCGCGTGGTGATGTGACCATTGTTGTTGCGGCCAGCGTGTTGAAACTGGGGTTCCAGCAACGGCGCGTAGGGCTCACCCTTGTGCAGGTGGTCACGCGAGATCTTCACCATGCCACGACGGCCGGGTGAAGTTGGTTTCATTTTGATAACAGCCATGATTAAGCAGCCTCCCCACCAAGGTTCAACTCTTGACCCGGTTTGAGCATGACGTAAGCCTTGCGCACGTTGTCACGGCGCCCGACCGACTTGCCAAAACGCTTGGTCTTGCCTTTGGTATTGACCACAGAAACGCCCTTGACTTCAACTTTGAACATCAATTCAACCGCCGCCTTGATTTCGGGCTTGGTTGCGTCCTGCAGCACCTTGAAGGTCACTGCATTGCTTTTCTCGGCTGCCATCGTTGCCTTTTCAGACACGATCGGGGCAACCAGCACCTGCATCAGACGACCTTCGTCGAATTTAAGATTTTGGGAACCGTGGCTCATGCGAACATCTCCTGGAGTTTGCCCATGGCCGCCTTGGTAACCAACACCTTGCGGTAGTGGACCAGCGACAAGGGATCGGCATAGCGAGGCTCAACCACCAGGATATTCACCAGGTTGCGTGATGCGAGGTAGAGGTTTTCATCAACCTCATCTGCAATCACCAGCACCGAGTCAAGGTTCATGGCCTTGAACTTGGAAGCCAATGCCTTGGTCTTGGGTGAGTCCACCGTGAGTGAATCCACCACAGCCAGACGGCCTTCGCGAGCCAACTGAGAGAAGATGGATGCCATGCCGGCACGGTACATCTTCTTGTTGATTTTCTGTGCGAAATTTTCGTCAGGCATGTTCGGAAAAATCCGGCCACCGCCACGCCACAAGGGCGACGATGTCATACCTGCACGAGCGCGACCGGTACCCTTTTGTTTAAAGGGTTTCTTGGTCGAGTGACGCACTTGTTCACGGTCTTTCTGGGCGCGTGTGCCTTGGCGGGCATTGGCCTGGAAAGCCACGACAACCTGATGAACCAGGTCTTCGTTGTAGGCGCGACCAAAAACGGTCTCTGGCACATCGAGCTTCGATGCGACTTGACCTTGATCATTGAGGAGTTCGAGCTGCATCAGTTCGCTCCTTTCGCTTCAGTTATTTTTGCCTTCACAGCAGGACGCACAGTGACAAAACCACCAGCCGAACCCGGGATTGCACCCTTGATCATGAGCAGCTGACGCGCTTCGTCGATGCGAATCACATCGAGGTTTTGTGTGGTCACCAGATCGTCACCAAGGTGACCCGTCATGCGTTTACCCGGAAACACGCGACCCGGATCCTGCGCCATACCAATGGAGCCCGGCACGTTGTGCGAACGGCTGTTACCGTGCGACGCGCGCTGTGAGCTCATGTGGTGACGCTTGATGGTGCCGGCATAACCCTTGCCAATGGAGGTGCCTTGCACGTCCACTTTTTGGCCAGCTGCAAAGACAGCCGCGACAGGCACCGTGGCTCCTGCCTGATATTGGGTTGCTGTTTCTGCGGAAACGCGGAACTCACGAATAATTTCACCTGCTTCAACCCCTGCCTTGGCGAGGTGGCCAGCGGCCGGCTTGTTGACGCGCGACGCTTTGCGCGCACCAAATGTCACTTGCAAAGCGACATAGCCGTCATTCTCTTGGGTTTTGACCTGGGTCACGCGGTTGTTGGACACATCGACCACGGTGACGGGGATTGAAACCCCTTCGTCCGTGAACAAACGCATCATGCCAACTTTGCGCCCCAGCAACCCTAAGTGATTGCTAAGACTCATTGTTTTCTCCGTAACTTTCACCGGTGCAACTTCAATTGGCTGCACACGTTTTGCTGTGAAAGACTGTTAATAAAACCCTGCAACCATGACAGGCATGGCAGCAGAGCCAGCGAGTATAGCGCAACTTGCCCGCTTGTGACAAATTTCAGCCTGACTCAAAAAAGCAATCAACCCCCGTTGTGGGTGTCAATTGCGATATTTCTTACTGAAGCTTGATCTCGACATCGACACCCGCGGGCAAATCGAGTTTCATCAGCGCATCCACGGTCTTGTCCGTCGGGTCAACGATGTCCATCAAACGCTGGTGGGTGCGAATTTCCAACTGGTCACGACTGGTCTTGTTGACGTGCGGCGAACGCAAAATATCAAAACGTTTCATGCGGGTTGGCAACGGCACGGGGCCCTTGACGATGGCGCCGGTGCGCTTGGCGGTATCAACGATTTCTGCAGCAGATTGGTCGATGAGCTTGTAGTCAAACGCCTTCAGGCGGATGCGGATTTTTTGTTTGGTTGCCATGTTTATCTCTAATTAGTTGGGGACAGGGCTTGCTCGCTTGCACGAAGCTGCGCCCTGTCCCGCAAACAA
>NZ_JACUUE010000200.1 GCF_014859475.1 Rhodoferax sp.
CTTCACTGCGTTCGCAATGACGACTCATGACGCAATGACGGGGGTGTTCATGGAAAGCGAAGCGCGGCAGTCCATGCAGTCCAGGGAGATGGATTGCTTCACTGCGTTCGCAATGACGGTCACTTTTGCAATGACGGGGTTGTTCATGGAAAAGGAAGCGCGGTAGTCCAGGCAGTTAGAGGCGTCGCACAAGCAGACAATGAGCGCTAACTGTAGCAGGCGCGGGCTTGAAACCCGGGGCAATGGCCTCATCTTGAGAACAATCCAATTCGAAGGGAACTCTCATGCGACAAGATAAATTGACCACCAAATTCCAGGAAGCCCTGGGCGACGCGCAAAGCCTGGCGCTGGGCCAGGACCACGCCTACATCGAGCCGGTGCACCTGTTGGTGGCCATGCTCAAGCAGACCGATGGCCCCAAGGCGCTGTTGCAGCGCGCCGGTGTCAATGTGCAGGGCCTGTTGACCGCCGCCGAGGCCGCCGTCAAACGCCTGCCGCAGGTGACCGGCCAGGAGCAGGTGCAAGTCAACCCCGAGCTGGCCAAGCTGCTGCAAGCCACCGAAAAGGAAGCCCTCAAGCGCGGTGACCAGTTCATTGCCAGCGAGCTGTTTTTGCTGGCGGTGACCGATGCCAAGGGCGCGCTGGGCGACATGGCACGCGCCAACGGCCTGACGCGCAAGAGCCTGGAAGCCGCTATCGAGGTGGTGCGCGGCGGCCAGAACGTGGACAGCGCCGATGCCGAAGACCAGCGCGAGTCGCTCAAAAAATACTGTCTTGACCTGACCGAGCGCGCGCGCCAGGGCAAGCTCGACCCGGTGATTGGCCGTGACGACGAAATTCGCCGTGCCATCCAGGTGCTGCAGCGCCGCACCAAGAACAACCCGGTCTTGATTGGCGAGCCCGGTGTCGGCAAAACCGCCATTGTGGAAGGCCTGGCACAGCGCATCGTGGCCGGTGAAGTGCCCGAGTCGCTCAAGGGCAAGCGCGTGTTGTCGCTCGACATGGCCTCGCTGTTGGCTGGCGCCAAGTTCCGTGGCGAGTTCGAGGAGCGCCTGAAAAATGTGCTCAAAGACCTGGCCAAAGACGAAGGCCAGACCATTGTTTTCATTGACGAATTACACACCATGGTGGGTGCCGGCAAGGCCGAGGGCGCGATGGACGCCGGCAACATGCTCAAACCCGCGCTGGCGCGGGGCGAGCTGCACTGCGTGGGCGCGACCACGCTCGACGAGTACCGCAAATACATCGAGAAAGATGCCGCGCTGGAGCGCCGCTTCCAGAAGATTCTGGTGGGTGAACCCACGGTGGAAGCCACCATCGCCATTCTGCGCGGCCTCAAAGAGCGCTATGAAAAACACCACAATGTTGACATTACCGACCCGGCCATCGTCGCCGCCGCTGAGCTGAGCCACCGCTACATCACCGACCGCTTTTTACCCGACAAGGCCATCGACCTGATCGACGAGGCAGCCAGCAAGGTGAAGATCGAGATGGACTCCAAGCCCGAGGTCATGGACAAGCTCGACCGGCGCCTGATCCAGTTGCAGATCGAGCGCGAAGCAGTCAAAAAAGAAAAGGACGAGTCTTCGCGCAAACGGCTGGATTTGATCAACGCGGAAATTACCAGCCTGCAAAAGGAAATTGCCAACCTCGATGAAATCTGGAAGGCCGAGAAAGCCAGCGCCCAGGGCAGTGGCGACCTGCGCGAGCAGATCGACCAGCTCAGGTTCCAGATCGAGGAATCCACCCGCAAGGGCGACTTCAACAAGGTGGCCGAGCTGCAATACGGCAAGCTGCCCGAGCTGGAGAAACAACTCAAGGAGGCGCAGGACAAGGAGACCAACCGCGCTGAAGACGCCGCGCCGCGCCTGCTGCGCACCCAGGTCGGTGCTGAGGAAATCGCCGAGGTGGTGAGCCGCGCCACCGGCATCCCGGTGAGCAAAATGATGCAGGGCGAGCGCGACAAATTGCTGCAAATGGAAGACAAGTTGCACCAGCGCGTGGTGGGCCAGGACGAGGCCATTGCGGCGGTGGCCAACGCCATCCGGCGTTCGCGTTCGGGCCTGAGTGACCCGAGCCGGCCCACGGGTTCCTTCCTGTTCCTGGGGCCGACAGGCGTGGGAAAAACCGAGCTGTGCAAGGCGCTGGCCGGCTTCATGTTCGACAGCGAAGAGCATCTGGTGCGCATCGACATGAGCGAGTTCATGGAGAAGCATTCGGTCGCGCGCCTGATCGGTGCACCCCCCGGCTACGTGGGCTACGAGGAGGGCGGTTACCTGACCGAGGCGGTGCGCCGCAAACCCTACAGCGTGCTGCTGCTTGACGAGGTCGAAAAAGCCCACCCCGATGTCTTCAACGTGCTGCTGCAGGTGCTTGACGACGGCCGCCTGACTGACGGCCAGGGGCGCACCGTGGACTTCAAGAACACGGTGATCGTGATGACCAGCAACATTGGCTCGCAAATGATCCAGGCCATGGTTGGCCAGGACTACGAGGACGTCAAGGAAGCGGTGACGGGGGAACTCAAGAACCATTTCCGGCCCGAGTTCCTGAACCGCATTGACGAAACTGTGGTGTTCCATTCGCTCGATGCCAGCCACATTGCCGACATTGCCCGCATCCAGCTGGCGGTGCTCAAAGCGCGGCTGGAACATATGGAGCTGGGGCTTGAGGTGAGCGAGGCCGCGGTGGCCGAGCTGGCCAAGGTGGGCTTTGACCCGGTGTTTGGTGCCCGGCCTTTGAGGCGTGCAATTCAGCAGCGCTTGGAAAACCCATTGTCCAAGCTGCTGCTGGAAGGCAAGTTCGCGCCCAAGGTCACCATCCACGTCGATGTGGACCCGATCCGCGCGCCGGGGCAGTTCAGCTTTGCGTGATTTGCGATACTGTGCCTCATGCGCATCGTCGGGCACAAAAACTTCGGGCTGAACCAGCCGCCTGCCACGCCTGAAGAGGCGTGGCAGCGCGGACGTGTGCTCGATGCCATGTTGCCTAACCCCTTGCCCGTGCCGCGTGGCGTCAGCCGCATGACGCACGCCCAGCGCAACGCGCAAGACGATGCCCGCATGCTGGCGGTGGCCCGCAGACTTAATTCATCCGCTCAAGCCAATGGCACAGCCTGATTAACTGCTTGATCTGTTGCGGCGTTTTGCCGACGAGGGCGTGCAGTACGTGCTGGTGGGGGCCATGCGGTGCGTCTTAACGGCTTTGTCCGCAGCACGGAAGATATCGACATCTTGCTGCCATCGTCGATTGACAACGGGCGCAAGGTGATCCGTGCCCTGCACTTTTTGGCCAGCAGTGCCGAGCTCGACCCCGAATGGTTTGATATTGATCCAGTGCAGCCAGCCATCACCCTCGCGCCGCGCACCTGGTCGGGCAGGGTGGCTGGCCGGGCCTGGGTTCGATCCCGTTGGCTGAACGGCAGCTGCGTCAATGGTGGTCATTTGTGTGTTTCCCATGGTGAAGATGACAGCGGTGAGCTTGACCAGGTCTGAATGACCATCAGGCAGGCGCAAAATGGCTGTCAGGCTACCATCCGGGCATGACCGCAGCCTGCCAAACCTTAGCCCTATCCGTTCCCCTCAAGCAAGACGCCACCATCATCGGCCTGGTGGGCCTGGCCCATGCGGCTTCGCACTTTGGCCATTTGCTGCTGCCGCCGCTGTTTCCGGTGTTCATGGCTGAATTCGGCCTGAGCTTTTCGCAGCTTGGCGCGCTCATGAGCGTGTTTTTTGTGGTGTCGGGCATCGGCCAGGCCTCGGCTGGTTTTGTGGTGGACAAGCTGGGCGCGCGGCCCATGCTGTTTGCGGCGCTGGCCCTGTTTGCAGTAGCGGCGTTGCTGGCTTCCACAGTGACGGGTTACAGCGGGTTGCTGATGGTGGCAGCGTTGGCCGGCCTGGCCAACGCAACCTTTCACCCGGTGGACTTCACCATATTGAATCAGCGTGTGTCGGCGCCGCGCCTGGGTCACGCTTTCAGCGCTCATGGTCTCACCGGCAATCTGGGCTGGGCGGCAGCGCCAGTCTTTTTTGCCACCGTCACCGTGATGAGCAACTGGCGCACGGCCTATGTCGTGGCCGCGCTGCTGTATGTGGGTGTGCTGGCGCTGATGTGGTTGCAGCGTGACAAACTCAAAACACAGGCGGTGGCGCACCACGCTGACAGCCCGGCCGAGCACAGCATGGCGTTCATGAAGCTGCCAGTGGTGTGGTGGTGTTTTGCCTTCTTTTTGCTTTCCACCATGACGCTGGCAGTGGTGCAGGGTTTTTCGGTGTCCATTCTCAAGGCCATGCACGGCATCAGTTTTGAGTCGGCCACGCTGACGCTCACGGCTTACATGTTGTGCGGTGCCCTGGGCATGTTTGTGGGTGGTTTTGTGGCGGCCAAGTCGCGCCACAGCGATCGCGTGGTGGCCTTGTCCATGTCGGCTGCGGCCGTGTTGCTGGCGCTCTGCGGCACCGGTTTTTTTGGTGCCACGCTGACCATGGTCGTGCTGGCGGCCACGGGTTTTGCGGTTGGCATTGGCGGGCCGTCGCGCGACATGATGATCAAGAAAGCCACACCCAAAGGCGCCACAGGCCGGGTCTATGGCCTGGTTTATTCGGGGCTGGACACCGGTTTTGCCATTTCGCCG
>NZ_JACUUE010000024.1 GCF_014859475.1 Rhodoferax sp.
GCAGCGCCCAGGCGCGCCATGAGAGCCGGGGACTGCACTTCAGCCGCGACTACCCGCAACTGCTGGACAATGCCGTGCCCACCACTTTGAAACCATGAGCCTGCCATGCTACGTACCCTGCTCAAATCCAAAATCCACCGTGTCGCCGTGACCGACTGCGAGCTGCATTACGAAGGCTCGTGCGCCATTGACGAAGACTTGCTCGATGCTGCCGGTCTCGTTGAAAACGAACAAGTCCACATCTGGAACATCAACAACGGCGAGCGCTTTATCACCTACGCCATCCGGGGTGAACGCGGCTCCGGCATGATCTCGGTCAACGGCTCTGCCGCCCGGCGTGCTGCCGTGGGCGACCTGCTCATCATTGCCGCCTTCGCCCAGGTAGCCGAAGCCCAGGTGGCAAGCTTTCGCCCGAAACTGGTGTTTGTGGACGCACACAACCACATCCAACATGCGCGTAACCACGTGCCGTTGCAAGCCCGGTAAACTTTCGCCCCACTTGTGCAGGAGAAGCTCATGAACCCAACTGCCCCCCAAAGCGCCTCGCCCTACGGCACGCTGCCGCCTGCCAGCAGCCCGGCGCTGCGCAAGCCGGTGAGCCTGCCGCGACTGCTCGAAATGCATGCTCGCGCTGAAAAAATTACCATGCTCACGGCCTACGATGCCACCTTTGCCGCAGTGGCCGACGCCGCCGGGGTGGACTGCATTCTGGTCGGTGACTCGCTGGGCATGGTGTGCCAGGGCCTGAGCAGCACCGTCGGCGTGTCACTGGAAACCATGCGCTACCACGTCGAAAGCGTCACGCGCGGCGTGCGCCGGGTACAAGGCACCGCCTGGATCATTGGCGACCTGCCCTATGGCACCTACCACGAATCCAAAGAACAGGCGCTGCGCAGCGCCGCCGTGCTGATGCAAGCCGGTGCCCACATGGTCAAGCTCGAGGGCGGCGGCTGGACCGCAGACACTGTGCGCTTTCTGGTGGAGCGCGGCATTCCGGTGTGCGCCCATCTGGGCCTGACACCACAAACCGTGCACGCCCTGGGCGGCTACCGGGTCCAGGGAAAAACCGTTGAGTCGGCCACCCTCATGAAACGCCACGCGCATGAGCTGCAAGATTCTGGCGCCTCGCTGCTGGTGCTGGAAATGGTGCCCGCCGCGCTCTCGGCCGAGCTCACTGTCGAGCTGCCGCACTGCCCCACCATCGGCATCGGTGCCGGCAGCGGCACGGCCGGCCAGGTGCTGGTGCTGCACGACATGCTGGGCCTGAACCTGGGCAAGATGCCCAAATTCGTGCGCAACTTCATGGCCGACCTGCCCGGCGTGCAAGGCCAGCACGGCATCAGGGAAGCCATGGAGGCCTATGTTGCCGCAGTCAAGAACGGCAGCTTTCCGGACAACGCACTGCACGCCTGGTAGATTTGGACATCCACAATCAGTTGGGGACAGAGCAGATTTCACTTCGTGTAAATCCTGGTCTTTCCCGCAAATATCATGAAAATTATCCGCACCATCGCCGAACTGCGCGAGCACCTGGCCAACTTCAAACGCCCCGCTTTTGTGCCCACCATGGGCAACCTGCACGACGGCCATCTGGCGCTGGTGCGCCAGGCCAAGCCGCTGGGCGACGTGGTGGTGGTCAGCATTTTTGTCAACCGCCTGCAGTTTTTGCCGCACGAAGACTTCGACACCTACCCGCGCACCTGGGAGGCCGATTGCCAGGCGCTCGACGCGGCGGGTTGTGATGTGGTTTTTGCGCCCGGCGAGAAAGAGCTGTACCCGGAGCCGCAAGGCTTTACGATCCAGCCGCCATCGGAATCGGCCAACATCCTCGAAGGCCACTTCAGGCCTGGGTTTTTTGTTGGCGTCTGCACCGTGGTGATGAAGCTCTTTGCCTGCGTCGGGCCGCGCGTAGCCCTGTTCGGCAAAAAGGACTACCAGCAGCTTATGGTGATCCGGCGCATGGTGCGCCAATTTGCCCTGCCCGTCGAGGTCATTGGCGGCACCACCCTGCGTGCGCCTGACGGGCTGGCGCTGTCGTCGCGCAATAACTACCTCAGCCCGGCCCAGCGCCTGGAAGCCGTGCAATTGTCACAAGCCCTGCGCACCATGGCGGAGGCCGTGCGCACCGGCACCACCGACCTTCCAGCCCTTGAGCAAAAGGCCATGGACGCGCTGGCCCAGCGCGGCTGGCAGCCCGACTACCTGACCGTGCGTTGCCGCAGCAATTTGCAGCCCCCTGCGCCCGAGCAGGTCACGGTACTGGCCCAAAACGACGGTCTGGTGGTGCTTGGCGCCGCCAAACTGGGCAGCACCCGGCTCATCGACAACCTGGAAATTTGATGGCATTGATGACACACCCACAGTCCCGGAGTGGTTGCGCTGTGGGTCATGCTCAGGCGCGCCAAAACCTTGGCGCGCACCTCGCGCTCGCCCGGCTCTGAACGACCCGGTTCAGCCACCCCCGGCATTCGTCAAATTCTCCCTACAGGGAAGGCCGAGCCACAGCGACTCAGGGTCCGCAAAGTAATAAGCCCGGGCAGTTGACGCTCAAGGCAACTTCATTTCAGCGTCGAATTGAGAATTCGCAGCGGCTTCAGTTTCAAAAAAAATAGAGTGTGCCTGTGCATCAAAAGGAACACGAAACGAACCAGACAACTGCTCCCAGGAAGTGCACCGCATCCCTATCAGATGCGTCCTTGGCCTTTATTTGTCACTCTGTTTATGGAGCATACGATCATGAAAAACAGCAACTTTTAAAAAAGGCGCCTCGTTGGCTTGACGGGCGCTGCTTTGGGCATCCTGCTGATGACTCAAATCCCTGCGGCCCTGGCATTTCAGCCTGGTGGCACGAGCGACCCCAACTTCGAGATCGACGAGCCCAGTGCCAACGCGCTGGATGATGTCAGCCATCCCGGCGATGACTGGGAGACCATCTACCGCTGCACCCATGCCTTGCCCGTTGGCACCCCGGACGGTTTTAACCAGGCAGACTGCGACAGCCTCGGCGGACTCAATAGCAGCTTTGTGGCTTCAACAGGCATCCTGCACGACCACGCTCCGGCCAGCATCTTTACCGGTGGCGGCTCCAAGGACATCAATGATATTTCCCAGTGGAAATGGAAGAATGGTGCCGTTCCGGACAAGGACGACATCACGCACGCCTATGCGTCCGCTTATGGCATCAACAACGCGCTGATCCTGTACATCGGGTCCGACCGCTTCAGCAACACTGGCTCCGCGATGATGGGTGCCTGGTTCTTCCAGGAATCGGTGCGAGCCAAACCCGACGGCTCTTTCACCGGCAAGCACAAGAATGGCGACATTTTCTGGACTGGCGAATTCACCGGCGGTGGTGTGGTTGCCAATCTGAAAATCTATTCCTGGCAGGATCGATCCAGCGGGTCGTGCAGTACCGCCAACCGGATCAAAGGCAGCAATCTGTGCCTGATCGCCGAGGGGTCGGGCGGCAGCGGTTACGGCTATGTCGCTTCGGTCAACAACACCAATGAGACCGCGCCCTGGGACTACACACCCAAGAGCGGCACGCCGGGTGAGTTCCCCTACAACAGCTTCATGAAGGGTGGCCTCAACATCACCCAGTTGCTCGGCGGCAACACACCTTGCTTCGCCAGCTTCATGATCGAGACGCGCAGTTCATCAGAGGTGAACGCCCAGCTCAAGGACTTTGTACTCGGTGAGCTCAACACCTGCAAAATCTCGGTGACCAAGACATGCACGAGTTCCACTCTGGCGGCAGACATGGAAAGCATCGATCACACCTACCAGGTGTCGGTCACCAACACCGGCTACGGCACCATCACCAGCGTGGATCTCATTGATGACGTGGGAACGCCTGAAGTCGCAACCGACGATCGGACCAACACCTATAGCGGCGACATCTTGAGCGGCCAGACGGTGCAGGTGGATCAATACACGATCAACAGCAAGCTGAACCCGCCGACCAATTGGGTCACGGCCATCGGGCGTGTCGGGACCTACACCACCGCATCTGTGCAAGACAACGCTGTCTGTCCGCAGGTGCCACTGAATCCCGCTATCGGTGCCACCAAGGACTGCGAGACCAAAGTGGTGGCGGAGGGTGGCAAGGTGGTCGTCAAAGTGGGGTTCGGTGGCCAGGTCTGCAACACCGACACCGAGACAAAGTTGGTGAATGTCACCGCAAACGACAGCAAGGTCGGTGCCCTCACGCTCAGCAAAACCACCCTGGCCCCGGAAGAATGCGCGAGTTTTACCAACCCGCTCTCTTACTATCCTGGCACCGTGGCAGGCGACGGTACACCCAGCCAGCAAAGTTACAGCAACACCGTCAGCGTCAGCGGCACTGAGCCCCTGAGCAATACAACGGTAACCGGTTCCGCCACGGCCACCTGTGGCCTCTGCCCGACCTGCAACTGATCATCTGGCTTGATCCGCACCAAGGCGATGGGCTCACACCCATCGCCTTTTTTTGTGAGGCCAACATGACGCGCCTTACCGCCAAGACGGACACGATGCTGTACCAGGAGTCAGGCGGCCTGCGCCTGTTTGTGACGCGCCAAGGGGCGCTGCACAAGCGCCCATAGGCGCACACTGCCCGGCTCAATCTTCCTGACGCAAGGCCACTTGTGCGGCTTTTTGCCAGGCCTGCGCAGCCCGCGCTGAATCACCCTGGCGCTGCGCCAGATCGGCCAGCATCAACCAGGCGCTGGCGGCCAGCCGGTTATCGTGCAAACGCGGCAAAGCCTGGCTGATCAACTGCTGCGCCTTACCCCAAAGTTCAAGCTGCAGACAGGCTACACCGGCCAGATATTGCAAAACGGCATCGCCGGGTTGTGCCATTTGTGCCTGCTCGATACGCGCCAGCCAGACCGTATCGACCGCACCGGCAAAGGCCGCCTCCAGCACACGTACAAGGGCAATTTTCTGGCTTTGGCTCAAGGCATTCGGGGTTTTGGCCATGCGCGCCCACACCGGCAGCAGCCAGGCCAGCGCGGTGGCCTGATCACCACCCAGCTGCAGACAGCGCGCCGCGGCCAGGCAGGCCACTTCGGGCATGGTTTGCTCGGCAGACTCGAGCTTGTGCCAGATGCGCTGCAACTGCTCGGTGTCGCGGGTCGTCTGGATATTTTCCAGCGCCAGGGCACGCACCAGGCCCAAGCCAGAATCCTCGGAAAAAGCGCGGTGCTTGACCAGCAGGCGCGCCGTATCCAGCGCCAGACCCGATTGCCCTGTCAAACGCGCCAACTTGAGCCGCAAACGCAGGGCCAGGGTGCGCCGCGCGACCCCCTGCGGCAACTGGGCAAACCAATCCTGCGCCGCCGCCGCATCCCGATCGCGCAGCGACCAGCGCACGGCGCGCAGCAACAATCCTTCGCGGATGCCTGTGGCACCCAGGCTGGCAGACTGTGCCAGCGCCTGCTGGAAATGGGCATCGCGCGCAGTTTTGTCCTGCAATGCCTGCGAGCTTTCTGCGGCCATGAGACTGGCCATCACGCGCAAACGCGCGGCAGCAGAACCCGCTTCACCATAATGCCCCACGGCCGCTTCACGCGACAACACTTCGAGCGCCGACTTTCTGGCCCGCAGAAAACGCCCTGCCACAAAGTGCGACATGGCATCGAGCAGTGTGGCATGCATGGCCTGCTCCTGATGGCGCGCCCGCCAGGAATGCGCCTGCCCGGGCAGGGCGAACAACGCAGCCAAAGCCCTGAGCGCCAGGTGCAGCAACAAAAACAGCAAGCCCAGCAACACCACCACCATGTTGAGCGACAGATCAACCCGGTGCGGTGGCCAAAAAACGGTGATGGTGCCGGCGTTGCTGCTGACAAACAAGGCCAGCAACACCGCCACACCGAACAAGCCCAAAAACCACAAAGCGACGCGCATGATCAGCGTCCGGCAACGGTGGTGGCCAGCACCGCCAACGTGTCGTCGATGCGCGGTAGCTGCAGGGTGCGCATTTGCGTTTGCACCTGTTGCAACAAGGCTGCGGCGGCCTGGGTTTTGCGGGCATTGGCCTGAAAGTATTTTTTCAGCATGGCTTGCGCGTCGGCCAGATCGGAGCGCGCCGATTCAATCTGCCGCGCCAGCAGCCCAAGGCGGGCATTGAGCAGCTTGAGCTTGAGGTTTTCACGCAGGAAAAAAGACTGCTCAGGCGACAGCAGGGCTGCCTCCGGGGATTCAATGCGGCTCACCCTGACCAGGTTGCGCGCCTCTCCGAGCACCACCTTGAAACCAGTTTGCCACCAGCTCACGGGCGCTTGCGGCGCTGCGACCAGGTTTTTTTCGACTTGGCGCGCGGGTGCCACCGCATTGGCCAGCACCAGTTCATCGGCCAGATGCACCAGTTCGTCGAGCTTGATCAACAGCGTGGGGGTGTCGCTGACCGCCGCCGCCTTGACGCGGTCGATGTCGCGGGCAATGGCGCGCTGCAGCAAGGCCAGCCGCGGTTGTGCCGCGCGAATGATGCGCTGGTCGGCGCTTTTGAGGGCCGCCAGCAAGGGCTCCACGCTGCCAGTCAGTTGCGCTTGTTGTTGGGCCAAGCGCAAGGCGGCTTCGAGATCGACCACCAGATTTTCATCGCGCGAACGCGACATGCTGTGCATCAACTCGTCGAGCTGGCTGCGCTGCAAAGCGACCTCGCTCAAGCGCGAATCCAGCACGGCGGCCCGCGCAGAGGCATCCTGCGCCAATGACACGGCCTGTTTGGCCAGCCCCCGCGCCTCCAGCGACTGCGACTGCGCCTCGGCGCTCTGACGCGCCAGTTGCTCTTGCATGCCGGCCACTTTTTGCCACAACAGGGTAACCGTCAACAAGGCCAGCACGGCCAGAGCGCCAAGCAGCCAGAGGGCCAACCGGGCTTCTGGCCCGCCTTTGGCCACTGCATCAGCGCCAGCAGCAGGGGACGCACTCGGGCCAGGCGCAACAGGACCGGGCGATTTGCCGGATTCGGGGGAAAGCTCGGAATTCATGCCGGGGATTCTACCGAGGCCAGCACCTCTTCCCAGGTCGGGCGCGACTGCGTGACCACACCAAAGCCCAAGCCACGGGCCGCTGCCGCGATACGGGGATGGGTGGCATGCGCGCGGGTGGCTGCCCAGTCCTGCCCGGGCAGCAGCTCATGCAAATGGCCCAGCGCTTCGGCGCTGCTGAACAGCCAGACCGCACCGCTGGATGCAGCGTCGCGCGCCAGTTCACGCTGCTGATCACCCCAAACCGGGGCACCGCGCTGGTAAGCCACCAAAAAATCCACCTGCGCGCCAGCCTGGCGCAAACGCTCGGCCAGCCATTCACGGCCCACGCCTGCATCGTTGTCGGCGCTGGTGCTGCCGTCGCTCGCGACACTGTCGCCACGCACAATCAGCACCTTGCTGCCCTGCCGCACCCCGGTGTGCACCAGGCTCCACAACGCTTCGGAGTCAAATTGCCCGGCCTGCTCCGCGGGTGTGTCGAGCAAAGCCGGTGGCACGCCTTGCGCCAGCAGGGCCTTGGCGGTACCGGGGCCGGTTGACCAGAAGCGGGGCGCTGGCACCGTCAGCGGGTTTCCAGCGGAAACCGGCCCAGGCCTTTCCTGAAAGAAAAAATCGACCGCATGGCGGCTGACAAACATGACGGCCGCGTAGCCAGGCAAGCGCTGCCAGGCCGCTCGCACTGCGGTGGTGTCGGGCAAGCCGCGCACCTCGATCAGCGGCAGCACCAGCGCCTCATGGCCGCTGGCGGCAAAGCGCTCAGCCCAGTGTTGCGCCTGCGGCTGCACCCGGGTGACGATGATGCGCACAGTCAATCCGGTTGAGAGGTGGGCGCGGCCAAATGGGCAAGCGTGCCTCCCTGGGCCAACACCTGGTTGCGCAGGGCATCTGCCACGCGCTGACCCAGATCGGCCGCGCTGGCCAGGTCGGTCACCACACCGGCCAGGTGCACACGCACCAGCGGCAACTGGCCCTCGGTATCGCCCCAGGCTGCGTCCATGGTTAACACGTTGTCGTTGAGCGTGGCGTAGGCTGCCAGCGGCATGGAACAGCTGCCACCCATGGCCCGGCTCACGGCGCGCTCGGCCGCCACCGCCAGCCAGGATGTCTGGTGCGCAAAAGGTGCCAGCGCCGCCACCACGTCGGCGCGGTCAGCGCACACCTCGATACCGAGCGCGCCCTGGCCGGCTGCCGGCAGCATCACCGAGGGGTCGAACTCCGCGCGAATGCGCGCGGCCAGCCCCAGGCGCTTGAGACCGGCCGCAGCCAGCACAATGGCATCGTAATGGCCTTCATCGAGTTTGCGCAGACGCGTGTCCAGATTGCCGCGCAAGGGCTCGATGCGCAGATCGGGCCGCAAGGCGCGCAGCAAGGCCACGCGGCGCAGGCTCGAGGTGCCCATCACCGCGCCCTGCGGCAAGGCATCCAGACTGGCATATTTGTTGGAGACAAAGGCATCGCGCGGGTCTTCACGCTCCATCACACAGGCCAGGATGAAGCCTTCGGGCAGTTCCATCGGCACGTCTTTGAGCGAGTGCACGGCCAGATCGGCGCGCTTTTCTTCCAGCGCCACTTCCAGTTCCTTGACAAACAGGCCCTTGCCGCCGACCTGGCTCAGCGCCCGGTCCAGAATCTGGTCGCCCTGGGTGGTCATGCCCAGCAGGCTGACCTGATGGCCCTTGGTGCCCAACAGGGCTTGTACATGCTCGGCCTGCCACATGGCCAGGCGGCTTTCTCGTGTTGCAATGGTGAAGTGCTGCATAGTGCGGGGCTGAAAAGCCGTAACCTTTTCGTAATCTTGTTCAAGCCAAGAATGCTAGCATGGCTTTTGCTCAAGCCAATTGCCACCGACTGTGAAAACCGCCATGCCCAAGCCTGCTTCCCAACAAAAATCAAATGCACTCCTTGACAGCGAACGCCCGCTGGTAGAAGACATCCGCCTGCTCGGGCGCATTTTGGGCGACGTGATTCGCGAACAGGAGGGCGATGCCGCCTACGCCCTGATCGAGCAGATTCGCCAGCTTTCGGTGAGCTTTCGCCGCCACGACGACCTGGTGGCCGACAAGGCACTCAACAAGCTGCTCAAGTCGCTCAGCGGCGACCAGACCGTGAGCGTGGTGCGCGCCTTTACCTACTTCAGCCATTTGGCCAATCTGGCCGAAGACCGCCACCACATCCGCCGCCGCGCGGTGCACGAGCGCGCCGGCAGCATGCGCCCCGGCAGCATCGACATGACGCTCAAACGCCTGGCGGAAAAAGGCATCAGGCCGCACGCCATCAGCGACATGTTGGCGCACAGTTTTGTCTCGCCGGTGCTCACGGCCCACCCCACCGAGGTGCAGCGCAAGAGCATTCTGGATGCCGAACGCGCCATTGCCCAACTGCTCACTGCGCGCGACGACATCCTGGCGCAGGCCGCGGCCAGCAAGGTGGCGCACGATGCCTTGACGCCGCGCGAACTGAGCCAGAACGAAGCCCAGTTGCGCGCCCGCGTGCTGCAGTTGTGGCATACCCGGCTGCTGCGTTTTTCCAAGCTCACCGTGGCCGACGAGATCGAGAACGCCCTGAGTTATTACGAGTCAACCTTCCTGCGTGAAATCCCCAAGCTCTATGCCAGACTGGAGCAGGCGCTGGGGCCGCATCCGGTGCACAGTTTCCTGCGCATGGGCCAATGGATTGGCGGCGACCGCGACGGCAACCCCAACGTCAACGCCCAGACCCTGCGCCACGCCTTGAGCCGCCAGGCTGACATGGCGCTGCGCCATTACCTGACCGAGGTGCACCAGCTGGGCGGCGAACTGTCGCTGTCGGCCATGCTGGTGGACTTCCCGGCAGCGATGCAGGCGCTGGCAGACCAATCGCCCGACGCCAACGCGCACCGCAAGGACGAGCCCTACCGGCGCGCCCTGATCGGCGTCTATGCGCGCCTCGCCGCCACCCTGAAAGCGCTCAGCGGTGGCGAGGCCGCCCGTCATGCGGTGGTGCCGCAAAACCCCTACCCCGAGCCTGAAGAGCTGTTGCGCGACCTGCGCACCATTGAGGCGTCGCTGTTGGCGCAGCACGCCCAGGCGCTGGTGGCGCAACGCCTGCAACCGCTGATCCGGGCAGTGGAAGTGTTTGGCTTTCACCTGGCCAGCGTTGATCTGCGGCAAAGCTCGGAGCAGCATGAAACCGTATTGGCCGAACTGCTGGCCACGGCCCGCATCACGCCGCATTACGACCTGCTCGACGAGACCGCCAAGCGTGAATTGCTGATGCGCCTGCTGTGCGACGCCCGCCCACTGCGCGTGACCGGCCACGCCTACAGCACGCGCACGGTGAGCGAGCTCGGCATTTTCGAGACCGCCAAGCAATCGCGCGCGCTGTTTGGCACGCAGGCCATTCGCCACTACATCATCAGCCACACCGAAACCGTGAGCGACCTGCTTGAAGTCATGTTGCTGCTAAAAGAAGTGGGGCTGATGCGGGGCACGCTGGACGCGCAAGCCACTTGCGACCTGATTGTGGTGCCGCTGTTCGAGACCATCGAAGACCTGCGCAACGCCGCCAGCATCATGCGCGAGTATTTCGCCCTGCCCGGCGTGCTGGCCATGGTGCAGCGCGGGGCAGCAGACCAGTACGGCGAGCAGGACATCATGCTGGGCTACTCCGACAGCAACAAGGACGGCGGCATTTTTACCAGCAACTGGGAGCTGTACCAGGCCGAAATTGCGCTGGTGGCGGCGTTTGACGAGATCAACCTGACCACTGGCGACAACCCGATTCAAATCCGCATGTTCCACGGCCGTGGCGGCACCGTGGGGCGTGGCGGCGGCCCCAGCTTCGAGGCCATCCTGGCGCAACCCCCGGGCACGGTGCGCGGCCAGATTCGCCTGACCGAGCAAGGCGAGGTGATCGGCTCCAAATATGCCAACCCCGAAATTGGCCGACGCAACCTGGAAACGCTGGTGGCGGCCACGCTGGAGGCCACCCTGCTGCACCCGACCCAGTCGGCGCTTCCCGCTTATCTGGAGGCGGCTGCCGCGCTGTCGCTGTCGAGCATGGCCGCCTACCGCAAGCTGGTGTACGAGACGCCGGGTTTTACAGAATACTTTTTCGATGCCACGCCGATCCGCGAAATTGCCGAGCTCAACATCGGCTCACGCCCTGCGTCACGCAAGGCAACACAAAAAATCGAAGACCTGCGCGCCATTCCCTGGGTTTTCAGCTGGGGCCAATGCCGCCTGACACTGCCCGGCTGGTTTGGTTTTGGCGCGGCGGTGGATGCCTTTCTCAATCCACCCGGCGCCACAGCCAAACTCACCAAGCAGCGCCTGACGTTGTTACAACAAATGCAGAAACAATGGCCGTTTTTCAACTCGCTGCTGTCCAATATGGACATGGTGATGGCCAAGAGCGACCTGGCGCTGGCCTCGCGCTACGCCGAACTGGTGGATGACAAACGCCTGCGCAAAAAAATCTTCTCGGCCATCGAGCTGGAATGGCAGCGCACCGCGCATGCGCTCGAGTTGATCACCGGCGACACGCAGCGCCTGGCCAACAACGCCGCGCTGCAACGCTCGATCCGCCACCGCTTTCCGTACATCGACCCGCTGCACCATCTGCAAGTGGAACTGGTGCGCCGTTTCCGCGCCGGGCAGACCGATGAGCGCCTGAAACGCGGCATTCACATCTCGATCAACGGCATTGCAGCGGGGCTGCGCAATACGGGTTGAAGGCGTGCAGGCATTCGGGCTACGCGGCGCTCACCAAGGCCCGCACGGCGCTGAGTTGGCGGCGTGAGACAGCCAACACTTCTGCCACCCCATCAAGCCGCACCGCCCAGCCCTCGCCCTCTTCGGGGTCGTGGTGCTTTTCCAACGCCCGCACGGCGCGCCGGGCCACCAGCGCGTTGCGGTGGATGCGCATGAAACGGCTGGCATAACGGGTCTCCAATTCGGACAGCGAAGCCTCCAGCAGATAGCTGCGGCTGGCGGTGCGCACCGTGATGTATTTCAGCTCGGCTTTGAGGTACAGCACCTGCGTCAACGGCAGGCGCACGGTGCCGCCGCGCTCCTGAATCACCAGCACCTCCTCGAGCTCTGCTGGCGGCGCTTGCGGCACAAGCTGCATCACACGCGCGATTTTGTGCAGCGCAGCCTGCAGGCGTTCCAACCGCACCGGCTTGGTCAGGTAGTCCAGCGCTTCCAGCTCGAAAGCCTGCACCGCGTGTTCGGCAAAGGCGGTCACAAAGACCACCGCCGGCGGGTGCGGCAACTGGCGCAACGCCCGCGCCAGCATCAGGCCATCGGCACCGGGCATGTGGATGTCGGCCAGCACCGCATCGACATCGTGGTGCTGCAAGAACTCGATGGCCTGCACCGCATTGGCGGCTTCGCCCAGCACCTGGGCTTGCGGCTCGCGGCAATCGCCCAGCAGCGTTTTGAGCCGGCTGCGCGCCAAGCTTTCGTCGTCCACCACCAGCACGCGGATCATGCGACCCCCTTTAGGCTGTTCATGCGGGCACCTCGATCCTGACCTGATAAACGCCGTCTTTCAGGCCGCTTTGAAAGTACGCCTGCACGTCGTGCAACAGGCTCAGACGCTCGCGCACATTGGCCAGCGCCGTGCCGCTACCGCCCGCGCTGTTGACACCGCTGGTGGTGTTGCTCACCTTGATCACCACGCGCGAGCCACGGCACTCGGTGCTGACCCTGATGTCGGCACCACTGGCACTGGGCTCCACCCCATGCCTGACGGCGTTTTCCACCAGCGGCTGCAGCAGCAGTGGCGGCAGGCGGGCCGACTCTGCGGCGGCATCGAGCGCCCACGCGATGCGGATGCGCTCACCAAAGCGCACCTGCTCAATCGCCAGATAGCGCTGCGCCAAGGCAATTTCCTCCGCCAAGGTGACCGACTCGCCCTGCTCCTTCAGGGCATGGCGAAACAAATCGCTGAGGTCTTCAAGCAAACGCTCGGCCTGGCGCGGCTCGGCGCGCACCAGGGCAATCGCGCTGTTGAGCGTGTTGAACAAAAAATGCGGCCGGATGCGCGCCTGCAACTCGGCCAGGCGCGCCGCCACCGCCGTCGGCGCGCGGCCCTTGGCGCGCAACATCAGCGCAGCCACCAGTGCGGCCGACAACAGGGCACCGGCAAAAGCGCTGGCCCACCAAGGCGCTGATTGCAGTGAGCCGACCATGGCCAGCATGGCGCAGCCGTACAACCCCGCCAGGGCACCAAGCGCGACACCGGCCGCCTGTTGCAGCGCGGGACGCAGGCGCGCCAGTAATTTTTTCAGGCTGCACGCCACGATCAGCCACAGCAAGGTGGCGGGCAGCGTGGCGCCGGTGAACAAGGCCATCCGGGTCAGCCAGTCCTGCGGTGTGGCGGCCCCGAACATGGCCGCCACCGCCACCACCGACTGCACAAACAGCACGGCGCGCAACACCACACCCACATGGCAGGCGTCAAACACCAAAACGGCAGGGCGCAGCACGGCATTCGCGTCGGGAGCTTCTGCGGTGTCGTGGAAGACCGATAAAATTTGGGAATCTTTCATTCATCTGCCTGATGGGTGGCCAACTTGACCACTGCGGCAATTATTGATGATTCTCGGGCGCCCCGCCCTCACCTACCTTGAAACTTTGATGAGCCAAAACCAATTCGACAAAAAGTCCCAGGCCTGGTCGGCGCTGTTTTCCGAACCCATGAGCGATCTGGTCAAGCGCTACACGGCCAGCGTCTTTTTTGACAAGCGCCTGTGGCAGGCCGACATCACCGGCTCGCTGGCGCACGCCGACATGCTGTCAGCCCAGGGCATCATCACAGCACAAGACCTGGCCGACATCACGCGCGGCATGGCGCAGGTCAGCGCCGAGATCGAATCCGGCGCGTTCGAATGGAAGCTCGACCTGGAAGACGTGCACCTCAACATCGAGGCGCGCCTGACCCAGCTGGTGGGGAACGCGGGAAAGCGCCTGCACACCGGGCGTTCGCGCAACGACCAGGTGGCCACCGATGTGCGGCTGTGGCTGCGCGGTGAAATCGACCTGATCAGCGCTTTGCTGGTTGACCTGCAAAGGTCTTTGATTGACGTGGCGGAGCAGCATGTGGAGGTTATCCTGCCCGGCTTCACGCATCTGCAAGTGGCCCAGCCGGTGAGCTTTGGCCACCACCTGCTGGCCTATGTGGAAATGTTCAGCCGCGATGCCGAGCGCATGGCCGAGGTGCGTTTGCGCGTCAACCGCTTGCCGTTGGGCGCTGCCGCGCTGGCCGGCACCAGCTACCCGCTGGACCGCGAGCGTGTCGCCATCACGCTGGGCATGGTCAGCGCCACAGGCCAGCCGCAGGTATGCCAGAACTCGCTCGATGCCGTCAGCGACCGCGACTTCGCCATTGAATTCAGCGCCGCCGCCGCGCTGTGCATGGTGCACATCAGCCGCATGAGCGAAGAGCTGGTGTTGTGGATGAGCCAGAACTTTGGTTTCATCAAAATTGCCGACCGCTTCACCACAGGCAGCTCCATCATGCCGCAGAAGAAAAACCCCGACGTGCCCGAGCTGGCGCGCGGCAAGACCGGCCGTGTGGTCGGCCATCTGATGGGCCTGATCACGCTCATGAAGGGCCAGCCGCTGGCCTACAACAAGGACAACCAGGAAGACAAGGAGCCGCTGTTCGACACGGTCGATACGCTGAAAGACACGCTGCGCATCTTTGCCGAAATGATCGGCGGCCAACTGAACCCGGCCACGGGTCAAAAAGAAGGCGGCATCACGGTCAACGCCCAGGCCATGGAACAGGCGGCGCTGCGCGGCTACGCCACTGCCACCGACCTGGCCGACTACCTGGTCAAGAAAGGCCTGCCGTTCCGTGACGCGCACGAAACTGTGGCCCATGCGGTCAAGGCGGCCATCACCCACCAGGTGGATCTGTCGGAATTGCCGCTGGCGGTGCTGCAAGGCTTCAATCCGAGCATTGACAAAGATGTGTATGAAGTTTTAAGCCTGCGCGGCTCGCTCAACGCCCGTGACATCCTGGGCGGCACCGCACCGAACCAGGTGCGCGCGCAAATTGCCAAGCACCGGGCCCGACTGGATGCAAACTCCGGATTAACCACATGACGACACCTGAAACCAAAGAAATCATCCCGCCTTACACCACCGGCTGGCGCCTGGCCACCATCATCTGCGTGGTGCTGCTGGCCGTGGGGACTGCCACCGGTGTCAGTCTTTACGAGATGTTCAACGCGCAAATCACACACCTGCAGGGCAAGCTCAAGAATGTGCCGCAAACCAAATACGTCGCCGTGCTGCTCGACGCCCAGCAAGCCCCTGGCGTGCTGGTCACGTTTGACCCGCTGGACGGATTTTTGCAGCTGCAGCGCCTCACCGACATCAAGGAAGGGCAGAACGACAGCCTGCAACTGTGGGACACCAGTGTGCCCGGCCAACCCAAATCGCTGGGGGTGCTGACACCCAAAATCAGAACGGCGCAATTGCCTGCCACCGACAAATCGCTCGCCAAAGTGACCCATCTGTCCATCAGTGTCGAAAACCGGGGCGGTGCCGAAGCCAGTGCACAGCCGCTGCTGCCTTATCTGTACCGCGGTGCGCTGGTGCAGAAAGCGATTTAACGTTTTTCAGTTGACAGCGCCCTCAGGCAAACTGCATCAGATGTGCGTTGACCCCGACGGCGAGCCGGTTCAAAGGCTCATGACTCAAAGAAATGCGCCCAGTGCAGCAGCAACTCCAGGCCCGCTTGCACGCTCTGCGATGGCGCTGGATTACGCCGCCGTGTTGCCGCGGCACTATCGCGTCATACGGCGCCTGGCTGATTATGGTTTTTCCCACGCCGGTGGGGTTCTCATCGACATGCATGCCTTTTTTACCTTTGGCAACAGTCTTGGCGTGCACTGAGGGCACCTATCTCATGCCCAGCGAGGCCGATTTCCGGCTGGACTTTCTGACGCCACCGCATCGCGGTGGTGACGCGCCGTACAAGCATCCGCAAATGCACGTGACGCTGCAACCGCTGCCCTTTATGGAATTTTCGCCGGGGAAGGTGGCGCAGGGGGTGCTCTTTTGCAGCGAGGGCGCCGTGCTCGTGAACGTGCCGAGCCCTGAACGCTAGGCATTGCACAAACTGGTGGTTTATGGTGAGCGCACCGGGGCCTTCAGGGTCAAGTCCGCAAAGGACCTGGCGCAGTCTGCCTGCTTGGTCAATTTTCTGTGGGACTATCGGCGTGAATCCTTGGAAGAGGCTCTTTCGGACATTCTCGCCCGTGGCAAAGGTTGGCGTGCGCGATTGACGCAAGGCGCCGCGCGGCACTGCACAAAGCCTATCCGGAGTTACCCGCCGGCATGCGCCTGGTAGATGCCACATCATTAAACAGGACTCATTGTGCGCTCAAACGGTAAAAGACTGATTCGCCGCTGACGCTGTATCTGCCGCTGGGAATTCCAGCGCGCTAAGCCGTCATTTACCCCACCGGGTGCTCAATGATCCGGCCAATGACCGGCCAGCGCCGGTGCAGACCGACCCAGGCAAACAAGCCCACCGACAGCATGGCCAGCGAGGCGGCGGCCAGCGCCACGGCGGAGTGCATCACCAGCGGCGCGATCACACCCGCCACCACACCGTTGGCACTGGCGCCAATGAAGGCCTGCAGGCTCGACGCCATGCCACGGCGGTCGGGGTGCAGGTCGAGCACCAGCAGGGTGATCACCGGCACCATCATGGCCCAGCCAAAGGCAAAAATGGCCACCGGGAACATGGCCCATGCCACATGCGCGTCAAACAGCGCGTTGGCCAGCAGGTTGATGAGCGCAATGCCGAGCATGATGGCAAAGCCGTATTTGATTTGCTGCTTGGGCGCCAACCGCCCGGCCATGCGGCCACTGGCAAACGCGCCGCTCATGATGCCGCTGATGACGATGATAAAGAACCAGAAAAACTGCGTGGGCGCCAGCGCCAGGTGCTCGCCCAAAAACACCGGGGCAGACAACACGTACAAAAACATGCCGTTGAACGGCACACCGCTGGCCAGCGCCAGCAGCAAAAAACGCGGATCAAGGCCCAGTTTCCAATAACCCTGCAGCAAATTGCTGACCTTGAGCGGCTGGCGCTGGGAGATGTGCAGGGTTTCAGGCAGCAGTTTGTAGTTGGCGACCCACAGCGCCACGCCTACCGCCGTCAGAAACCAGAACACGCTGTGCCAGCCCAACTGCGCAAACAGCACGCCGCCGATCATGGGCGCAATGGCCGGTGCCACGCCAAAGAAAATAGTGATCTGGCTCATCACCTTTTGCGCCTGCGCCGGTGAAAACATGTCGCGCACCACGGCGCGCGACACCACAATGCCAGCGCCGGTAGTAAGGCCCTGCACCGCCCTGAAAAACACCAGTTGGCCAATGCTTTGCGACAGCGCGCAGCCCATCGAGGCCAGCGTGAAGGCGGCCAGCCCCCACAGCACGACCGGCCGACGTCCCACGCTGTCGGACAGGGCACCATGAAACAGGCTCATGAAAGCAAAACCAAACAGGTAGGCTGAGAGCGTTTGCTGCATTTGCAGCGGTGTGGCGTCGAGCGAGCTGGCAATACCGGCAAACGCCGGGATGTAGGTGTCGATGGAAAACGGCCCGAGCATGCCCAGCGTGGCCAGCAGCACCGCCAGCGCCCAACGTGGTGCGCGCCACAGGTGGAGTGCGTCAGGATTCATGCGGGGTGTTTAGCGCGGCACACCGATCAGCGTGACCAGCACAATCAGCACGCCCAGCGCCAGATTCACCAGCACCCAGCTGCGGATTTGCCCCAGCGCCGCAGCACCGGCAGGCCAGTCGAGCGCCTGCGTGGCCCGGCTCAGGCGCTTGTACAGGCCAAAGCGGATGTGGCCGAAAATCAGCATCATGACAATGCCCAGCGTGGCCATGATGGTCCACTCCAGCGGCATGTTGAAATGGCCGCCCGCCTGCACCACCTGTTTGGCGACCCGGCCGATCATCCACAGGCCGGTGGCCAGCGCGACCGCTATGGCCGCCAGCACGGCGCCAAAGAAGCGCCCCAGCACCGCGTGCATCAGGCGCACCCGCACGGCAGGCTCCAGCGCCCCCACGGCCGGGCGCAAGAAGAAATGGGCAAATACCATGCCGCCAATCCAGACGATGACGGCGAGCAGGTGCAGGGCTTTGAGGGTGACGTACAACATGGACAAGACTAAAAAAATGGAACAGGGTAGCGAGTGTGCCTCAGGAACGGCAACCGGGAAAGATGACGGTGCAATCCTGGTGCCGTGCGCCCAAAAAAGTAGGGTCAATCACCACAGGCGGTCTTGAAAACCAGACAAATGGCCTTATCATTAGCACTCGCATGAGGTGAGTGCTAGCAAGCGCGTTGGTACTCCCTCTGAATTTACAAGTCACTTCAATGCAAATTGTGGTGGCTGTTTTGTTAACCCCCTGTTTCACACTTTATAGGAGTCCCCATGAAACTTCGTCCCCTGCACGACCGCGTGATCGTCAAACGCGTAGAAAACGAAACCCGCACCGCTTCCGGCATTGTCATTCCTGACAGCGCCGCTGAAAAGCCTGATCAAGGCGAAGTGCTGGCCGTTGGCCCCGGCAAAAAGAATGACAAGGGCGAAGTCAGCCCGATGGCCGTCAAAGTGGGCGACCGCGTGTTGTTCGGCAAGTACAGCGGCCAGACCGTCAAGGTCGATGGCGATGAGCTGTTGGTCATGAAAGAAGATGATTTGTTTGCCGTTGTCGAAAAGTAAAGCCAGCGCGCTTTCTTGTCAAACCAAACAACGCATATCGTATTTATTTGAAATTATTGGAGTCCTAACATGGCAGCAAAAGACGTAATTTTCGGCGGCGAAGCCCGCGCTCGTATGGTTGAAGGCGTGAACATTTTGGCCAATGCGGTCAAAGTGACGCTGGGCCCCAAAGGTCGTAACGTGGTGTTGGAGCGCTCGTTCGGCGCCCCCACCGTGACCAAGGACGGTGTGTCCGTGGCCAAGGAAATCGAACTCAAAGACAAGTTGCAAAACATGGGCGCGCAGATGGTCAAGGAAGTTGCTTCCAAGACTTCTGACCTGGCTGGCGACGGCACCACCACCGCTACTGTGTTGGCGCAGGCCATCGTGCACGAAGGCATGAAGTACGTGACCGCCGGCATGAACCCGATGGACATCAAGCGCGGCATCGACAAGGCTGTGGCCGCGCTGATCGACGAACTCAAAAAAGCTTCCAAGGCCACCACCACCTCCAAGGAAATCGCACAAGTTGGCTCCATCTCTGCCAACTCTGACGAAACCATTGGCAAAATCATTGCCGATGCGATGGACAAAGTGGGCAAGGAAGGCGTGATCACCGTCGAAGACGGCAAGTCTTTGGACAGCGAACTCGAAGTGGTTGAAGGCATGCAGTTCGACCGTGGCTACCTGTCACCCTACTTCATCAACAGCCCTGAGAAACAGTCCGCGCTGCTGGAAAACCCCTTCGTGTTGTTGTACGACAAGAAGATCAGCAACATCCGTGACTTGCTGCCCACCCTTGAGCAGGTCGCCAAGTCGGGCCGTCCGCTGCTGATCATTGCGGAAGATGTCGATGGCGAAGCCCTGGCCACCCTGGTGGTCAACACCATCCGCGGCATCCTGAAGGTGGTAGCTGTCAAGGCCCCTGGCTTTGGCGACCGTCGCAAGGCCATGCTGGAAGACATCGCCATCCTGACCGGCGGCAAGGTCATCGCTGAAGAAGTAGGTCTGACCCTCGAGAAGGTCACGCTGGCTGACCTCGGCAGCGCCAAGCGCATCGAAGTGGGCAAGGAAAACACCATCATCATCGACGGTGCCGGCCCGGCTGCTGACATCGAAGCCCGCGTGAAGCAAGTGCGCGTGCAAATCGAAGAAGCCACCAGCGACTACGACCGCGAAAAACTGCAAGAGCGCGTGGCCAAGCTGGCCGGCGGTGTGGCAGTGATCAAGGTTGGCGCTGCCACAGAGGTTGAGATGAAAGAAAAGAAAGCCCGCGTCGAAGACGCACTGCACGCTACCCGCGCGGCAGTAGAAGAAGGCATTGTGGCTGGCGGCGGTGTGGCGCTGTTGCGTGCCAAGCAAGCCGCTGGCGCCATCAAGGGCAGCAACGCCGACCAGGACGCCGGCATCAAGCTGGTGCTCAAGGCCATCGAAGCGCCGCTGCGCGAGATTGTTTACAACGCCGGCGGCGAAGCCTCGGTGGTGGTCAACGCGGTCATGGCGGGCTCTGGCAACTACGGCTTCAACGCCGCCAACGACACCTATGGCGACATGATCGAAATGGGCATTCTGGACCCCACCAAGGTGACCCGCACGGCGCTGCAAAATGCAGCGTCTGTGGCCAGCCTGATGTTGACCACCGAGTGCATGGTGTCCGAGTCTCCCAAGGACGACGCAGCTGGCGGCGGCATGGGTGGCGGTGACATGGGTGGCATGGGCGGCATGGGTGGCATGGGCGGCATGGGCATGTAAGCCAACACGCTTGTTTTTATAAGCAAACCCCCGCAAAGCGCGAGCCTTGCGGGGGTTTTTCTTTGTCGCTATTTACTTGCTCAGCATATTCAACTGGAACATCAGCGCCGAGTTACCCAGCGCATTCACCTGGGCTGACCAGCCGGGCTTGAACTCGTAAGCCAGGGCGAACACGACACCCGGCGAAAAACCCTTGTGATTGAACGGCACCTTGTTTTCATAAGGCTCTTTGTAGCCGTACAGCAGGCCCGCCGTCCATTTGAACGACAAGGGCTCAAGCCCCCAGATGTTTTTGTAAACACCGCCCCAAGGGTAGATGTACAAGCATTCCTGGCCAAAAGAGTTGCTGAAAAAACTGATGCCATCGAGCTCGCCACTGGCATGCTCGCGCTCCAGTCCGACCATGAAGACCGGCTTGTGATCATCGCTGGGCGAAAAGTGATAGGAATAGGGGCTGAACTGCAGTTGCAGCTTAGGGCTCTGGCTGACAGGCTCCAGCTCGCTTGGCTGGGCCATGGCCAGCGGCGCCAGCTGCGCCACAATCAGGCCGATGACGGTACAAATCAATTTCTTCATGAGGGCGCGCGTGAATTGGAAATCTTGCAAGGCGATCAGTGTAACGGCCGTTTTTTTCCGACTGGGCCTGGTTCTGGCACTACTGGCCAGCAGCGGCTGCGCCTGGCTCGACACCAAACAGCGCCTTCTCATCTACCGCCCAACGGCCGGCGTGCCCGCCGACTTTGCGGGTTTGCCAAACGGCGACCAGCGGTATTTGGTCAGCTCCTCCGACACCGATGCAGCGCAACACGTGGCCCTCTGGTGGCTGCCCCACGCCCGGACGGATGCGCCCACGCTGCTGTACCTGCACGGCACGTTTCGCAACTTGTTTGGCAACCGGCGCAAGATCGAGGCGCTGCGCACGGCCGGCTTCTCGGTACTGGCGGTGGACTACCGGGGCTGGGGTGAAAGTAGCGCGCTCATCCCCACCGAAGAGAGCATTCTGGCCGACGCACGGTTGGCCTGGCGCGAACTCAAAAAACGCCAGTCCGATGCCAAAAAACGCGTAATCTACGGTCACTCCATGGGCAGTGCCGTGGCGCTGGATTTGGCCAGCCGCCTGCAAAGCCCGGCAGACTATGGCGGCCTGGTGCTCGAATCAGCCTTTACCAGCTTTGACGACGTGGCCAGCACGGTGGGCGTGCTGGGCAGCCTGCTCAATCTGTTTTACCCGGACAGTTTTGATTCGATTGGCAAAATCACCCAGGTTCAGGCGCCGCTGCTGATGCTGCATGGCCGTGATGACGACACCATTCCGATCGCGCTGGGCGAACGCCTGTTTGCCGCGGCCAGTGTGCCAAAACATTGGCTCGCCATGGAAAACGCCAGGCACAGCGACCTGGATATCGCCAACCCGGCGCTTTACCAAGCCACTTTGCAACGCTTTGCCGCCCGCTATTTGTCAGGCCAATAACGCCAGCAAACCGGCGGTGGAGCCGTCCAGGCCGGTCGCATCACCGCTCTTTAAACGCACTTCAACGTCCTTGGCCAGCACCTTGCCCAGCTCCACGCCCCACTGGTCAAAGCTGTTGATGCCCCAGACCGCGCCGCTGACAAACACGCGGTGCTCCTGCAAGGCGATCAGCGCGCCCAGGCTGGCGGGGCTGAGCTCGTCGAGCAGCAAAAAGGTGCTGGGTCGGTTGCCGGTGAAATGTTTGTGGCCACCTGCATCTGCCTTGCCCAGCATCAGCGCCTGCGCCTGCGCCAGCGCGTTGGCCAGCAGCAGTGTGTGGTGGCCGGGCAAGTCATGACGCGGTTTTTTGACCGCGACAAACTCCACCGGCACCACGTCAGTGCCCTGGTGCAGCATCTGGAAATAGGCGTGCTGGCCGTTGGTGCCCGGCTCACCCCAGATCACCGGCGAGGTGCCGTAGGGCAAGGCTGCACCGCTGGCGTCAACGCGCTTGCCGTTGCTTTCCATCTCCAACTGCTGCAGGTAGGCCGGGTAACGTTTGAGCGCGCTGTGGTAAGGCGCCACAGAGCGGCTGGCAAAGCCATGAAAGTTGCGGTACCACACGTCGAGCAGGCCCAGGCGCACCGGCAGATTCTGCGCCAGCGGTGCGCTGCGAAAGTGCTCGTCCATGGCGTGTGCACCCGCCAGAAATGCCTTGAAGCCCTGGGCGCCAATGGCAATCGCCAGCGGCAGGCCGATGGCCGACCACACCGAATAACGCCCACCCACCCAGTCCCAAAACCCGAACGTGGTGCTGATGCCAAAGGCCCGGGCCGCCGTCACGTTGGTAGTGAGCGCGGCAAAATGCCGGGCGATGTCGGTGCCGCCCTTGGCCTCGAACCAGCTCTTGGCCGACCGCGCATTGGTCATGGTCTCGATGGTGGTGAAGGTTTTGCTGGCCACCAGAAACAGCGTGCTCTCAGGCTTGAGCTTTTTAAGCACCGCGTTGAGCTCGTGGCCATCGACATTCGAGACAAAGTGCAAGCGTTTGCCGGGGAGCACGAATTCATCGAGCGCCAGCACCGCCATTTGCGGCCCCAGGTCGGAGCCGCCAATGCCGATGTTGACGATGTCGGTGATGCTTGCATCCCCGCGCACCTGTTCGGCGAATGCGAGCATGGCAGCCAGCGTGCTGTGCACCTCGTGCAGCGTCTCGGCCAGGTGCCGGTGCACCGACTGTGCCGGCATGGCCGGGTCCAGCGGCGGCGCTCTAAGGAGCCAGTGCATCACGGCGCGCTGCTCGGTGGTGTTGATAGCCTCACCGGCAAACATGGCGTCGCGGTGCGCGGCCAGCCCGGTCTGCTGCGCCAGTTCCAGCAGCAAGGCTTCGGTGGCTGCGTCGATCCGGTTTTTGGACAGGTCGGCAAACACATGGGGCGCGCCTTGGCTGAAGGCGTCGAAGCGCGCGGGGTCGGCGGCAAAAGCCTGGCGCACATCAAAAGTGCGGCCAGTGGATTCAAATGCGGCCTGCAATTGACTCCAGGCGGCGGTGCGGTCACAACGGGTACGTTTCATAAACAACCTCATTTCAGTTAAAACCAATAGGCCCATTCATTGCGAATTATCCTTGTCATTGCGAACGCAGTGAAGCAATCCTTGTCTTCTGACTGCATGGACTGCCGCGCTTCGCTCGCAGTGACAAACCGATCTCACGCCGCCAGCAATATCTGGTCGAGCTTGCCGGCATCGGCACAAAACGCGCGAATGCCCTCGGCCAGCTTTTCGGTGCCCATGGCATCCTGGTTCAGCGCAAAGCGGAAGGCGGCTTCGTCATAACTCACAAAGGGAACATCCAGCGCCCGGGCCGCCTGGGCATCGAGCGCGCGCACCAGTGGCGCCTTGCTGGCAGCCAGCTGCGCCAGCAGCTCCGGACTGATGGTCAGCAGGTCGCAGCCGGCCAGCGCGGTGATCTGGCCAATGTTGCGAAAGCTCGCGCCCATGACCTCGGTGGCAATGCCATGCTTTTTGTAATAGTTGAAAATTTGCGTCACCGACTGCACGCCGGGGTCGTTGGCACCGGCGTGGTCCGCCTCGACCCAGGCCGCACCGGCAGACTTTTTGTACCAGTCGTAAATGCGCCCGACAAAGGGCGAGATCAGTTGCACCCTGGCCTGGCCGCAGGCCACCGCCTGGCAGAACGAAAACAGCAGCGTCAGGTTGGTGTGGATGCCGCGCTGCTCCAGCCGGCTCGCAGCCTGAATGCCTTCCCAGGTGGCGGCCACCTTGATCAGCACACGGTCAATGTGAATGCCCTGCGCCTGGTAGAGCTCGATCAGCCGCTCGGCGCGGCTGTAGGTGGCATCGGTGTCAAAGCTCAAACGCGCATCAACCTCGGTCGAGACCCGGCCCGGAATGATCGACAAAATCTCGCAGCCAAAACGCACCAGCAAGCGGTCGGTGATCTCGTCAAGCGGGCGGCCGCGGTACTGCGCCACGGTCTCATCGAGCAACGAGCGGTACTCGGGCTTTTGCACCGCTTTCAGGATCAGCGACGGATTGGTGGTGGCATCGGTGGGATGAAAGGCTTCAATTTGCCGGAAGTCGCCGGTGTCAGCGACCACGGTGGTGAATTGTTTGAGGGTGTCGAGTTGGTTCATGTGTGCATTATCGAACGCCGACACGCGGCTGCGGTACCGAGCGGTTACACCCCTCTTACTCAAACCTGAAATTGAACTCCTGCGTGGCAATCACGTCATCGCCATCGCTGTCGGTAACGCAGGTGTACTGCATCATCGCGGCCTTGACGGCGGCATGGAACACGGGCGGCCCCGACAAAATGGTCACATCGACAATGCGGCCGCCCTTGATGTGGATTTGCGCCTTGACCACGCCCTCGATGCCATCGCGCAGTGCTCTGCGTGGCATCTCGGGCGGCACCTGCGTGGGGCAGGCCAGCCCGATGCTGGTGCGCTGGGGGCCAGTCGCCACGGGCGCCAGCTGGGGTGGTGGCGCTGCGACGACCACTGGCTCTGGCGGCAACGTGGCCACCGCTTCAATCACCGGCGCATTGCTGGCAAGCTGCGGCGCCACGTCGGGCGGCGGCACATAGGGCGGTGGTGGCGCCACCACCTTGGGAACGGCGCGGGGCTTCTCGATTTTTTTTGGCGGCGGAGGTGGCGGAGGTGGCGGTGGCGGTGGAATGGTGACTTCCTGAATCACCACGGCCGCCAGCGGTTTCTTGATGTGGTTCAGACCCTCGCGCGCCATGCCCGAGACCAGCGCGTAGCCCATGAGCGCGTGCAGCGCAATCACCACGACCAGGCCCTTGACGCGCCGCGAGGGGTCGCGCGGCTCAAAGCGGGCATCCATTTCAAGCGTGTTCATTGGACAAACTGCTCCGCGCCAATGACCGCAATCTTGTTCAGCCCCAGGCGGCGGCTGCTGGCGAGCACGTTGGCAAAGACGGCGTATTGCGAGCCCTTGTCGGGCCGGATGTGAACCTCGGGCTGCGGCTGCCGGGGCGCAATGGCTTTCATGTTGTCGTCGAGCTCGGCGGCCGTTACCGGCAGGCCCTGCCAATAGAGCACGCTTTGCGCGTCGATGTCGATCCGGATTTTTTCGGGCTTGAGCAGCGCAGTGGGCGGCGCGCCGACCGGCAATGCCAGCTCGACCGAGTGCAACTGGATCGGGATGGTGATGATGAGCATGACCAGCAAGACCAGCATCACGTCGATCAGCGGCGTGGTGTTGATCTCCATCATCACTTCGGGCTCATCCGAGCTGCTGGTGTTTCCTGCGTGCATTCCCATAAGCAGTTACCTGGCTGGCGCTCAACCGCCCAACGCTGGCGGTTCGGTGATGAAAGCGACCTTATTGATGCCCGCGCGCTGGCAGGCCAGCAGCACTTTGCCGACGCCCTCAAAGCGGGCATTGGCGTCGCCGCGCACCTGCACCTCAGGCTGCGGTTCGAGGCTGGCCACTTTTTTAAGCTTGGCCGCCAGCGCCTCGACGTTGTCGATGCGTGCCTCATACCAGTAGATGTTGCCGCCATGATCGACCGATATGATGATGTTGCCGGGCTTGGTTTCGCGCACTTCCACGCGCTCCTTGGGCAACAAGAGCTGGATCGAGCTGGTGACCACGGGAATCGTGATCAGGAAGATGATGAGCAGCACCAGCATCACGTCCACCAGCGGCGTGGTGTTGATGGCCGACATGAGCGCGTCATCGCCGTCGTCATCATCATTGGCACCGAGGTTCATGGCCATGGGGTTTAGTCTTTTTTGACCGAACCCAGCACCACGGCGTGCAGGTCCTGGCTGAAGGCGCGCACGTCGTCCATGACGGCCTTGTTGCGCCTAACCAGCCAGTTGTACGACAGCACGGCGGGCACCGCCACGGCCAGGCCGATGGCCGTCATGATGAGCGCCTCGCCGACCGGGCCAGC
>NZ_JACUUE010000201.1 GCF_014859475.1 Rhodoferax sp.
GAGCAGAGGATTGAAAATCCTTGTGTCGGTGGTTCGATTCCGCCCCGGGCCACCAAATAAACAAAGGGTTCGCCACTATCAAAACAGTAGCAAACCCTTTTTCTTTGGTGCGTTTACAGACTGTTTACAGACTGCGGTACATGGTTTCGCACCAAATCCAGCGCCAGCAAATGCCACTGTTCAGCCGAATTTCGTGACAATCACATATCCCGGCGTGTCGGTGTGCTCAAAGGGTCGGACTTCAAATAGAACCCTTGTCGCGCCATCGCAGGGCCATCAGAACGGCTCAGGCTCGATTGAATCAGTCCGGCGTGCTGGCGCATATCCCGGCCATGCCCCAGCGAACCCACAGAATTTCATTGCAGTGTCATAGCGCAAGGCTATTGAAAATAAATGGCACAGAATATGCAGCCCGCATAAAACATGCCTGATAGGTTTCTGCCATGAACCGGCAGCGGGTTTTTTGTGACCGGCCACTCCTACATCCGGTCGGCAGGCCAAAGCAGAAAGGGTGGCGGTGGCAAGACTAACAATTGATAACAAGCATTTCTGAGTATGTTTGCGGCGCTCGGTGTCGGTCAGGCTTCCCACGGCTCGCCCATGTTTTGCCATCCATCGCCATCCTGCCCGCTTGCTGGCGCAGTGTCCTGCCCGGTGTTCATCACGCGGCGCTTGCGGTTAATGTGGTACGGGGTCATCAGCCCATGCGCCAGTAGGTCTAGAGCTGGACGCACGTTGCCAGCGCGGTCGGCCCATGCCTTCGGAGTCAGCGCACCAGTCAGAGCCACCGGGTCACCGTCACCCAGCGCCAGCAGCGCAGCGCAGGTTGCTCCATCGAAGGCAATCACGTTCACGAACAGCCTTTCACCGTTGCCAGCAGCGGCTCGGACTTTCGCGGTCACAAACGGCTTGCCCTGCTTGCTCTGTCGCGCCTCAGCCAGCCCGTGTAATTTTCCTGCCACCAGTGCATCAATCATTTTTGTTTATCCTTGCCCGGTAGGGCTGTAAACGCTTCGAATCTCCTGAGAAAACCTAAGATTCAGCACCGCGCACAATGCACCCGTGGCATCGGGCGTGTCATCAGGGCCTGAATCACGCGCAAATGGCGTGGGTTTTCAGTGCCTGAGAACTTGGTCTGGTTTGGGTTGCATTCGGTCATCACAGCACCCCCCAGGCCATCGCCAAGAATTGCAGTACCAGCACCAGAAACAGAGCGTTCAATCCGGCGCTGAATGTTGCGTACCTGGTAGCAGCGGCGATAAAATCAGCGACGTATTTGGTTAGTGTCTTGACGGGTTGGTCGTGTGGTGCGCCCAGCCCGTCGCCTTTTTGGGGGCAGGTGTAGCGGCGGCTCATGCCGTCACCCCCAGCAAGCGGCGAATGTCAGCCACCGGCCAATGAAGGTTTGCACCTACGCGAATTGGTCGAATCGGCCCATTTTCTCTACAGGCCCAAATGCGTAAAGTCTGGGGCGCTTTTCGCAAGTACCAAGCGGCGGCGGTGTCCGTAGTGGGGCGGGTTTCAAGCTCCAGCGGCGTGAAGCGTTGCTCTACTGTCTCATGCGCAGTCACCCCGGCCCCGGTCTGGTTTGCCACCAATGGCGCAGGTTGTTGCAACCTTGCAAGCTCGCCCGACAACTCTTTCAAGCGGCCATCACGATATTGAATCTCTGCAATGGTCATCGCCTTGAGTGCCGTTATTTCCCGGATGTTGGCTTGCACTTCGTCCAGGGCGCATTGCTGTTCCCATGCTCGCAAATAATCTGTGTCGGCAATTCCAAGAATGCAGCGCACCAGCAGGCCAGGGGAGGACTGGCTTTTCAACCCGGTTTCGAATCGGGTCTAGCTGGGGCAAAACTGTTACCCGGTCTTCACCACGCCATGTGCCACAGCGTCACGCAGCACGGCATTGATGCGGGTCTGCCAGCCGTCGCCGGATGCCTTGAATGTGTCTATCAAGTCGGCATCCAGACGCAATGTGATTTGTTTCTTGGTGCCACTGCCAATAGGTCGACCAGGGCGACGCATCAAGCTGAGTTCAAGGTCGCTCGGCTCGTAGGTGTCGGGGTCTTGGGTAATGCCATTGGCAATAGTGGCATCTTCGGCCAGTGTTGGCAAAACCAGCACGCGGCCACTGCGGGTCTTAATTGTTTTCGGCATAGTGATTCACCTCTCGACGGTTGGCTTTTCTCAAGCTGATGATGCGGCGCTCTGTCGGTGCATCTTCAGGACGGTCGACAAACACCACGCAATACAGGCGGCTTCCTGCAAGGGCATAACCAATCTGACGCGGTTCGCCATAGTCGCGGCGCGTGTCTGTCTTGCATTCCAGCGAGGCCCATTCAAGTTCGTTTGCCAGCGCCAGCGATACGCCATGCTTCAGCCGATTCGTTACGTCCTTTGCTGGGTCGTAGGTGATTGTCGTCATGGGTTATTGTAGTTACGTTTATTAATTATGCAAGTCAAGCAGCCACCAGCGCCAGCTTGCCGGGTTCGGCCTTGGCATCGAACGTCACCCCGGCCTGTTCCAGAATCCACGCTTCAATCTTTTCGTGATGCACGCGCAGCAGGTCAAGCGGTCTTACCGTGTAATGCTTTTCAGCCGTGGCGCTGGGTTTGTGCCCCATCAGTTGCGCCACCACGCCAGCGGGTATTTCCAGCCACTCGGTCAGGCTTTTGAATGAACGGCGCAGGCCATGCAGGGAAACATGGTCAACCCCGGCCACTTCGCAGGCGGTGCTTAGGTTTTTTGCCCGGCGGGTCAGTGCCTTGTCGCCAGCGCCAGCAAAGACCCATTCGCCACGCTTGGGCAGGCCAGCGATAAGGTGGTGAATCCAGGTCGATGCCGACCAGCGCGGCCTGCCAAAAATGGAGCCGTGCTGCCCGCGCAACTCGGGACATAAAAAAAGCTACTGTCGTTTTCACGGCGCGTAGCTGTTGCGCCTTGTTTTGATGGGCTTCCAAACCGAAGCCGGACTCTACCATGGCCAAATCCTGGCTGGCACGGACTTTTACCGATTCTGTAGAAAATAAATAACGCTTGACGGTTAACGCAAGACGTTAAATAATCTCCATCATGATTCAATCGTTCAAAGACAAGACCACGGCGGCTGTTTTTATGGGCCTTGTGGTCAAGGGTTTGCCCAGAGAGATACAGCCTTTGGCGCTGCGCAAGCTCAAGATGATTGACTCCAGCGCGAAGTTGAACGACTTGCTTGTACCACCTGGTAACAGGCTTGAGGCGTTGAAGCGTGATCGCAAGGGGCAGCACAGTATTCGCATTAATGACCAGTGGCGCGTGTGCTTCCGTTTTGCTGATGGGAATGCTTTTGATGTTGAGATTGTGGACTACCACTGAAGGGGCGAAAAAATGGGAATTGACCGTAACCAGTTGGAATGCTTGGATGTCAGCGATGTGGTCACGGGCGAACGACTGCGCCCGATTCACCCTGGCGAAATACTGCGTGAAGAGTTTTTGATACCGCTGGGCATGACTGGGCATGCGCTGGCGATGGCGCTGCAAGTACCCGCACCGCGAATCAATGACATCGTGCGCGAGCGCCGGACGGTGACTGCGGATACTGCGCTGCGCCTGGCCAAATACTTTGGCACCAGTGTTGAATTCTGGGTCGGCCTGCAAGCTGATTTTGATGTTGCCGTTGCTCGCGCTGCGATGGTTGATGTTCTGGCGCGTATCGTGAGGCGCGAAGCTGAGTCGGCGTGATCTGTTCATGATTCCGCCATCAGCACATAGTTGCCGACGCGGTGCTTGTTGCCTGATTCGGTTACGGTGATTTCTGTCACCGTTTCGATTCGCAAGCCGTCCCGGCGCATCTCCGCTATTCGCTTGGTCGGGCAGTAGCAGTCAAGGTGACGCGAAGCCTCGAAGGTGGTGACCGGGCCTTGCGGCAGAGCCGCGTGAAGCCGTTCGCGTTGGGCCTGGGCGCTGATGCCCTGGTGGGCGGTGCGAATGGCTGTCAGGGCAAATTGTTTTGATACCCCTGGCCGCTTTGTGCGGTCTTTTCAGTGATCGGTGCTCGTTTCAGTCGTTCAAAAAAAACCCGGCACAAAGTCCGGGCGTGTAACCCCTTGCGGGGCCGCACTCAGGGAGGTAAAGCGCGGGGGCGATGAGCCCGGCTGAACTGTAACACCTGGTTGAATGGGTGAAGCGGCCACCGTACCTGGTGCACTTTGCAAATCACTGCGCTCAACTGTGCAGGGTACGGCTACGGTGTCCGACTTTTCAACCCGGTTTCGAATCGGGTCTAGCTGGGGCAAAACTGTTACCCGGCCTTCACCAAGCCATGTGCCACAGCGTCACGCAGCACGGCATTGATGCGGGTCTGCCAGCCGTCGCCGGATGCCTTGAATGTGTCTATCAGGTCGGCATCCAGACGCAATGTGATTTGTCTCTTGGTGCCATTGGCAATAGTGGCATCTTCGGCCAGTGTTGGCAAAACCAGCACGCGGCCACTGCGGGTCTTAATTGTTTTCGGCATAGTGATTCACCTCTCGACGGTTGGCTTTTCTCAAGCTGATGATGCGGCGCTCAGGGCTTTGAACAGGGTCTTGTCGCCCACGTTGGCACGCCTTGCCACC
>NZ_JACUUE010000202.1 GCF_014859475.1 Rhodoferax sp.
GCGCTTGCGTACCCTGCCGAGGTATCTGGCCTGCAAACACGCTGTCAAGCCAGTTGACTGACTGCCCCTCTATTTCACTTTGTGACAGTGGCAGCAACAACAATGTCTCCATCCTCCCAGCCAGGGAGTCGGCCACTGTCGGCAAAGCCATCAAGTTGGCGGAGCCCGTCAGCAAAAAACGGCCTGGCCGCCTGTCTTCGTCAACGCTTTTCTTGATGGCCAACAACAAGGAAGGCGCTCGCTGAATTTCGTCAATGACCGCACGATCCAAACTGCGAATCATCCCGACGGGGTCTTCCCTGGCGGACATCAGCGTCAATTCATCGTCCAGTGTCAGGTAGCGTGCCCCGTTGCCAGAAATATGACGAACCAAGGTCGTTTTGCCCGCCTGACGTGGCCCAGCAAGTAAGACCACCGGCGTGTCTTGCATGGCTTCGGCGATGCGTGATCCGATCTGGCGCGGGTACAGAGAGGGCTCAGTCATGCGTCACATAATAGCGTAAATTTTGGATTTTATATCCGAAAATTACGGAAAATTAGATTTGAATTATCGGAGCGAAATGACGCATATTGCGCATAATCAAGCGCTTTTTGCCCCTGCTCGTGTGGCTCCTCGCGCTGTTCACGGTCTTGCTCGTGACACCCGCGCTCCTCGCCTCCAGGCCCTGATGGGCAAGCATGTCGGTTGGCCATCGGCCAGCATGGCAAACCCCACGCCATCCGCACTGACAACGAACTGGTCTTCAAACGCTCTGTGTTCTGGGCGAAGACCCGGGGTCCATGACTTGTCACCCCGGACGCAGACCCGGGGTCTATGCCCTGTCACCCCGGGCGCAGACCCGGGGTCCATCTTCAAACACATGGATACCGGATCAAGTCCGGCATGACAACCAATTGTCACCCCGGGCGAAGACCCGGGGTCCATCCGCGCCACACCAACAGCCCCTCAATCCGCCCCAAACAAATCCCGCGTATAGACCTTGTCCATCACATCCACCAGCTCTGGGGTCATGCGGTTGGCCACGATCACGTCGGCGCGTTGCTTGAACAGTGCGAAATCTGCCTCTACCTGGGCGCCCGCAAACACCGGATCGTTCAACAAAGGCTCGTGGACAATCACCTCGACGTCTTCGGCCATAGGGCTCGTTGGTGGGCTCCAGGGTGCCGGTCAGCAAGGCGTCTTCGGTCATGGGCTGCGCGGCCAGCTTGGGGTAGATGCAGCTGGAGCCTAAAAACAGCAGTTTCTTCACACCGCTCTGAAAGGCCGCGTCGATGACGTTGGCTTGCATCATCAGGTTTTGGTATATGAATTCGGCCGGATAGGTGTTGTTGGCATGGATGCCGCCCACCTTGGCTGCGGCCAAGTAGACCTGGTCGGGCTTTTCTTGTGCAAAAAATTCACGCACGGCGGCTTGGTTGGTCAGGTCCAGCTGGGCGTGGCTGCGGGTGACAAAGCGGGTGTGGCCCTGCGCCTGCAAGGCCCGAACAATGGCCGAGCCCACCATGCCTTTGTGGCCAGCGACGTAGATTTTGGGTTCGGTCATGTTGCGCATGTATGCAAGTGCTGTTTTTTGGCTGTCTACGGACTTGTTTTCTTGTCATCCCGGACTTGTCTTCTTGTCATCCCGGACTTGATCCGGGATCCATTGCGTTCAAGCGGCGTTTGCAAATGAAAGTGCTGCAGACTGGATCCCGGGTCTTCGCCCGGGATGACGATTAATTGCCCGGGATGACGATTAATTGCCCGGGATGACGGGTCTTCGCCCGGGATGGCGGGAATGGGCGCTTTGTGCTTGTGAGTTCATCGGACTTTGACCAACAAAAACCGGATGGGCGAACACCAGCGGTGCTGCACCATGCGCGCATAGATGGCCACATAGCCCAGGGCCAGTGCCACATAAGCGGTCACAGACCAGGCCGTGGAGTGGTAAGTCAAGTTGGCCAGGACCACGGCGGTCAGCGTCATCATGCCCACCAGAGCACCCGTGATGGAGTTGCGCAACATGCGTGGGAAGACGCGGAACCAGCGCGACACATAACGACGCTTGACCAGGCTGTGAAAATGCAATCTGTCAGGCATGCCGAGGTGGGACTTTTTGACCTTACGGCGGTAGATGCTGTACAGCACCTCGGTGACGGGGTGTGCGCAGATGACCAAGGCCGTGAAGGCCGACACGGTGGGGTTGCGCTCCACCAGCAGCACACCCACCCAGGCCACGGCAAAGCCCAGTAGGTATGAGCCGCCGTCGCCCAAAAAGATTTTGCCCAGTGGCCAGTTGACCCAGAAGAAGCCCCACACGCAGCAACCCAGCACCAGCGCCACCTGGGCCAGGGTGGTGTCGCCCACCTGCCAGGCCACCAGGGCATAGCCCATGAAGGCCAGGCCCGACATGAGGCTGGCCAGGCCGTTGAAGCCATCGATGATGTTGACCGAATTGGCCACGCCGCCCACGGCAAAGGCCGTGAACAGCACCGACACGAGGGTGAACTTCAGGGCCCAGTCGACACCCCAAATGTCAAGCCGAGACAGAGAATAGTCGGTCAGCCACCAAGCCAGCACGCCCGAGGCCATGGTGGCCAGCAGGCGCGACAGGACGCTGATGCGCTTGAGCAGGTCTTCACCCAGGCCAAACAAAAAGGCCGGCAGGCTGGCGAGCAAGATGGGCTGGAGCATGGCCCGAACGTCGCTAGGCGCTTTGCCCCAAGCCACCATGAAGCCCACAAAAATCGCGATGCCGCCAATGCGCGGCGTCTGGCCGATGTGGAATTTCTGGATGCCGTGGGTGTGGTCCATCGACAATTTGCCGTGCAGGTGTGGTGTCATCACCAACACGATGCACACAATGAAACTGGCCGCAGCACCCCACGTCGCAGCCACAGAGGCCGGCGAGGTCATGACGTCAGAAAGTGCTTGGAACAGACTCATCAGGTATTTTTGTAGCGGGTTGTGCTCAAGCCCGGATTGACTCAATATTTATATAAATGATAAGTTATTGGCGGTTTGCAGGGATGGATCCCGGGTCTTCGCCCGGGATGACATTTAAGAAGCCCGGGATGACATTCAACAGGCCCGGGATGACTTCTTACTTGTCTTTGGCGTAGTTGTAGGACTGGTAGCGGTAACCGTAGCGCTTGTATTTGTAGCCGTATCCGTAGCCATAACCGTAGCCGTAGCGGCGTTTGCTGATGTCCAGGCCGTTGAAGATGACGCCTTTGACGGTGACGCCCGATTGCTGCAGGCGCTTGGTGGCTTCTTGCACTTCGCCCAGGGACGAGACGTCGGCGCGGACCACCATGAAGTTGGTGCCGGCCTGGGGGGCCAAGATGGCGGTGTCCGACACGGCCAGCACGGGGGGGGTGTCGATCAGCACCACGTCGTATTGGGCCGACAGGGTTTTGAGCAGGTCTTGGGCCGAGGCCGACATGAGCAGCTCGGCCGGGTTGGGGGGCATGGTGCCGGTGGACACGAAGTCGAGCCCCGGGGCCACGGCGGTGCGCATGGCCTTGGCCAGTGGCTGGCTGCCCGAGATCAGCTCTGACAAGCCCACGCCACGCTCCAGGCCAAAGAATTGGTGGATGTGGCCTTTGCGCATGTCGGCGTCGATCAGCAGCACGCGCTTGCCGTCGGCGGACAGCACGGCGGCAAAGTTGGCACTGGTGAACGACTTGCCAACGCCGGGCGTGGGGCCGGTAAACAGCACGATGTTGTTGGGCGCGTCGAGCATGGCAAATTGCAGCGCGGTGCGCAGGCTGCGCAGGCTCTCGATGGCGGCTTCGTTGGGCTTGATGGCGGCCAGCAGATGGGTGCCGGGTTTTTTGCCTTGGGCATCGGCGTCCAGCTGGGCTTGGGCGGCCGACAAGGGCACGGTGGCAAACACGTGCAGACCCAGGCTGTGCTCGAGCTCTTCGGCGTTTTTGATGCCGGGGCGCAGGCTGTTGCGCACAAACGCCAAGCCCAAACCGGCCAACAGGCCCAACACGCCCGACAGCGCCAGCACCAGACCGCGCTGGGGCTTGACGGGGCGCTCGGGCATGACGGCCACGTCCACAATGCGCACATTGCCCACTTTGCCTTCTTTAACCAAGCGCAGTTGCTGGAAGCTGTTGAGCAGGGTGGTGTAGAGCTCGTTGTTGACCTTGACGTCGCGCGTCAGGCGCAAGAGGTCTTGCTCGATGCCGGGCAGGGTTTTAGCTTTGCCTTCCATGCCGCGCAGCTGGCCCTGGATGTCGCGGATGCTGCTGTCCAGCGCTTGCATGCTGGGGTGTTGCGCAGTAAAGCGGGTTTCCAGCTCTTTGCGTTTGGTTTGCAGGTCCAGCAGTTTGACCTTCAGGTCCACGGCTTCCTTCAGGTAGGTTTCGGCCTCTTTGTTCAGGTCAAAGGTGCCTTTTTCTGCGCGGAACTGGTTGAACTTGGCTTCAGAGGCCTCGAGCTGTTTTTTGAGCTGGGGCAGCTGGGTGTTGAGGAAGGCCAGAGACTTTTCGGCCTCGGCGGCTTTGCGCTCGGTGTTTTGGCGCACATACAGGCTGCCCACTTCGTTCAATATCTTGGTGATGCGCTCAGGGCTGGGACCCT
>NZ_JACUUE010000203.1 GCF_014859475.1 Rhodoferax sp.
CCGGTGGCATACATTGACAGGTCGTTGAGCGTGTCGCCCGCCACCACGATGGTTTCCAGGTCAAAACCCTGCGTGGCGGCCAGTTCACGCAAACTGCTGCCCTTGCTGACGCCGCGCGGCAACACGTCAAGGTAGCGCCCGGCCGACCACAGCAGGTCGCAGTCGAGCGCCTCCACAGCCGCGCGCAGGTCGGCGCTGATGCCGCCTTCGCTGATGAAGAACGAGCAGCGTCGCTCCTGCGGCACGGTCTGGCGCTGCAGCGCAGGAAACCGGGCCAGCTCTTGCAATATCACTTGCGAGCCAGGCCAGCGCGCGGCAATATCGTGATGTAGCGGGTCCACCGGGCGCAGGTCGCCATGCAGCACGGTGGCGCCCACGTCGGCAATGATGTAGTCGGGCTGGGGCAGCGTGGAGTCGCTCAGCAGCGGGATGATCGACTCCAGCCCGCGCCCGGTCACGTAAATCAGCCGGGCGCCGGCCAGGGCACCGCTGAACAGGTCGCGCAGGCGTCGGCGCATGTCCTGGGTGCCGGCCAGCAGAGTGCCGTCAAGGTCGGTCGCCAGCACCACAGGGGTGCGGGTTGCAATCATCGGGTGGGTGGTGGATGGCGGGGTGGTCATGTGAATCTCCTGTCATGAAGGTGCAACCAATGGCTGAGCCCGGGCCGGTGTGGCTCGTAAGAGTGATCCGGCAAAAAGGCCTGAACGACCGCGAGGGTCGTCCGGGGCGGGCACCGCAAAGCTGCTCAGCCTGCGGCGCGTGGTGCGGTTTACGTGGCCTCTTCGACCTTGGGTGGCACCATGGCGGCAATCAGGTCGCTCATGGTGACGCTGCCCAGCAGCTTGCCGCGGCTGTTGGTCACGTTGGCGGCATCCTTGCCCTCGGCGCTGAGCACGCGCGCCACTTCTTCGAGCACCAGGTTGGCATCGACACTGGGGCCGTCCACCGTGACGCCGGGGGTCATGAGCGTGCGGCAGCGGATGACGCGGCCGCGGTTCACGTCCTTGATGAAGCTGCTGATGTAGTCGTCAGCGGGCTTGAGCACAATTTGCTGACCGGTGCCCTGTTGAATCACTTCGCCGTCGCGCAGAATGGCAATGCGGTCGCCCAGGCGCAGCGCTTCTTCGAGGTCATGGGTGATGAAGACAATGGTTTTGCCCAATTCCTGCTGCAAGTCCAGCAGCACCGACTGCATGTCGCTGCGGATCATCGGGTCGAGCGCCGAAAAGGCTTCGTCCATCAGCAAAATGGGCGCGTCGTTGGTCAGCGCGCGGGCCAGGCCCACACGCTGCTGCATGCCGCCCGAGAGCTGGTTGGGGTAGCTGTCTTCGTAGCCCTTGAGGCCCACGCGCTCGATCCAGCGCGCTGCGGCATCGCGGCGTTTTTTGTGCTTGACGTGCTGCACCTGCAGGCCGTATTCGGTGTTTTCCTGCACCGTGAGGTGCGGAAACAGGGCAAAGTTCTGGAACACCATGGCGGTGCGTTCGCGCCGGAAGTGACGCAATTCGTTCGGACTCATCGCCAGCACGTTTTGCTCACCGGCCCACAATTCGCCAGCAGTGGGCTCGATCAGGCGGTTGATGTGCCGGATCAGCGTGCTTTTGCCCGAGCCCGACAAGCCCATCACCACCTGAATGCCACCTGCGGGCATGTCGATGTTGATGTCACGCAGGCCCAGCACGTGGCCGTGCTCGTCACGCAGTTCCTGTTTGCTCATGCCTTGCTGCACGGCAGCCAGGTGCTGTGCGGGGTTGGGGCCGAAGATCTTGTACAGGTGCTTGATGGAAATGTTGACCGCGTTGCTGGGCACGCTGTCGGGCCCGGCACTGGCGGCTGGTGTGGGGGTCAGGTCCTCAGCCATGCACCACCTCCAGGTGTTTCTGCAGGCGCTTGCCATAGGTTTGCGACACGCGGTCAAAAATGATCGCAATGCCGACAATGGCCAGGCCATTGAACATGCCCATGGTGAAGTACTGGTTGGCAATGGCCTTGAGCACCGGTTGGCCCAAGCCCTGCACGCCGATCATCGAGGCAATCACCACCATCGCCAGCGACAGCATGATGGTCTGGTTGATGCCGGCCATGATGGTCGGCAAAGCCAGCGGCAGTTGCACCCTGAACATCTTTTGCCACATCGAGGCACCAAAGGCATCAGCGGCCTCCAACAAGTCGGTGCTGACCAGCCGGATGCCCAGGTTGGTGAAGCGGATCACCGGCGGAATGGCATACACCACCACCGCGATCATGCCTGCCACCCGGCCAATGCCGAGCAGCATCACCACCGGAATCAGATACACAAAACTCGGCATGGTTTGCATCACGTCCAGGGCCGGATTGATGGCGCGCTGTAGCCGGTCCCAGCGGCTCATGGCAATGCCAATGGGCAAGCCCAGTGCCAGCGCCACCACCGTGCAGACAAAGATCATCGAGATCGTCTTCATGGTGTCGATCCACATGCCAAAGTAGCCAATGGCAAGCAGCGTCAGCACGGTGCCGAGCGTGATCTTCCAGGAGCGCGAGGCCAGCCAGGCGATCAGGGCAATCGCGCCGATCACCAGCGGCCAGGGCGACTGGGTCATGAGGCGCTCCGAGAAAATCAGGAACTCGCGCAGCGGGTCAAACAGGCGCTCCAGCGTTTCGCCGTATTCGCGTGAGAAAGTCCTGAACCCCCCGTCGATGAAGCGCCGCAGCTGGCTCAGCTGCTCGACGCCCATGGTGGGAAATTCGGCCAGACTGCTCATGGCACTCAAAGGCTCGCTTTGACCTTGTCGGCCACTTCAGGGCTGACCCAGGCGGTCCAGATTTCGGGCTGGGTCTTCAGGAAGTGGCGCGCACCGTCTTCGCCGGTGGCCTGGTTGTCGCTCATCCAGGCCAGCAACTGGTTGACGGTGTCGTTGCGCCAGTTGCGCGCTTCCAGGTAGCCGATGGCCGGGCCGCCCGCTTGCTTGAAGCGGTCGGTGATCACGGTAAAGACCTCGGCCCTGGCCCAGTCGGTCTTGACCGGATTGTCGCAATCGGCCTTGGTATTGCAGCTCTCAAAACCTTCCTTGTCAAAGGGCACGCCTGCGTCAAGCTTGACCATCTCGTACTTGCCGAGGATGGACGTGGGCGCCCAGTAGTAACCCAGCCAGCCCTGCTTGCGCTCGTAGGCTTTGGCAATTGAGCCGTCGAGCCCGGCGGCCGAGCCGGTGTTGACCAGCACAAAGCCCTTGTCTGCCGCGCCCCAAGCCTTGAAGGCAGAGCCCGTGGTGAGCTGGCAGTTCCAGCCGGCCGGACAGTTGTAAACGCCACCCTTGTCTTTGACCTCGGGGGCCGGGAACAACTCGGGGTGCTTGAGTGCGTCGTCAATGGTCTTGATGTCGGGGTGGGCATCAGCGATGTATTTGGGAATCCACCAGCCCTCGATGCCGCCGTCTTTCAGCGACTCGGCAGCGTAATGCAGGCGGCCTTCCTTGACGGCGGCGTCGAGCGGCTGGCGCACGGCGTTGATCCAGGCCTCGGGGGCCACGTCAGGCTGGCCTTTTTCCATCATGGCGGTGAGTGTGGGCATGGTGTCGCCGGGCACCAGCTCTACCTCGCAACCATAGCCGCTGCTCATGATGAGCTTGTCAATGTGGGCCAGCACCTCGGCCGACTGCCAGTTCATGTTGGCCACCGTGACCTTGCCGCAGGCCTGTACTGCCGCAGGCTGCGCTGTGGGCGCGGGCGCTGCAGGCTCTTCCTTTTTGCCGCAGGCGGCCAGGGTGACGACGGCGGCCAGCACAGTCAAAGAGAATTTGGGAAAGTGGTTCATGGAGGCTCCTTGGGAATTCAAAAATCAATACAAACAGCACCGCAACGGGCATCACACCGGGGTGCTTGAAAGCGCGATTGCGGGAAGTGTTGTGCGTGAGAAAAGCAAGTCAATTACTATTGCACAAATGTATTTTGTTGCAATTAACCACTTGAGTCAAGCATATCAACATGATTTTATATGCTAAATTTTGTTTAAAACCGGCCCTTGCCGGTTGGGTGCGCGCTGCAGCGTGACGCAAATCGCGCGGCCGGGTGCCAGGCTTATCGCAGCGCAGCGGGCTTGTCTTTGTCAGGTGTCAGGCGGTCTTCAAGCTCGCCGATGTAGGCGCTGAGCGAGTTGCCCGATTGCTCCACGCTACCGCGCAGGGCTGTTTCCAGGGCATCCAGCCGGGCGATCAGTGCCTGCTGTGCGGCCTTGTTTTGTTCGGCACCCTGCTTCAGGCCAGCTTCGACAAAACCACGCAGTTCGGTCAGGCGCGAGGCCTCGGCCTTGTCGGCCAGTTCGCGCTGGGTTTGCAGCTCTTTGGCGCTGCGCCGGGTGTCGATCAGCACGTTGGACTGCAGGTAAAGCACATAGACCAGGCAGTAAGCCACCATGAAGACCAGCAGCGCCAGCATGATCAGGCCGAGTGGGGCGTCCAGCGAGGTGACGCCGAACGACAGCGTGGTGTTGGCCAAAAACACGTTCCAGTTGAGCACCGTGAACGCTGCAATGAGCGTGATGATCAAAATTAACAAAAGACTGCGAATACGCATGATGGGCTCCTGAACAAAGG
>NZ_JACUUE010000204.1 GCF_014859475.1 Rhodoferax sp.
CGCCGGGAGTGGGATGAGCGATACGGGGGCTTGATCTCACGCGCGCGCAATTGGCAACTGATGGCCGCCGGCTCGTTGGCTGTCGCGGTGGTGGCTGTGGTGGGCATTGCGTTCGTCGGGTCCCAGTCAAAGATTCAGCCGTTTGTGGTGGTTACCGACCAACTCGGCTCGCCTGTTGCTGTGGCCCGTCCCGCGCCAGTGGCCAGGGCTGATCTGGATAAAAGGTTGATGGTGGCTCAATTGGCGGCCTTCATCAAAGACGTGCGCTCCATGTTGCCCGATGCGGTTGCCCAACAGGTCACGCTGAACCGGGTGTATGCGATGGCTGGGCGCGACGTGGCCGGATTCTTGAATGAATTTTTCAAAGACAACTCGCCGTTCTCGGTCGATGGCTCGGTCACACGCGTCGAAATTTCGTCCGTCATTCCCCAAGGGGGCGAAACCTATCAAGTGGCGTGGGTGGAAACCAAAGCCAAGCCTGGCGCGACTGCTGTTGCAGAGCACTGGAAAGCGGTTGTCACGGTTGGGATGGATGCCAAGCTGGCGGAAAACCCCAAAGTCGCGCTTTGGAATCCCTTTGGCATTTACGTCAAGTCAATCTCCTGGACCAAAGAAGTTCTGTAAAGGTCGCCCTCATGAAAAATTCCCTTATCTCCATTGCCATCCTGTCCTTGACTGCCAGTGCCTTTGCCCGATCTTCTGCGCAAACTGCCCCACCCCTGCCGACCCACGCCTCCGGCCTGGAAGCCGTCCCTTTGCAGCCCACGCCCGCAACGCAAACAATCACGTCATCCCCTGACGTATTGGCGCCATCGCCGCTGCCACCCACAGCCAAGGTGCAAACCAGAAAGCTGTCCGCCGCCGATGCGGCCAGGCTGGCAGCGGCAAAGCGTTGGGAGCGAACTGGCGCGGCTGAGGCGTTGGTGGGTGCCAGTGGTGCTGTCGAATATCCCTATGGCTATTCCCGTCCGACGATCACTTGCGCACCCTTGCACGTCTGCTCGGTCGCGCTGCAGGACGGTGAGGCAATAACCAGCATCTCGATTGGCGACACGGTGCGCTGGCTCCTGCAGAACGCCACCGCTGGATCGAAGCCGGTGATGATGTTGAAACCCACCCAGGCAGGCCTTTCAACCAACCTGGTTGTCACGACTGACAAGGGGCGCATTTATGACATGCACCTGGTGTCCAGTAAAACCGAGTATGTTCCCATGGTGAGCTGGTATGACCCGGCAAACATGACACGCGACTTGCGTGCCGAGGCACAAGCCACAGCGCGGCAAAAAGCGGAATTTGAGGCAGCGATCGCCGCTACCAAGCTGGCAGCAGAACAAGCCAGGGCACAACGGGTCGTCGCAGACAAGTCCGTTGGCAAACTTGACCCGACCACGCTTGATTTTGCTTACACCTGCGCGGGTGACGCGGCCTTCAGGCCGGCACGGGTCTTTGCCAATGACACGCACACGTTCATTCAATTGCCGCCCGGTGCGTCGGCCAGTGATGCGCCCGCCGTGTTCAACAGCTCGAACAACGAAACCGAGTTGCTGAATTCACGACTGGTGAACGGCTACTACATCATCGATGGCAAGCCCGCCAAACTCAGTCTGGTGCTGGGTGTGGGTACCAGCGCCCAAACTGTCCAGTGCGAAAAATCGGTGGCAAACGGCTTGTTCAACTGGGGCGGCAAATGATTTTCAGGGTGGGCAAGAAAACCTCGACTGACGATCCGGCTGTCGGTCCGACAGATGCTCAGGCGGACCTTGATGTTGCGGCCATTGATGGCCCTGGTCAGCCGCTGGAAATTCATACGCCGCCACCGGGTACCAAGCGACTTTCCAAAAAAGGGCAATTTTTACTTTTGGGTGGCGCCTCGACGGTGGCATCGGCTATTTTGATCGGTGTGATGATCAGCGGCAAAAGTGGTGATCATGCTGACTCAAAAAAGCAGTTGACGGCCAGTGATGCACCGGGTCAAGCGGCTCCGTACAAGGAAAACGCTGATGACCTCAAGCGGCGAGCCGTTGCCGTCAGGAGTCAACCAACTTTTCAAACGCCTGATGGTCAACAAACAGGGCCGCTAACAACCCGCTCGTCAGCTCAAAATGGCATTTCTGGTGGAACTCAAACGGCCAGTGGCGGTGCCTCACCGCCGACACCCGCTGAGGCACACCGGTTGTGGCTGCAAAAACGAAAGTACGAGCGACTCCAGGGTCTCATCATGGCCTCTGATTCAGCCGAAACATCCGACATCGGCAAGGGTGGCGCCGCGCTGGCTGCCAAATCGACTGCAGGGGGCATCTTGGGCGTGGGTGCTGAGGATGAACGCCCGGTGGGCGGTCTGGATCAAAGCTTGTTAGCAGCCAATGGGCGTGCTGTGAATGCCCGCGCATCTGCCACTGGCGAGACCATGCGCATGGTGAATTCACCCTCGGGAGTGGCGGGTACAAACAGCAATTCAGGCTATTTGCCTGCAACAGTGGCTGCTGGCAGCCCTGTTGGTCAGGACCCGGCAGTGGTGGCCCAAGCGCGCAACCGGGCGTTCATGAAGGAAGCGGCTGACAATGGCTACCTGCCGGAATTGCTCAAAGCTCAAATGGGGGAATTTGAACTGACAGCGGGCTCGGTCATTCCGGCGGTCATGCTGTCTGGCATCAATTCGGATCTGCCAGGAACCATCGTTGCACAGACCCGCCAGACTGTTTATGCCACCAACGAACCTGACGCTGTGGTGATTCCGCAAGGCTCGCGCCTGATCGGCAGGTACTCGGCTGATGTTGCCTATGGTCAATCGCGGGTGCTGGCGGCTTGGGATGAACTGATCTTGCCCAGCGGTGCACGAATCTCCTTGCGCGGCATGGCAGCGGCTGATGGTCAGGGTCAATCCGGCATCGAGGATCAGGTGGACAACCACTTCTGGAAAACCTGGTCATCGGCGTTGCTGGTATCGTTTTTGGGGGTTGCTGCCCAGCAGTCGCAACCGCAAAACCAGGGTGCGTTCAACACGCCGTCCGGCTCGGCTCAAGCCTCGGCTGCCGCCATGAATTCCTTGAGTGATGTCAGCTCGAAGATTTTGCAAAAGAACCTGAACATTTCACCGACCCTGCAAATTCGTCCTGGCATGGCGTTCAATGTCATGGTCAATCGCTCGATCATCTTGCCGACTTACCGCTGATTCGGCGCTCGGCACAGTGATTCAAACGCATTTTTTGCGTCTATGGTTTCCATCTGGACTTACTGGCAGCCAGCAGAGTACGCCAGTCATCAGGGGGATGACCCGACTTGAGCATTTTTTGAAAGACGACATAGGGATCTGTCTTGGCGCCCGATGAACGCAGCGTGTTCTCATCATTGACCCAGGCAAAAATGATGATTCGGGTCCTGGAGTCAAAGCGAAAGAACAACCGAAAACGTCGACCGATCTTGGCCCGCCTCCAGTGACGAAACGCCGCACCCATGGTGTTGCCTTGCCGGTACTCCTCCCGGTTCGGATCGTTTGGCACCGTCTCAAAAATCAAACGTGACAGTGCATTAAATAGCTTGACATTCGCGTTGGACTCAAAACCCTCCGGGTCTTGTACCTTCGCGCGCGAAGCCGCCTTCTCCAGTTTTTGAAGCTGCTCGATCAGACCATCATGGAAGAGCAAATGCCATCCGTGGTGCACCATCACAGCGCCACGTCGCCCACAATGTCTTCATCCAGATCGACGGCTTTAGAAACGGTGGCCAACATGGATCGCGCCAAATCATCCGGAAGCGTTGTAACGTTTTGCCCCATTTGAATGTCTTTTTCCAATAAGGCCAGGAAACTGCTGATGGCCGGATCTTCATGAAGTTCGTTCGTGACGCGCGTGACAATGACACGATCCCCCGAGAATTCAAAGGCGACCTTGCCCCCGGCATCCACACCCAAAGCCTGACGAATAGGTTTAGGTAGGGTGATCTGACCTTTGGATGTGAGAGTGGCAACTTCGTGAATGGCGAGCATGGAGACCTCCTGTTGATGTGAATGACATGGTAAGGAAAACTCCTTACATTGTCAATGTCCTGCCCATGATGTTTTATTGATCTCACAGATCGTTCTTGCATTGCAATTGCGCCTTCGCGGTATGGGTAAAGCCAGTCCAGCGGGGTGCACCACCGTCCCCCCAAAGTCTTGATGCTGGACTGGCGTTCCTGAAAGGAATGCCGACTCATGCTCAAAATATCTGCTTTCACTTTGCTGCTAGCCCACGGCATCGCCGCCATGGCGCAAACCGTCGGTGGCAATGTCTTTTGCGCAGGCACAGCGTATGACCCCGCCCCGGCATCCGTGTCGATCAACGGCACCGTTGCCGCATCTGATGTAGGCCTGCCCGGTGCCATCTGGGTGGGCATTGAAGACCCTGGTGCGCCCGGTTACCCGGCAGCCTTTTTGACACCCAGTGGCTGGGTCGCCTGGACGACCGGCGGGTTCCCCACGTACCTTGAAACACCCGCACTGGGCTCAACGTTTTCGTATTCAGCGTGCATTCCCAATTCACCC
>NZ_JACUUE010000205.1 GCF_014859475.1 Rhodoferax sp.
TTGTGGCGGTTGAGCTTCATGACCTTGCGCAGGTCGGCCACCATCTGGTTGCGCCAGCGGTTGTCAGCAATCTCCAGCAGGCGCATGTGAAAGCGTTCGTTGATTTCAAAAAAACGCTCCCGATCAAGATGCTCGGGTTGAGCGGCATCTTCAAGCTCTTGGTGCAGCGTTTTCAGTTCGCTCATTTGAGCATCGTCAGCGCGTTGCGCCACGACACCTGCGGCATCGGACTCCAGCAGGCTCAATAGGTGATAGACATCAGCCAGATCGCGCTCCGAGACCTCGGTCACATACGCACCGCGACGCACTTTCATGGTCACCAGGCCCTCGGTGGCGAGCACCTTGAGGGCTTCCCGCATGGGCGTGCGGCTGATGCCGTAGTCGTGCGCAATCTTGAGCTCGTCGATCCAGCTGCCGGGTTCGAGTTCGCGGTTGAAAATGCGCTGACGCAAAAGTTCAGCCACTTCTTCGTAAAGTGCGCGGGGGGCTAATGAAAGTTCTGCCATGACGCAAATTGTAAGCTGGAAGGAATTTTTTGTATCAATAATTATAAATAACGTAAACTCGATAGTTCGGCGCTCAAAGCGCGTATCGTTGTACAGTGCTTGGCACCGATCATCCAATACTTAACTGTTTGCCATCATGACCCAAAACAACCCTGAATTTCAGTCCGCCAGTCTGGACGCCTGGGCCAAAGCCGCTGCCAAATCTGCGCCAGGTGGCGATGTGAATGCGCTTAATTGGGTCACGCCCGATGGCATCGCGGTCAAACCTTTGTACACCGCCGAGGACACGCAAAATCTGCCCCACGCCAACACGCTGCCTGGGTTTGAGCCCTACCTGCGCGGCCCGCAGGCCACCATGTACGCGGTGCGGCCCTGGACCATTCGCCAGTACGCCGGGTTTTCCACCGCTGAAGAATCCAACGCGTTTTACCGCAAGGCACTGGCGGCCGGCGGCCAGGGTGTGAGTGTGGCGTTTGACCTGGCCACGCACCGTGGCTACGACTCAGACCATCCGCGCGTGACCGGCGACGTCGGCAAAGCCGGTGTGGCCATTGACTCGGTCGAGGACATGAAAATTTTGTTCGACCAGATTCCGCTCGACAAGGTGAGTGTTTCCATGACCATGAACGGCGCGGTGCTGCCGGTGCTCGCGGGTTATGTGGTGGCAGCGGAAGAGCAGGGCGTTTCGCAAGACAAGCTCTCGGGCACGATTCAGAACGACATTCTGAAAGAGTTCATGGTGCGCAACACCTACATCTACCCGCCCGAGCCGTCGATGAAAATCATCGGCGACATCATCGAGTACACGGCCAAACACATGCCGAAGTTCAACTCGATCTCCATCAGCGGTTACCACATGCAGGAAGCCGGCGCCAACCAGGCGCTGGAACTGGCGTTCACGCTGGCCGACGGCAAGGAATACGTCAAGACCGCCATTGCCAAGGGCATGGATGTCGATGGTTTTGCCGGCCGCCTGAGCTTCTTCTGGGCCATTGGCATGAACTTCTATTTGGAGGTCGCCAAGATGCGTGCCGCGCGCCTGCTGTGGTGCCGCATCATGAAGGGTTTCAACGCCAAAAATCCCAAGAGCCTGATGCTGCGCACACACTGCCAGACCTCGGGCTGGTCACTCACCGAGCAAGACCCCTACAACAACGTGGTGCGCACCACCATCGAGGCCATGGCCGCGGTGTTTGGCGGCACGCAAAGCCTGCACACCAATTCCTTCGACGAGGCCATCGCGCTGCCGACCGAGTTCAGCGCGCGCATTGCCCGCAACACCCAGCTCATCATCCAGGAAGAAACGCACATTACCAACGTGATCGACCCCTGGGCGGGTAGCTACATGATGGAAAAGCTCACCCAGGACATGGCCGATGCAGCCTGGGCCATCATCGAAGAAGTCGAAGCCATGGGCGGCATGACCAAGGCTGTGGATTCAGGCTGGGCCAAGCTCAAGATCGAAGCCGCTGCGGCCGACAAACAGGCGCGCATCGACTCCGGCCGCGACGTGATCGTGGGCGTGAACAAATACAAGCTCAAAACCGAGGACGCGATTGAAGCCCGCGACATCGACAACGTCGCCGTGCGTGACTCGCAAATCGCCCGGCTCAACGCCATCAAGCAAAAACGCGACGCCGCGCAGGTGCGCCAGGCGCTGCAGGCCATTGAAGAAGCAGCGGCCAGCGGCAACGGCAACCTGCTCGACCTGTCGATCAAGGCAGTGCGGGCGCGCGCCACGGTGGGTGAAATCAGTGACGCCATGGAAAAATCCTTTGGCCGCCACCGTGCCGACACGCAAAAGGTGACTGGTGTTTATGCTGCGGCCTACGATACCGATGCCACCGCCGGAGAAACCATGGACTACTGGAACGCACTCAAGGCCGACATTGCCGACTTTGCCACCGAGCAGGGCCGCCGCCCGCGTGTGATGATCAGCAAGCTCGGCCAGGACGGCCACGACCGCGGCGCCAAAGTGGTGGCCACCGCCTTTGCCGACCTCGGCTTTGACGTTGACATGGGCCCGCTGTTTCAGACACCCGAGGAATGCGCGCGCCAAGCGATTGAAAACGACGTGCACGCTGTGGGTGTCAGCACCCTGGCTGCTGGTCACAAAACGCTGGTGCCGGCCATCATCGCCGAGCTCAAGAAGCAGGGGGCAGATGACATTGTGGTTTTCGTTGGCGGTGTGGTTCCGCGCCAGGACTACGACATGCTTTATGCCGCCGGTGTCAAGGGCATCTACGGCCCCGGCACGCCGATCCCGGTGAGCGCCCGCGACGTGCTGAAGCAGATCAAGAAGGCGCTGGCTTGATCAATTGATGATTGAGATATATCATATGTAATATCTCAATTTAAATTCAGGTAATGACATGATTTTTTCCACTGAAACAGCCAAGGTATTCATGTCTGGTCGTAGCCAGGCTGTGCGTTTGCCCAAGAGTTATCGTTTTGATGCCGATGAGGTGGCCATTCGTCGCGTGGGGGACAGCGTTATCTTGACCCCATTGGCGACTGACTGGGCTTCGCAAGTGCGCTCCGTATTCGACAATTTTTCTGATGCAGAGCCATTTGTCCGCGCGCCAGAGTGGCCTCAAGCCGAGCGTGAACCATTGCTGCCATGAAGCCTTCATTGCACTACATGTTGGACACCAACATCTGCATCTATGCCATCAATCATCGGCCGGAAGCGGTATTGAAAAAATTGATTGATGCAGGCGCGGGTGTGGTCTGTTTGTCCAGCATCACAGCAGCAGAGTTGGCCTTCGGCGCGGTCAAAAGCACGCGTTCTGATACCCGTGCCAAGCTGGAGACATTTTTTGCAACACTGCCCGCGCTCGCCTGGGGTGAAGAGATCGTCTGGCACTACGCTCATACCCGGCTTGCGTTGGAGCGTGCCGGCCAACGCATTGGCGAGAGGGATTTGTTGATTGCCAGTCATGCGCTGGCGAAAAACCTGGTTCTGGTGACAAACAACACACGTGAGTTTGAGCGCGTCGAGGGCTTGAAGACGGAGAACTGGGCCGCGTAAGCCCGGAGCGCCTCGCTAACCATGAAAACACAAGTCATTCTTGTCGATTGGGAAAACGTGCAACCAGAGTTGCTTCCTGCACTCAATCTGGAGGGTACTCGCGGTCTTGTTTTTATTGGACCGCATCAAAACAAGCTTCCGTTCGCGGTGGTTCAGGCGGTGCAAAAACTTGGTCAAAGTGCGCAGTACGTGCAGGTGAGCAAGCAAGGTAATGACGCCTTGGACATTCAAGGGCAAAAAATTGAGTATTTGGGGTTGCCTGATGCTTGATGCCATTCTTCACGGCAGTCCGCTGGTCCAGCGCCGCGCCATGGCCAAAGCCATCACGCTGCTCGAATCGACCCGGGCAGACCACCGTGCGCAAGCCGACGAGCTGTTGACAGCCTTGTTACCGCACACCGGGCAGTCATTCCGCTTGGGCATCAGCGGCGTGCCGGGGGTGGGTAAATCGACCTTCATCGAAGCCTTGGGCCTGTACCTGATTGGTCAGGGCCACCGCGTTGCGGTGCTGACGATTGACCCGTCCAGCACGGTGTCGGGCGGCTCCATTTTGGGCGACAAGACGCGCATGGAGCTGTTGTCTGTGCACGAGAAAGCCTACATCCGCCCCAGCCCCAGCAGCGGCACGCTCGGTGGCGTGGCCGAAAAAACCCGCGAGGCCATGCTGGTTTGCGAGGCGGCAGGATATGACGTGGTGATTGTCGAAACCGTGGGCGTGGGCCAAAGCGAAACGGCGGTGGCCAACATGACCGATATGTTTGTGCTGATGCAATTACCCAATGCGGGCGACGATTTGCAGGCCATCAAAAAGGGCGTGATGGAGCTGGCCGATCTGGTGCTCATCAACAAGGCCGACCTAGACCCCGATGCCGCCACCCGGGCGCGCGCCCAGATCAGCTCCAGCCTGCGTTTGTTGGGCCTGCACGGCAGCCCGGACCATGTGCACCATGACCAAAAAATATGGCACCCGCAGGTGATCCA
>NZ_JACUUE010000206.1 GCF_014859475.1 Rhodoferax sp.
ATGGCCGCCTCCACGGCCGCCAGAAACATGCTGCTGGCCCATGCTGAAAAACCTGAATCACGATGCACTTCATAACCCGAAAACCCAACCATTTCCTGACCTAAGAGAGACCAAGCCATGCACGATATTCTTGAAAAATTGGAAAAAAAACGCGAACTCGCCCGCTTGGGCGGGGGCCGGAATCGCATTGATGCGCAGCACAAAAAGGGCAAGCTCACCGCGCGCGAGCGCATCGAGGTGCTGCTTGATCAAGGCACCTTTGAAGAGTGGGACATGTTTGTCGAGCACCGCTGCTCTGACTTCGGCATGGCTGACAACAAAATCCCCGGCGACGGTGTGGTCACCGGCTACGGCATGATCAATGGCCGCCTGGTGTTTGTCTTCAGCCAGGACTTCACTGTGTTCGGCGGTGCGCTGTCCGAGGCCCATGCGGAAAAAATTTGCAAGATCATGGACCAGGCCATGAAGGTCGGCGCGCCGGTGATCGGCCTTAATGACTCGGGCGGCGCGCGTATTCAGGAAGGCGTGGCCTCGCTTGGCGGTTACGCCGACGTGTTCCAGCGCAACGTGATGGCCAGCGGCGTGATTCCGCAGATCAGCATGATCATGGGCCCGTCAGCCGGCGGTGCGGTGTATTCGCCCGCCATGACCGACTTCATTTTCATGGTGAAAGATTCGAGCTACATGTTTGTCACCGGCCCCGAAGTGGTCAAGACCGTGACGCACGAGGAAGTAACGGCCGAACAGTTGGGCGGTGCCATCAGCCACAGCACCAAGAGCGGTGTCGCCGACCTGGCATTTGAGAACGATGTCGAAGCCTTGCTGCTGCTGCGCCGTCTGTACAACTACCTGCCCTTGAATAACCGCGAAAAAGCGCCGGTGCGCAAGAGCGGCGACCCCGCTGACCGTGCCGACATGAGCCTGGACACGCTGGTGCCCGACAATCCAAACAAGGCTTATGACATGAAGGAGCTGATCACCAAGACGCTGGATGACGGCGACTTTTTTGAACTGCAACCCGAGTACGCCAAAAACATCCTGATTGGCTTTGGCCGCATGGAAGGCCAGACGGTGGGCATTGTGGCCAATCAGCCACTGGTGCTGGCGGGTTGTCTGGACATCAAGAGCAGCATCAAGGCGGCGCGTTTTGTGCGGTTTTGTGATGCCTTCAACATTCCGGTCATCACGTTTGTTGACGTGCCCGGTTTCATGCCCGGCACGGCGCAGGAGTACGGCGGCATCATCAAGCACGGCGCCAAACTGCTGTACGCGTTTGCCGAGTGCACCGTGCCCAAAATCACCGTGATCACGCGCAAGGCCTACGGCGGCGCGTATGACGTGATGGCCTCCAAGCACCTGCGCGGTGATGTCAACCTGGCCTGGCCCAACGCCGAAATTGCGGTCATGGGGGCCAAGGGCGCGGTGGAAATCATCTTCCGCGAAGACAAGGGCGACCCCGCCAAGCTGGCCGCCAAAGAGGCCGAATACAAGGCCCGGTTTGCCAACCCCTTTGTGGCCGGAGCGCGCGGCTTTATTGACGACGTGATACTGCCGCACGAAACCCGCAAGCGCATTTGCCGCTCGCTGGTGATGCTGCGCGACAAGAAGGTTGAAAACCCGTGGCGCAAGCACGGCAACATTCCACTTTGAGTCTTTGTGGAACGCATCCTGAAATTGTGGCGCGCTGTATCGGGCTGCCCGGGCGTTTTGCTCCGTGTCCCCCGGCCTGCGGCCTCCTCCTTTACCTGCGCAAAACGCCCGGGCAGCCCGATCCTGAACCGGCTGACTGGGTTGAACCGCACAAAACACAAAACTGATTCCCGAATAGGAGACCTCCATGTTTACCAAGATATTGATCGCAAACCGTGGCGAGATCGCTTGCCGCGTCATCATCACCGCCAAAAAAATGGGCATCAAGACCGTGGCTGTGTACTCGGACGCCGACAAGGACGCCCGCTTTGTGCTGCTGGCCGACGAGGCCGTGCACATTGGTGCCCCGCCCAGCCGCGAGAGTTACCTGGTGGCTGAAAAAATCATCGCAGCCTGTAAAAAGACCGGCGCGCAAGCGCTGCACCCGGGCTACGGCTTCCTGAGCGAAAACGCCGAGTTTGCCAAACGCGTCGAAGAAGAAGGCATTGTCTTCATCGGCCCCAAGCATTATTCGATGGCGGCCATGGGCGACAAGATCGAGTCCAAAAAACTGGCGGGCGCAGCCGGTGTCAATTGCATTCCGGGTGTCAACAGCGCCATCGAAAGCGCCGACAAAGCGGTTGAAATTGCCAAGGATATTGGCTATCCGGTCATGATCAAGGCCAGCGCCGGCGGCGGTGGCAAGGGGCTGCGCGTGGCCTATAACGACAAGGAAGCGTTTGAAGGCTTCACCAGTTGCCGCAACGAGGCGCGCAACAGCTTTGGTGACGACCGCGTGTTTGTCGAGAAATATGTCGAAGAACCACGCCACATCGAAATTCAGCTCGTTGGTGATAGCTTTGGCAACGTGGTTTATCTCAACGAGCGTGAGTGCTCGCTCCAGCGTCGTCACCAAAAGGTGATCGAAGAAGCGCCCAGCCCGTTCATCAATGACGCCACCCGCAAGGCCATGGGCGAGCAGGCTGTGGCGCTGGCCAAGGCGGTCAAATACCAAAGCGCCGGCACCGTGGAGTTTGTGGTCGGCAAGGACCAGAGCTTTTACTTTCTGGAGATGAACACGCGCCTGCAGGTGGAGCACCCGGTGACCGAATGCATCACCGGGCTGGACCTGGTGGAGCTGATGATCCGGGTGGCTGCGGGCGAAAAATTGCCGCTCACGCAGGCCGATGTCAAGCGCGACGGTTGGGCCATAGAGTGCCGCATCAACGCCGAAGACCCGTTTCGCAGCTTTCTGCCGTCAACCGGTCGTCTGGTGCGCTTTCAGCCGCCCGAAGAAACCATGTTTGCCTCAGATACCTCAAAGTGGCATGGGGTGCGGGTCGATACCGGCGTGCAGGACGGCGGTGAGATTCCAATGTTCTACGACTCCATGATCGCCAAGCTGATCGTGCACGGCACGGATCGCCAGGATGCCATTGCCAAAATGCGCGAAGCCCTGAACGGTTTTGTGATTCGGGGGGTCTCAAGCAATATTCCGTTTCAGGCAGCCTTGCTGGCGCACCCGAAATTTGTGGCGGGCGACTTCAATACCGGCTTCATTGCCGAAAACTATGGCAAGGGTTTTCGCGCCGAAGATGTGCCACACAGTAATGTGGAATTTTTGGTGGCGCTGGCCGCGTTTGTCTCACGCCGCTATCTGAACCGCGCCGCTTCCATCAGCGGGCAAATGGAGGGGCACGAGATCCGGATCGGCGCAGATTTTGTGGCCGTGGTTGTCGGGCAAGAAAGCAACGGAAACTCGTACCCGGTGCATGTTGATGATTTCAATGGTCAAAGTCGCTCTGCTGTGCTCAGCGTTGGCGGGCAGCAGTTCCGGATCAGCAGCGACACCAAATTTGGCACCATCCGCATGCACGGTACGTGCAACGATGAGCCCTTTACGGCCCAGGTGGAGCGCGGTACGGTCAAGAGCCCGCTGGCCATTCGTGTCATTCACAACGGCACCCAACTCGACGTCATGGTGTTGTCGCCGCGATCGGCCGAATTGCACGCGCTGATGCCATACAAGGCCCCCCCGGACATGAGCCGCTATGTGCTGTCGCCCATGCCGGGCTTGCTGGTTGATGTGGCAGTTCAAGTGGGCCAGAAGGTGCAGGCCGGGGAACGTGTGGCCGTGATTGAGGCCATGAAGATGGAAAACGTGTTGTTTGCCGCCTCCGATGGCGTGGTCGGCAAGGTGCTGGCTGCCGAGGGCGAAAGCCTCACCGTGGATCAGCCGATTGTGGAGTTTGTATGAGCCAGCGCCCGTTCAAGGTGCTGGGCATCCAGCAAATCGCCATTGGCGGCACCAGTAAAACGCGCCTGCAAAAGCTCTGGGTCGAAATGCTGGGCCTGGAGGTTACCGGCACGTTCCAGAGCGAGCGCGAAAACGTCGATGAAGACATTTGCGCCATGGGCGCTGGCCCGTTCAAGGTCGAGGTCGATTTGATGCAGCCCATGGACATCGACAAAAAGCCTGCGGTGCACACCACGCCGCTGAACCATGTGGGTCTGTGGATTGACGACTTGCCCAAGGCGGTGGCGTGGCTCACGGCGCAGGGCGTGCGTTTTGCGCCAGGGGGCATCCGCAAAGGTGCCGCGGGCTTTGACATCTGCTTTTTGCACCCCAAGGCCAGTGATGAGTTTCCGATTGCCGGGGAAGGCGTGCTGATCGAGCTGGTGCAGGCGCCGCCCGAGGTGGTGGTGGCGTTCGGTAAATTGGCGGCCTAACTTGCATGAATCCGGAGCGACACCCCAGATGATGAAAGCGTACCGTCATCG
>NZ_JACUUE010000025.1 GCF_014859475.1 Rhodoferax sp.
TGGCGGCATTCGGTTTTCTGAGCCCGGTGATGGCAGGTGCCGCCATGGCCATGAGTTCGGTGAGTGTGATGAGCAACGCGCTGCTGCTCAAGCGCTGGCAACCCGGGCATTCAAAGTAAGGGCACTGCCGCGGGCGACAAGGCCTCATCCGCTTCGAACAGGCTACGGGCCAGTGCGGTGGCATCCGGGCTCAGCAGGCGTTGGCACCAGGCAGCCACGTCCTCGGGTGGCACCGGTTGGGGTTCAAAGGCAATGCGCGAAACCACCCGGGCCACCACTTCGGAGGCCACCCCGGCCGTGACCAACGCGGCGGCAAAGCGGCTGGCCGCATCACCCATGCGAAAAGCGTTGATGTTGGCATTGACGATGCGCTCGCCCTTGCGCGAAAAAAAGCGGCGCAACTGATTCTCGAAAAGCGCCGTTGACAATGGCAAATGCATGGCCGCCGCACCCAGCACCACGGTGTTTTGCACCTTGACGCTGCCGGCGTTTTTGGCCAGCCGCGCCGCATCGAGCGCCACCAGTCGCGGTGCCGAGAAAAGCACCTGATAGAGCGCCGACAAGGGCGGGTAGTTGCCCACATTGACCATGGGCGTGATGTCGGTGACGATCCAGCCGTCCGGGCGCAGCAACTGGAGGTAGCGCAGCGCCTCCATCGGCTCGACCGACAACACCATGCTGGCGCAACCATCACCGATCAGATCGCTGTCCACCGGCTGGTCACCAATGCGCACGAAGGCCGACACCGCGCCGCCGCGCTGCGCCATACCGTGCACCTCGGACTGCTTGAGGTACAGCCCCGCCTCGTGGATGGCATGGTCGATCACCCCGGCCATGGTCAGCACGCCCTGCCCGCCCACACCACACACCACCAGGTCGTAGTTCATGCGCTCACCATCTTGATGTGGCGTTTCTCCTCGCGGGTTTCCTTGATCTCCTTGATCTCCTTGGCGTAGGTCACGCAGGCACGCCGGGCGATGATCACCGACAAGCCGGTGTACGCCAGTTCCTCGCGGATGGTCTCCATGGTGTGGTGCTTCTTGTGCGGCGATGGCACCACGATGCGGATGTGCTCGCGCGGCACGCCCAGACCGGCCACCAGGTTGACCACTTCCTCGTCGGTGGCGGCTGTAGGTTGGCCACCCGTCATGGCGATGATGCTGTTGTCGAGAATGAACACCTTGATGTTGGTGTTGTCGCGCGCCGCATCGAGCAGCGGCGCCATGCCGGAGTGGGTGAAGGTGCCGTCGCCAATCACGCAAATGGCCTGCCCCATGCCGGCATGCACCACGCCGATGGCCATGCCGATGGAAGCGCCCATGCAAAGGCAGGAGTGAATGCCTTGCAACGGCCCCACAGCGCCCAGCGTGTAGCAGCCAATGTCGCCCATGATGCGTGCGCCGGGGTTGAATTCGGCAATCACTTCGTTGATGGCGAGGTAAGAGTCGGTATGCGGGCACTTGTCACACAGGCTCGGCGGTCGCCCCACCAGCACATCGGCCAGACCGGGCAGCGTCAGCGAGCGGCTCACCGGCAAGCCAAAGCAACGCTTGATGGCGTCCTGCGACAACTCGCCCGTGCGCGGCAGGTCGCCGCTGAGTTTGCCGCGCACCGTGCGCTCGGTCATCAGCCCCAGCGCGCTCACGTAGCGCTCGATGAACGGGTAGCCTTCTTCCACCACCCAGATCTCGCTCGAGGCATCGAGCAATTGCCGTATTTTGGGCACCGGCAGCGGGTAAAAGCCGATACGCAGCAGGTTGTAGTCTTGCAGTTGCTCACCCAAGGCTTCCTGCAGATAGTTCCAGGCCAGACCACTGACCAGAATACCGGCTCGCTTGCCACCGCGCAGCGTCAGCGCATTGACCGGGAGCGCCTGGGCGTAGTCTTGCAAGCTAGCCTGCTTGTCAATCAGTTGGCCATAGGCGCGCCGGGCGTTGGTCGGCAGCAGAATGAAACGCGTCGGGTCTTCCACAAAATGGGCCGCATTTTGCTCGTGCGGCGCAGCCAGCTTGACGCGAGCGCGGCTGTGCGCCAGGCGCGTCACCAGGCGCAACAACACCGGCACCTGCAACTTCTCGGACAACTCGAAGGCCTCGCGGGTAAAGTCATAGCACTGTTGCTGGTCGGCCGGCTCGAAGCACGGCACCATGGCAAAGTCGGCAAAGTAGCGTGAATCCTGCTCGTTTTGCGAGCTGTGCATGCCGGGATCGTCTGCCACCACCAGCACCAGCCCACCATGCGCGCCAGAGACTGCCACGTTCATGAACGGATCAGCCGCCACGTTCAGGCCCACATGCTTCATCGACACCATGACGCGGCAGCCGGCGTATGACACACCGACCGCTTCTTCGAGCGCCACTTTTTCGTTGGTGGACCACATGCCGCGCACCTTGAGATGGTGCTTTTTGGCGTGCTCTTCAACGGTCTGGTAGATTTCGGTGGAGGGCGTGCCGGGGTAGGCGAAAGCGGCGCTGATACCGGCATCGATGGCCCCGCGCGCCACCGCCTCGTCGCCCAGCAAAATGACTTCAGACATGACTTCTCCAGTAGGACGTCGGCAGGCTCATTGCACCAGCGACCAGTCGCCGTTCTTGATTTCAAGCAGATTGAAGGCCGACAGATCAAGCCCCATGTGATCGGTGGCCGACATGTTGACCACGCCGCCGGTGCCGATGAAGCCCTTGGTCGCTTCGAGGGCGTCGCGCACCTTGGCTTTGTCAGTGCCTCCAGCGCGTTGGATGGCGTCCACGGCCAGCATCAGGCCGTCGTACGCGTGGCCGCCGAAAGTTGACACATCGGATTTCCATTTGTCATTGAAGGCTTTTTTATAGCCGGTGACCACCGGCTTTTGCGGGTTGCTGGCCGCCAGCTTGTCCGCAATCAGGAGCGCGGCAGCGGGCAGCCGGACACCTTCAGCAGCCGGACCGGCAAGTTTGATGAACTCTTCAGACGCCACACCGTGCGACTGGTACAGCGGCAGCGTCATGCCGAGCTGCTTGTAGTTTTTTGTGACGATGGCAGGGCCCTGACCCAGGCCAAAAACAAACACCGCCTGCACACCGGCGGTATTGCGAATTTTGGTCAGCTGCGGGCCCATGTCGGTGTCTTTGGGGCCGTAGGTTTCACTCGCCACCAGCGTGATGCCGTGCTTGGCAGCCACGGCTTCGGTTTCCTTTTTGCCGGATTGTCCAAAACCGCTGGTCTCCGACAGCAGGGCGACTTTGGTCAGACCACGCTTTTTGAGGTCATCAAATACCTTTTCAGCCGCCATGCGGTCGGTATGCGGGGTCTTGAACACCCATTTTTTGACCGGCTCGACGATCACCACGGCACCGGCCAGCGAGATGAACGGAATGGCAGCTTTTTCTACCAGCGGCACCATCGACATGGTGGCCCCGGTGGTGGTGCCGCCCACGATCACATCGACCTTGTCGTCATTGATCAGGCGCTTGGCAAAACCGTTGGCCTTGCCGGCGTCACTGCCATCGTCATAGTGGACCAATTGCAGGGGACGTCCCAGAACGCCGCCCTTGCTGTTGATGCTTTCGACATACATCTGCAAGGTTTTGAGTTCGGGGTCGCCCAAAAAGGCGGCCGGGCCGGTGACCGACAAGACCGAGCCGATCTTGATCGGATCGGCGGCAAATGCTGTCAGCGCGCCCAGTGCCAGTGCGGCACCAGCGAGCAGTTTTTTCATCGGAAATGTCATGGTTATGTCTCCTGTCGTTAAAAAAATAAATACCCTCAATCGTCACGTCAGCCTGGGTCGCTCATCAAACAAACGCCTGGCCTTGCCCGCCAGCGTGCGCTCGATCGAATTGAAGTTCAGCACCGTGATGCGCGTCGAAATGCCAATATTGGTCTTGATGTGGTGCTGCAGTTGTTTGCCAATTGCTGCCACATCAGTCTCTGACAATTGGCCTGACACCTCGCGCTGCAGTTCGCAGCGCACTTCCACCTGATCCAGATGCCCCTCGCGGCTGAGCACGATCTGGTAATTGCCCGAGAGCCGTTTATCGCGCATGATCTGCTCTTCGATTTGCGTCGGGAACACATTCACGCCGCGAATGATCAGCATGTCATCGGAGCGCCCGGTCAGGCGGTCGATACGCCGGAAACTGCGCGACGTGGGCGGCAGCAAACGGGTCAGGTCGCGCGTGCGATAACGAATCACCGGCATGGCCTGCTTGGTCAGCGAGGTAAACACCAGCTCGCCCGGTTCGCCTTCGGGCAGCACTTCGCCGGTTTCGGGGTTGATGATTTCCGGATAAAAATGGTCTTCCCAAATGACCGGGCCGTCTTTCGATTCGATGCACTCGCATGCCACGCCCGGGCCAATCACTTCGGTCAGACCGTAAATGTCGATCGCATCCAGACCGAGCTTGTTCTCGATCTCGCTGCGCATGCCTTCGCCCCAGGGCTCGGCGCCAAAAAAGCCAAGGCGCAGGGAAATGTTCTGGGGCGCAATGCCAAGACGCTCAAACTCTTCGGCCAGCACCAGCGAATATGAAGGCGTGGCCATCAGGATGTCGGGTTTGAAGTCCTGAATCAACTGCACCTGCTTTTCAGTCTGGCCGCCTGACATGGGCACCACCATGCAGCCCATTTTTTCGGCGCCGTAATGGGCGCCCAAGCCACCGGTGAACAAACCATAGCCGTAGGCGTTGTGGCAAATGTCGCCCGCCTTGGCACCGCCGGCGCGCATCGAGCGCACCATCAGGTTGGCCCAGATGTCGATGTCCTGCTGGGTATAGCCGACCACGATCGGCTTGCCGGTGGTGCCGGAAGACGCATGCACCCGAACCACCTGGTCGCGCGGCACGGCAAACAGGCCAAACGGGTAGTTGTCGCGCAAATCGAGCTTGGTGGTGAACGGGAATTTGCCCAGGTCTGCGAGGCTTTTCAGGTCGTCCGGATGGACGCCTTTGGCATCACATTTTTGCTTGAACGCGGCCACGTGGGCGTAGCTGTGGCGGATCGACCATTGCAGGCGCTGCAGTTGCAATGCGGCAATTTCGTCGCGGCTGGCCATCTCGATCGGATCGAGCATGCTGGAAAGTGATTTTCTGGCGGTCATACTGGGCTTTTCACCTCATTGTGATGGGACGCGCGTCGCCTGCTCCAACTCAGCCAACACTTCCCCGTTGATACGATAACTCTTGCCTCTGAACAAGGCCACGATTTTGCCACCATGGCAAATATGGTGACCCTTGACCATGTCTGGACGGATCAGCATCGACATCAGCGCACCGCCTGGGCCAATTGCTGCGCATCAAGGTGGCTTTGTTTCATGGCGTTTTCAGTTTTATCACATGCCCAGATAGGCCGCGCGCACCTGGTCGTTGCGCACCAGTTCGTTGCCCGTGCCGGTCAGCGTGACACAGCCGGTCTCGAGCACATAGGCACGGTCGGCAATGTCAAGTGCCGCCAGCGCGTTTTGCTCAACCAGCAAAATCGTCATGCCCTGACTTTTCAGCGTCTTGATCACGTCGAACACCTCCTGCACCAGCAACGGCGCCAGCCCCATGGACGGCTCATCGAGCAACAGCAGGCGCGGCCGGCCCATCAGGGCACGGCCAATCGCCAGCATCTGCTGCTGTCCGCCCGACAGTGTGCCGGCCGGCTGGAGACGTTTTTCCTTGAGGATCGGAAACATGGTGAAGATCTTTTCCATGTCGCCCGCCACCTGGTGGCGCGGTTGGGTGTAAGCGCCCAGCCGCAGGTTGTCCTCGATCGACAGCGGGCCAAACACCTGACGACCTTCAGGACTTTGGCAAATGCCACGGCGCATGCGTTTGTCCGAGCGCAGTTTGCTGATGTCCTCGCCATCAAAAACAATGCTGCCCGCGCTCATCGGCTGCACGCCCGAGAGGGTTCGCAAAAAGGTGGTTTTGCCAGCCCCGTTGGCACCGACCAGCGCCACCGTTTCACCACGGCGCACTTCCATGCTGATACCCTTCAGCGCCTTGATACGGCCATAGCACGACTCCAAACCCTGCACACGCAGCAACACTTCAGCCTGTGCCGGGCTGGCACCACCCGGCAAATGGCCGGCACTTTTGCCGCCCAGCCCGAGCGTCTCAGGCGCCACGCTGACGATGCGGTGGTACCACTCGCGAAACTCGGCCTGCGCGGCATCGCCAAACAAGGGGTGAACCGGATCGTGAAAGGCACGGTCGATTTCGCGCCAATCCTCAGCCAGAAGCATCTTGTGCGCCAATGGCAACAACTGCTCTTCCTCGGTCAGGATATGCGTTTTCAGATCGGTCGTGTACTGGCGCAGTTGTTTGGCCAGCGCTGCGCCGGACAATTGACCGGCCATGACGTTTTTCAGGCTCGATTGCAGGGCTGCGTGATGGGTGGTCGCCTGCCAGTGGTCCCGCTCCAGACGATCGAGCGTGTTGGCCACTTCGGGACTGCGCAGGCGCAGGAAACGAAACAGAAAGTCGTCTTCTTTCGGGTAGTGCAGGCGTTCCTCGAACTGCACGATGTAGTCCAGCACCGAGCCCAGAAATTCAGCCTCCAGCGCGCCGCCGTCTTCAAGTTCAATGGCCAATTGGTCCACCGCGGTCGCCATGCGCCACAGGTTGTTGTGGTCTTCGCTGATGATGCGCAAGGCGTCCATGGTGCTGCTGCTTCAGGCGTGCGCGCCCAGGTAGGCGGCGATCACGTCGGGGTTGTTGCGCACTTCCAGCGCCGTTCCTTCTGTCAACTTTTTGCCGTAGTCCAGCACCAGTATGCGGTCTGACAGGTTCATCACCAGCTTCATGTCGTGCTCCACCAGCACCACCGTGATGCCCGAATCGGCCACCTTGCGCACCAGGGCGTCCACGTCCTGCGTTTCCCTGGTATTGAGCCCGGCGGCGGGTTCGTCCAGAAAGATCAGGCGCGGCTTCATGGCCAGCGCGCGGGCAATTTCAAGCCGCTTGAGCGCGCCATAGGGCATGCTGTCGGCGCGCGCCTGCACATAGTCCTGCAGGCCGACAAAACGCATCAGCTCGGCTGCCTCCTGGCGCAGTGCCTGGTCGCGCGCCCGGATGGCGGGCCAGCGCAAGGCGGCCTTGAACAAATTGCGATCGAGCCGCAGATGCGCACCCACCATCACATTTTCGATGGCGTTCATGTTCATGCAGATCTGCAGGTTTTGAAACGTGCGGGCGACACCGCGTTGCGCAAGCTCGTTGGGTGATTTGCCACCGATCGATTCACCATCGAGCGTGATGGTGCCGCTGGTGGGCGTGTAAATGCCGGTGATCAGGTTGAACAAGGTGGTTTTGCCGGCGCCATTGGGACCAATCACCGCATAAACGATGCCTGCGTCGATGCTGAAACTCACGTTCTGGACCGCTTTGACGCCGCCAAAGTGAATCGAGAGCTGATTGACTTCAAGCAACGCCATGGCTATTCACCCTTGCCGAATTTGGCCGCCAGCGTTGGCACCAGACCCTTGGGCAAAAAAATCATGCACAGCATCAGGATGGTGCCAAACGCCACCGTTTCCCAACCCTCAAAAGAGGTCAGTGCCTGCGGCAGCGCAGTCAACAAAACGGCGCCCACCACCGAGCCATAGACCGATGCCATACCGCCGATCACCACCATGGTGACCAGTTCAAGCGAGTGAAAAAAATCGGCCAGATTGGGGGTCACGAAACCCACATAATGTGCCGTCAGGCTGCCCATGATGCTGGCAATCACCGCCGAGACGACAAAAATCGAGACTTTATAGCGCACCACATCGACGCCAACCACCTTTGCTGCCACTTCAGAACCATGCAAGGCGCGCAAGGCCCGGCCAAAAGGCGAATCGATCAGGTTCAGCGAAAACCAGATGGCAAGCGACAGCAACAGCGCCGTCAGCCAATACCAGATATTGTCGCCCGACAACTCGTGGCCCAGCAGCGTCATGGCGGGCACCGGCATGCCGTCCGGACCGCCGGTCAAGGCCTCCTCGTTGCGCACCACGATGCTGATGATGATGCCCAAACCCAGCGTGGCCATCGCAAGGTAGTGCCCTTTGAGCTTGAAAATGGGCCGCGCCAGCACGGCGGCCAGCACACCGGCGCACACTGCGCCTGCACCCAGGGCCAGCAGCGGATGCCACTCGAAGTGCGTTGGCAGCACCGCCGACGCATAAGCGCCAATGCCCAAAAAACCTGCGTGACCCAAACTGATCTGCCCGGCAAAACCAATCAGCAAATTCAGACTCAGCACGATCACGGCATTCATCGCCATGCGGATGGCCAGGTCCATATAAAAACTGTTGGGCAGCACGAATGGCAATACCAACAGCACCGCCATGATGAGGTAAAGACCTGAAAAAGGGTGTTTACGCATGCTCAGACCCGCTCGGTGGATCGCCCGCCAAACAAGCCGCGCGGCTTGAAAAACAGAATCAACAGAATCAGTGCAAACGGCATCGCATCCTTGTAGGACGATGAGATGTAGCCGGCCCCAAAAGCTTCCAGAATACCCACCAGCAAACCGCCCAGCACGGCACCCAGGCCATTGCCTAAACCACCCACCACGGCGGCGACAAAACCCTTCAGGCCCAACATGACACCCACATCGTAGGAAGTGAGTGTGATCGGGGCCACCAGGATACCGCCCAAGGCACCGAGCGCGGCCGAAATTGCAAAGCTCATGAACAGCACCCAGTTGGTGTTGATGCCCACCAGCTCGGCAGCAAGACGGTTATGGGATGTCGCCAAAATGGCCTTGCCATGCAGGGTTCGGTTGAAAAAGTACCAAAGCCCCAGCACCACAAGCGCCGTGACGCCCAGCACCCAAAGGCTTTGCGGCATCAGCGTGGCACCCAGAATTTGCAGCGGCACGTCGCCTGAAAACGCCGGCAGGCTGTGCGCGCCCTTACCCAGCCAGACCTGGATCAGGCCCCGGATCACCAGCGAGGCACCGATGGTAATGATGATCAAGGTGACCGACTCCGCACCCTTGACGGGTTCAATGGCCAGCTTTTCGAGCACCACACCCACCACGGCGGGCAGCACGATGGCCAACACCAGCGCCAGTGGCAGTACCAAGCCAGCCTGCGTGAAATACACCGCCAGCATGCCGCCCAGCATGATGAATTCACCTTGCGCAAAGTTGATGACGTTGCTGGCGTTGTAAATAAGCGTGAAACCAAGGGCGGCCAAAGCATAAGTCGCTCCAACCGTGACGCCAGAAAACAGGAACTGCAGAAACTCAGCCAGCATGTCACACCCGGTTACATTCCAATTCGCCCCGCGTCAAACTGGCTTTCATCGCGCGTCTGGCAGTTCGATCTTGACTTCGAGTACTTCGAGGTTGTCCTGGCGCTCCAGGTTGACCTTGATGTCGTCGGCATTGATCTTGATGTACTTGCTGATGACGGCGATCAGTTCGCGCTGCAGGTCAGGCAAATAATCTGGCGTGGCCGGACTGCGACCATTGCGCTCATGCGCCAGGATGATCTGCAGGCGTTCCTTGGCCAGGCTGGCGGTTTTCTTTTTCTCGCCCAGAAAAAATGAGAAAAAAGACATGGCGTCACTTCCCTCCGAACAGACGTTTCAGCAGGCCTTGTTTAGGCGGCTCGGTAAAGCGCATGGGTTTTTCTTCACCCAGAAAACGGTCAATCACGTCTTTGTAAGCTTCAGACACGTCACTGCCTTCCATATGCACCGCCGGCACGCCTTGGTTGGATGCCTGCAACACCGCTTCACTCTCGGGAATCACGCCAATGAGCTTGATGCGCAAAATGTCCTGGATGTCCTGCAGGGACAGCATTTGACCCTGGTTGACCCGCGACGGGTTGTAACGGGTGATCAGCAAGTGTTCCTTGATGGGTTCCAACCCTTCCATGGCGCGCCGGGTCTTGCTTGAGAGCATGCCCAAGATGCGGTCAGAGTCACGCACCGAGGACACCTCGGGATTGGTCACCACCAGCGCTTCGTCGGCAAAGTGCATGGCCATCAAGGCACCGGTCTCAATGCCGGCTGGCGAGTCACAAACGATGAATTCAAAGTCCATGGCAGCCAGGTCGGCCAGCACTTTTTCAACACCCTCTTGGGTCAGCGCATCCTTGTCGCGCGTTTGTGAGGCTGCCAGCACATACAGCTTGTCGCATTGTTTATCCTTGATGAGCGCCTGATTCAGGTTGGCCTCGCCATGGATCACATTGATCAGGTCATACACCACGCGGCGTTCACAGCCCATGATCAGGTCGAGGTTGCGCAGGCCAACGTCGAAGTCGATGACGGCGGTCTTGTGGCCGCGCATGGCCAGACCGGTGGAAAAACTGGCACTGGTGGTGGTTTTGCCCACGCCGCCCTTGCCGGAAGTCACCACAATTATTTTTGCCATGTCGATGAGGTCTTTCAAAGAGAAAATTTAGGGGTTCAAGGCTTCGAAGATCAGCTTGTCGTGGCCATCTTGGCTCAGGCGCACCTGAGCCGGTTTACCGTGAATGTCTTTTGGGAGTGGATTTTCGCTGGTGCGGTACACACCCGCAATGGAAATCAGTTCTGGTTCCAGACAAAGTGAAAATATCCTCGCCTGCGTGTTGCCACTGGCACCTGCCATGGCTTTGCCACGCAAGGGCGCATAGACGTGGATATTGCCATCTGCGACCACTTCAGCACCCATGTTGACCATGGCCAGCACCACCAGATCAGCGCCGCGAGCGTAGATTTTCTGACCTGAACGCAAGGGCTTGTCGATCACCAGCGTGGCAGGTCCTGGAACCTCGCGCACCACTTCACGAACCACTTCGCGCACGCTTTCTGCAACCGGTCTCTCCACGTTATTTTTTGGATTGATGGCCTTGCCACGCGGCATTTCTGCGGGCGCTTCAATCAGACCACACGCCAAAGCTGCGCTGGCTGCTGACGGCTTGGCGTTGCGAAAGGCGATGGGCTTGAGACGGCAGTGCTGCAAGGCCGACATCAAAGCCGGCAGGGATTGATCAACATCCTCAAATTCCAGATGAAAAAAATCAAGTACCACAGCATCATCATCAAAAAAGTCGGGGCTCTGACTAGCCGGCCCAAACTGCGCATACAGGTCTTCAATGATGTCTGCCAGGTCAGGCATTTTGAGCAGCAAAGCCACCAATGGCAACTGAGCGCTTTTAATTTCAAAGGTTTGTGTCACGAGACCTGAATAAAAAATTGGAGAAGAATGCTGGGTGAAATGAGAAAAACGGCCGCTGTAGCGAAGCAACATGCAAATGTTACTTGATCAAACTGCCAAAAACCATTGCTGGTTCAAATTATTGACTCTATGCACAGGAAATTTTCAAACTTTTACACGCTTCTAAAAATGTGCTGATTGTTGTTATCTGTCTTTAATTATTTCTATTCTTTTAAAGTAGTCGTAGTAGATAGGGATTTGCCACACTGGTTGATAAGTCATTTTTATCCATTGAAATCAATAACTTGAATTATTTAACTTGATGTGCGTGAGTGTGCTTTTACTTTGTACCTCAATCTTGAACAAGTTCCATGGAATTCAAGTTCTGTGGATAACTTTCCTTTTCAGGATAAATTATGCACAAGTTTATACACTGGATTTTCAGATAAAAAAAGCCCGGTCTGAACCGGGCTTGACGCGATTGCGCTGGCTGTCAGGGCTTGCCAGTGGCGCTCATCTTGAACTTGGCATCGGCGATCTCTGCCTTGATGGGTGCCACATCAGGCGAATTGGCTGGCAAAATCGTCAGGGCGGTTTGCCAATGGCCAATGGCTTTGGCGTAGTCGCCGCTCTGAAAAGCCGACTGCCCCGCCATCATCAGCGCCATAGGGTGTTTAGGGTCGATGGCCAGTGCCTTGTTGACCAGTTCGGTCGGCTTGCCTTGCAGGTTATTGGCGCTCATTGCCAGGGTGTCGGCATACTGGGTCAATAAGTCAGGGTCGGTGTCCAGCAGCTTACCCGTTTTGGCATAGGCGGTGGCAGCTTCATCCAGACGTCCTTGTACTTTGTAGGCGCGTGCCAGACGGGCCCAGCCAGCCAGGTCGCCCGGATTTTCTTGCAAGCGCGCAGCCAACCGATCAACCATCTGGTTGACTCCATCTGGTGTCATGCCAGCGGCCGCAGCTGCTGGCACTGGCGGCAGCATATTGCCGTCTGTGACGGTTCCAGCATGCACCCCAGCCTGGCTGCGGGCATCTGCAATGTTGTCCTGGATTTGTAGGAAATCTTGGGATCCTGGCGGCAACAAGCTCAGTAATTTTTCCCAATGCGTTACGGCACCCGCAAAATTACTGCTTTGGTAAGCGGCCACGCCCGCGATCATCAGGCCCATGGGATGCTCCGGGTTCAGACGCAAGGCTTCCTCGGTAATTTGTTGTGGCTTGCCGACAAAAGTGTTGCCTGCCATCACGCCAAGTAATTCGGCGTAATCCACCAGCATGTCAGGATTGGTCTTGATAAAGTCGCCAGCCCGTTCAAACGCCTGTTTGGCCTCTTCGAAACGTCCCACTACCTTGTAGGAACGTGCCATCATGGCCCAGCCCTGCGGGTTGTCCGGATTGGCTTGCAATTTGGCCGCCAGTGTGTCGATCATTTCGTTGATTTGCTGATCTTCTGCGTTGACCCTGGCAACCGGTGGGTTAATGGCCATCGGGGCACCTAACTGCATATAAAGACCCAGCGCCAGCACTGGAAAACTAACGCCAATGGCAGCAGCGATGCGTGGTGCAGTCCAAAAGCCGGTGGTCGTTTCAGCCGAGGCTTGCTCAAAACTCTCGGTGTCGTCGAGCAGGCGCAACTGCAACTCATCGCGGGTGGTCTCGAAGTCCTGCTGGCTGATGACGCCACGCGCCAGGTCACCTTCAAGGGCATGAAGCTGGTCGCGGTGAATGGAAGCGTTGAGTTTTTCGCTGCTGACAGGGCTATCGGAGGGTTTGATAAGTAAAGGGCGAATCACCCAAGCGACCACGAGCAGCGTCAACAGCGCTGAAATACCAATAAAAACGTTCATTTGGAAGAATCAGTTTCTTGAAGAAGGGCTTGCGCCTTGGCGCGTTTGGCGGCATCGAGCACGGGCAAGTCTTTTTGTTTTTGATTGCGTTTGATAGCAGTCAATAACAGCCAGATGGCACCGATCAACAACAGCAAGGGTCCAAACCAGAGCAACCAGGTTGTTGGCTTGAAGGGCGGACGGTAGAGCACGAAGTCACCATAACGGCTGACCAGATACTCCCTGATCTCAGGGTCTGACTTACCTGATTTGATCAGGCCTCGCACTTCACGGCGCAGATCATTGGCCAGGTCGGCGCGTGAGCCGGCCAGCGATTCGTTCTGGCAAACCAGGCAACGAAGCTCTTCTGCGATGGTGATCAGGCGCTGCTCCACCACCGGGTCGTCAGCCAGCGGTGTCGCCTCGTTAGCGTGCACACCCATGGCGCATTGCAGCGTCAGCAAGAGAATGACCAGAAATTTCATGATTGCAGTTCTTTGATCAGAGGCGTGAGCTTGTCACGCAAGGCCTCTGGTGTGAAAGGGCCAATCTGCTTGTAGCGGATGATGCCGTTCTTGTCGATCAGGAAGCTCTCTGGCACACCATAGACGCCAAAGTCAATGCCGATGCGAGCGTCAGCATCGACAACGGTGTGGGTATAAGGGTTGCCATACCGTTGCAGCCACCTGATGCCATCGGCTTCTTTGTCCTTGTAGTCCAGGCCAACGATGGGTAGCGGGTTGGTTTTGACAAATTCAACCAGCAATGGGTGCTCTTGCCGGCAGGCCACGCACCAGGATGCCCAGGTGTTGAGCAGCCAGACCTGGCCCAGCATGTCCTTGTTGGAGAAGGTTTCCCCCGGCTTGCCGAGCACAGGCGCGGTGAAATCCGGCGCAGGCTTGCCGATCAGCGGCGACGGAATTTCACTCGGATCGCGCGTCAGGCCGATGGCCAGAAAGATCACCAGGACAACAAAGATACCCAGAGGTATCAGACCTTTTCTCATGCCGCAACACCTTTCATATCAGCCGCGCTTACTTTGGCTGCGGCTTTTTTGCGATAGCGCTTGTCCAGTGCCGCCATGGCACCGCCAATGGCCATGAAGAAGCAGCCAAACCAGATCCAGGCGATGAAGGGCTTGTGATAGACGCGCATGGCCCAGGCTTCTTCGCCCTCACCTTCAAGTTTTTCACCGAGGGACACATAGACGTCGCGAGTAAATCGGGTATCGATAGCGGCCTCGGTCATCGGCATGGTGGAAGAAAAGTAGGCGCGTTTTTCAGGGTGAAGCGTGCGCAGCACCTTGTCGCCCTTGATCAACTCCACGGTGCCGCGATCGGCTTTGTAATTGGGCCCCATTCTTTCACTGACGCCCGTGAGGCGGAAGGTGTAGCCCCCGACTTCGACGGTGTCACCAAAAGCCATGCGCACATCCTTTTCAGTTTCGTAACCGCTAACCATGGTGATGCCGACCACGCACACCGCCATACCGATGTGCGCCACATGCATGCCCCAGTAAGAAACAGGGGTGGACTTCCAGTTCACCGTGTCCTTGAGTTGGCGATAAATCTGCACGGCAGAGCCCAGCACGATCCAGATCGCCAGCGTCAGACCAATGGCCACCAGGGCTGACCACTCGCCAGCCAGCAGCGGGGCAGTGCAACCCAGCAGCACTGAAACAATGGCAATGGGACGCAGTTTTTTGGTCAGCTCAGCGACCGAGTCGTTTTTCCAGCGGGCATAACTGCCAACCACCATGAAAAACAGCACCGGCATCATGATGGGCGCAAAGACGGCGTTGAAGTAGGGCGGGCCCACCGACAGCTTGCCGAGGTTCAGCGCATCGATGAACAAGGGGTACAGCGTACCCAGCAGCACCGCGGCAGCAGCCGTGGTCAGCAGCACATTGTTGACCAGCAAAAAGGTTTCGCGTGAAATGAGCGAAAACGAACCACCGGAACGCACTTTGCCTGCACGGGCGGCAAACAACACCAGCGAGCCGCCCACCACCACGACCAGAAACAGCAAGATGAAAACACCGCGCTTGGGGTCGGTGGCAAACGCATGAACCGAGGTCAGCACGCCCGAGCGCACCAGGAAGGTGCCAAGCAGGCTGAGCGAGAACGCAATCAGCGACAGCATGATGGTCCAGCTTCTGAACAGACCACGCTTTTCAGTGACGGCCAGCGAATGCATCAGTGCCGTGCCGACCAACCAGGGCAGGAAAGAAGCGTTTTCGACGGGGTCCCAGAACCACCAGCCACCCCAGCCCAGTTCGTAATAAGCCCACCAGGATCCCAAGGCGATGCCGATGGTCAGGCAAATCCAGGCTGCGGTGGCCCACGGGCGGGTCCAGCGCGCCCAGGCTGCATCGAGCCTGCCATTGAGCAAGGCGGCAATGGAGAAGGCAAACGGAATCGCCATGCCGACATAACCCATGTAGAGCATCGGCGGGTGAAACACCAAGCCGGGGTCTTGCAGCAGCGGGTTCAGGTCACGGCCCTCAAGCGGAATCTGGACCAGGCGGTCAAAAGGGCTTGACGTCAGCAGCATGAAAAGCATGAATCCAACCGCGATCAGCGCCAGCACACCCAGTACGCGCGACACCATGACGTCAGGCAACTGACTTGAAAAGAGCGATACCGCCATCATCCAGCTGCACAGCATCAGCAACCACAGCAAGAGCGAACCTTCGTGGCCGCCCCACACCGCGGCAATGCGGTACATGACCGGCAGCTGGGTATTGGAGTTCTGCGCCACGTATTGCACCGAAAAGTCATTGGTGTAGAAGGCGTAGGTCAGGCACAGAAAAGAAAAGCCAACCAGCAGCCACAAAACCTGGGCACCAGGGCGCGCCAAGGCCATCCATTCGGCTCGTCCCTGCTGACCGCCTGCCAAACTCAGGGTGCCGAATGCCGCAGCAACCAGCAAGGCAAGAATCAGTGCGAAATGTCCAAGTTCAGGAATCATGTTGAATCTCGGTGCGTTATAAAAGACGGACAACCACCCTCACCGGATGGGACGAAACTGCGCCTTACTTCAGGCTTTTGCTGGCTTTTTCGATCTCAGCCTGGTCCAGCGCGTGCTGGGCTTCTGGCGGCATGTAGTTTTCATCGTGCTTGGCCAGCACTTCCGAGGCCGTGAAGTGGCCGTCGTTGCCGAGTTGGCCTTGCGCCACCACGCCTTTGCCTTCGCTGAACAGGTCGGGCAGGATTCCGGTGTAACTGACAGGCACTTCTTTGAGAGAGTCGGTCACAACAAAAGAAACCGTCAGATTGTTGCGTTTGACAGACCCCTCCTTGACCAGGCCGCCAACGCGAAAGGTGCGGTTTTGCGGGGCTTCTCCCGCATCCACCTGGGTCGGTGAGAAGAAAAAGACCAGGTTGCTTTGGAAAGCGTTCAGAACAAAGTAGGCGGCGATGGCGATGGAGGCCAGGGCACCCACGATCATGGCGGTGCGTTTGTGACGAGGTTTCATAGTCGTAGTGATGTTTTAATCGCTCTGAGAGCCGGATTCGTTCAAAAGGTTTCGCAAAATCTCGCGCCGTTTGGCGCGCACTTGCCAGATTTCGGCAATGACGACGGCTGCCGTGATGCCAAAGCTGCCCCATACATAGAGGGCGTAGCCTCCCATGTGCAAAAAATCCCCAACGCTATGCCACTGCATGTTTCACCCACTCCGTATGACGTTCCCGATCCAGAATAATGTTGCGCACCCGCAGCAGCGCAATGGCGATGGTGTACATCCAGAAGGCAAGCACCATGATCAGCATGCCAGCGAGCATGGTTGAGGCCATGGACGAACCTTTCAGTGAGACCGATGCGCCCTGATGCAGGGTGTTCCACCATTTCACCGAGAAATAAATGATGGGCACATTGACCGCACCCACCAGAGCCAGGATGGCGCAAGCCTTGTCGGCGCGGCGCGGGTCGTCAATGGAAGCTTGCAGGGCCAAAAAGCCCAGATACAAAAACAGCAGGATCAATTCCGAGGTCAGCCGCGCATCCCACACCCACCACGTGCCCCACATCGGCTTGCCCCAAAGGGAGCCGGTGACCAGCGACAAAAAGGCAAACAGCGCGCCAGTGGGTGCCAAAGCCGATGCCATCATGCCCGACAAGCGGGTATTGAAGGCCAGCCCAAAGCCGGCCCAGCCCGCCATCACCAGGTAGATAAACATGGACATCTGTGAGGTCGGCACATGGACAAAAATAATGCGGTAACCCTGGCCCTGCTGGGCATCAATGGGAGCCACAAAGAACGATATCCACAAACCCACCAGCGTCAGCACCGTGGCAAGGGCGGCAAACCAGGGCCACATTTTTCCGGCCAGGTAATAAAAGTTCTGTGGAGACGAGAACTTGAACCAATGAATCACACGTGTTTTCATTCCAGGGAAATCCTCAAAGCGGCTGCTGTAGCCAAGGGTGAGAAAAAGATCGAGAGCACCAGCAAAGCCGCCATCAGTGACAGGTGGCCACCAATGCCAAGGCCCGCTGCATCAGCCTCGACCGCGCCCGCACCAAAAATCAGCACCGGAATATACAGCGGCAAGATTAACAGCGACAGTAAAACCCCTGCACCGCGTACGCCCAAGGTCAAGGCGGCACCAATGCTGCCGATCAGGCTCAGGGTGGGTGTGCCCAGCAGCAGTGTCAGCATCAAGAGACCCAGGGCCCGGGTATCCAGGCCAAACTGCAGGCCCAGCACCGGCGCCATCAGCACCAGGGGTAGCCCCGCCAACAAAAAATGGGCCAGCGCCTTGGCCAGCACCAGCAGGGCCAGCGGGGTGGTGGACAGCGCCATCTGTTCCAGCGAGCCATCGGCGTAGTCGGTGGCAAACATGCGCTGCAGCGACAACATGGCGGCCAGCAGGGCGCTCACCCACAAGACACCGGGTGCCATGCGCAACAGCAGGGCAGATTCAGGCCCGACACCGAGCGGAAACAGGCTGGCAATCACCACAAAGAACACCAGCGGTGTCAGCACCTCGCCCTTTTGCCGCATGCCCAGGGAAATCTCGCGCCTGAGCACGGCCAGCAGCACATGGCCCAGTCCGACCGGTTTGACGATGATGCTCATGCGGCCTGCAACTCCAGCATTTGAGCGGGCACCTTGCCAATGGACACGCGCTGATGGCTGGTCAGCACTGCCAGTCCGCCAGTAGCCAGATGATCGGCAATCAGGTCAGCCAGCAGCTTGATGCCGCCTTCGTCCATGGCCACATAAGGCTCGTCCAGCACCCAAAGCCTGGCCGGGCTTAACACCAGCCGTGACAAGGCCACGCGCCGCTTTTGCCCTTGCGACAAATGGCGCACCAGTTGCCTGCCTCGACCGCGCAGGCCGAAACGCGTCAGCACCTCCCGGGTTTGCGTCTGGTCAGGGGCAATGCCCCCCAGGGCGGTGATGAAAGCGAGGTTTTCATCGACGGTCATGGATTCCTGCAGGGCGTTCAAGTGGCCCAGGTAACACAGGTCCTGGCGGTAGGCCTCGCGCTGCGCATGAATGGGTGTGCCGTTCCAGAGAATGTCTCCGGCTTCAATAGGTGCCAGGCCGCACACCATGCGCAACAGGCTGGTTTTGCCGACGCCATTGGCGCCGGCCACATACAGCCAGTGCCCCGGGGCCAGCTCACAGTCCACATTTTTGAACAGCTGGCGCCCGCCCTTGATGCAGCCTAGTTTGGTGAAAGACAGTGATGGGATGGTTTTCAAAGGCAGAGCCGTCGCAGAAACAAAACCCGCGGATTCTACGTTAAGGCGGCTTGGGAAAACGTGGCGGGATCAGCGTGTGATCACGACTTTTTGGTAGAGCCCGCCAAAATAGGTTTGTTTGTCAAGCGCCAGGTTTTGGCAGTCTGACGGCAGCCAATCGGCAATTTGACCGTTCCACAAGTCCATGGCAAAAGGCTCCAGCGTGGTCAGGATCGGCACCATGACATAGCGAAACGGGTTGCTGGCTTTGGGCTTGTGGTAATCAACGAACACGATCTTGCCGCCCGGTTTGGTAACGCGCAAGGCCTCGGAAATCGTCTTGAGCCGCACCTCGGCGGGTTGCTCGTGGAGCAGAAAAAACACCACTGTGGTGTCGTGGCTGGCATCGGCAAAATTCAGGGCAGAAGAATCCTGCTGCAACACCGTGACCTGTTTTTGCTCGCCCAGTTTGGCGTGCAGATTGGTGATTTGCACTGGTGCCACGTCAATCACGTTCAGGTGCCCCTGTGGCCCCAGCCGGTGCACCAGGTGCTCGGTGAAATTGCCATAGACGCAAGCCACTTGCAGCACGTCGCCGTTGATGACATCGCCCATTTCCTGCAGCGCCAGATCGCGCAGACGCGAAAAATTGCCCCACAAAATCAAATTGACCAGCCATTGGCGCTCGAACACACGCACCGCATTGGGGTGCGTGTAGGCCCACCAATAAGTGGACTCGAGGTACTGGGGAACCGTGACGGGGGCGATGCTACAGGGGGCTTGCGTGGCGATGACGGCATCGCCTTGCTCGGTGCTGGATTTGTTGAAAATCATAGGTATTCAATAGAACGACAGGCACCCATGCGAGGGCATGTGTGCCGGGAAAGTGGTGATATGACGGCCTTGATGCTAACCTACTTGGACAAACAGGAGTGCAGCCGGGTTCGTTCTGGATTTTTGAAGCCGTCCGCGAACTGTAAAAGCGCATCTGTTGATTCACATCAAAAAAATTGCACGGCACGGGTATTTCGATGGTAGTAGCATTGCAGTTTGGTACATTAAGTGCCTGTCAACCATTTCATTTTTATTGAGGATTCACATGAGCAACACTAAATTTTCTGTTCTTTTGCGCGCTTTGATGGTCGCTGGTCTGGCTCTTGGCGCCATGTCAGCTCAAGCTGTTGACGAGGCCGCCGCAAAGGCCGCGTTCAAGGACAGCAAATGCACCAAGTGCCATTCGGATGACAAAGACAAATCGGGTCCTTCCTACAAAAAGGTCGCAGAAAAATACAAAGGCCAGGCCGATGCCGAAGCCAAGTTGTTCACTCACCTGACCACCGGCCCCACGATCAAGGTGGACGGTGAAGATGAAGTGCACGCCAAAGCCAAAGGTGACGAAGCCAGCGTCAAGAACATGGCCCAGTACATTTTGTCTCGTTAAACATTTAATACAGGCCCATCAAGATGTCTGAAGTAGTCAAAAAATTGCGCCGGCACTGGATGCTGGTATTAGGATCTTTGGTCGCACTTTTCCTGTTCTCGGTTTCTGTGGGAATTGCAGGCGCTTACGTTTTGGCACATACCAGCACCGAAGAGTTTTGTGTAAGCTGTCACGAAATGTCGTACAACTTTGCCGAGTACAAGGGCACGATTCATGACACCAATCGCACCGGTGTTCGTGCCATTTGTACCGACTGCCACGTACCTCATGCGCCAGGGCCTTTGGTTCTGGCCAAAATCAAGGCGACCAAAGACCTTTATTACACTTACATTTCTCCCTCCATTGATACCGAGGAGAAGTTTGAGGCCAAACGTGCGCACATGGCTCAAAATATCTGGAAGCAAATGAAGGCGAATGACTCCGAGACTTGTCGCAGTTGCCATCGGGCCGATAAAATGAACGTGGAGTTGCAGTCTGCCGCAGCCCAAAGGCGTCATGCCAGAGGCAAGGCTGAAGGAAAAACCTGTATTGAATGCCATTATGGTATTGCCCACAATGAGCCTGAGGGTCCTAGCCCGACGGAATTGTTCAATACCTTGGCTATCAAGTAAAATGAAATCTTTTAACTGAAGGATTAAACGATGATAAAGCTCAAATTTTTGTCGGTGCTGGCAGGTGCTGCCATTGCATTGCCCGTCATGGCCGCTGATGTCACTTATCGCGCAGATGTAGAACCTTTGTTGAAGAAGTATTGCTACGACTGTCATGCGGCGCCTGACGCGCCCTCCATGGCCGAGTTCAAACTTGATGAGGCCAAGTACAAGAAAGAAAAGGTTGGTCCTCGCACTGACACCTATGAGCACCTGCTTCAACTCATCAACGGCAAATCTACCGGTGCATTCATGCGCCGTCTGGATGACGGTACCAACCCGCTTGCCAAAGGCAAACCCGGCAATATGTACAAGTATTTGGGTGACACCGATGCTGAGCGTGCTGCCAACCTGAAGATTCTTAAAGACTGGGTGGGTGAAGGTGGCTGGAACCTGAACCGCATGTCAGCTCGTGGTGACGTGCCCGCTTTGACCAAGGAACAAATGGACAAAGTCAAAGTGAAATACTGAATTCAGGTTTCACGTCCTGAATGAAAAAAAGCCGCTGTGATCCAGCGGCTTTTTCTATTCTTGATTCACCCCGGGGCTTGACGGCGTCAAGCGCTCTGCCGCCCACAGCACCTGCTTGACGACCGACACGACACCTTCGCGTTGCTTCTCGAGCAACAGTTGACCCTCGGCATCAAAGGCGCTGGCTGCCTGGCCCAGGGCAAATTGTTGCGGCGCCACCCAGCACTGCAGGTTGCGCAGCAACGGCGCCAGGTGTTGCAGCGAGCGCAGGCCACCCAAGGCACCCGGCGAAGCGGACAGCAGCCCCACGATCTTGCCGGTAAAGGCCTTGCTGCCCTGGTTCCAGTCAGGGTCGCCCTTGACCGGGCTGGAGGCCCAGTCCAGCGTGTTTTTCAGCAGCGCGGTATAGCTGCCGTTGTATTCCGGCGAGCAGATGATCCAGCCCGGATGATCGAACATGACTTGTTTCAGGCGAATCACATCGGGCGGTGTGCCACGCGCTTCCAGGTCGGCGTTGTAGAGCGGAATGTCGAGGCTGGAGAGCTCAAGCAGCGTGACCTCGGCCCCGGCTTGCCGCGCCAGGTCGGCAGCGACCCTGGCCAGCTGGCGGTTGTAGGACTGGGCCCGCGTGCTGCCTGCAAAAATCAGGAGTTTCATTTGAGCCGCCTACTTTTTTAGCACGCGTGCCACCGGGTGGTGGCGCAGCCTGAAAGCGTCGGGCATGCCCGAGCCCAACAGCGGGCGCAGGTACATGCGAAACGCGTCGGTCACATCGGTGCCGTTGGCGGTGATGAACTCGTCTTCCATGACGCGGGTCTTGCCGGCCACGGCTTCCAGCGGCAACAGTTCGTAGTCCACTGAGTAGAAGCCGGTGCGCTTGATGGCCACCGAGCCATCACGCCCGCCCCACATGGCAAACTGCACTGCTTTTTCGCCCACCTCACGGGCTTCGCGCTGGTCAACGTCCGACACGCAGCCGATGAAGGAGCGCTGCAGGTAGCCAAAAGTGTCGCCCCGCACCCGCTTGATCTTGAGCTTGGCTTTGATCTCTTCGCACAGCAAATCAGCCAGTGCGCCGTTGCCTGAGAGCTGCACGTTGCCATGCGCATCGTGTTCCATTTCCTTGGCCAGCAGTGCGGCGATGGGTGTGCCGCTGGTATCGTGGATGCCCTCTGAGACCGCAATCATGCAGCGGCCATGGCGCTCGTACATGGCTTTGACGTCGAGCAAAAACTGGTTCAAGTCAAAGGTCCGTTCCGGCAGGTAAATCAGGTGTGGGCCGTCGTCCGGGAACTTTTTTCCCAGGGCAGACGCAGCCGTCAGAAAGCCGGCATGGCGCCCCATGACCACACCCACATAGACACCCGGCAGGGCGGCGTTGTCGAGGTTGGCGCCGGCAAAGGCCTGCGCCACAAAACGCGCCGCCGACGGAAAGCCGGGTGTGTGGTCATTGCCGACCAGGTCGTTGTCAATGGTCTTGGGAATGTGGACGCAGCGCAGCTCGTAATTGGCCGCCTGCGCCTCCTGGCTGACGATGCGCACGGTGTCGGACGAGTCGTTGCCACCGATGTAGAAGAAGTGACCGATCTGATGCGCTTGCAGCACCTTGAAAATCTCATGGCAGTAGGCGGCATCCGGCTTGTCGCGGGTCGAGCCCAAAGCGCTTGAGGGCGTATTGGCGACCAGCTCCAGGTTGTGGCTGGTTTCCTGCGTCAGGTCAACAAAGTCTTCGTCGATGATGCCGCGCACACCGTGGTGGGCGCCGTAAATGTGGCCGATCTGGCTGAAGCGCCGGGCCTCGAGCGCGACGCCAACCAGTGACTGGTTGATGACGGCAGTGGGGCCGCCGCCCTGGGCGACAAGTATTTTTCCGGAGGCCATGGGGACGTTCCTTTAAGTAGCGAAAAAGAATGATGAATTGTGCCTCCGATATGGGCGAAATTTCGCTTGCGAGGCGCGCGCAGCAGCATTTTGCGTGCATCGGTAAAATCGGCCCTTTGCTTGAGCGCGCAGGGCTGGCGTAGCTTGCAATTTACCCCCTTCGTTTGGATTGACCACCATGCACTACCCACAAAATTTCGACGTGATCGTTGTCGGCGGCGGCCACGCCGGCACCGAGGCGGCGCTGGCGGCCGCCCGCATGGGTTGCAAAACCCTGCTGCTGAGCCACAACATCGAGACGCTGGGGCAGATGAGTTGCAACCCGTCGATTGGCGGCATTGGCAAGGGGCACCTGGTGAAAGAAGTCGATGCGTTGGGTGGCGCCATGGCCGTTGCCATCGATGAAGCCGGCATCCAGTTCCGCATTCTCAACTCCAGCAAGGGCCCGGCGGTGCGCGCCACCCGCGCCCAGGCTGACCGCATGTTGTACAAGGCCGCCATTCGCCAGCGACTGGAAAACCAGCCCAACCTGTGGCTGTTCCAGCAGGCCGTGGACGACCTGATGGTCGAAGGCGACCGGGTGGTAGGGGCGGTGACGCAAGTGGGCATTCGCTTCAGGTCGAGCACCGTGGTGCTCACGGCCGGCACCTTTCTGGACGGCAAGATTCATGTCGGACTCAATAACTACGCCGGCGGGCGCGCCGGTGACCCACCCGCCGTGTCGCTGAGCGCGCGCCTGAAAGAACTCAAGTTACCGCAAGGCCGCCTGAAAACCGGAACGCCGCCAAGGCTCGATGGCCGCACCATCGACTTCAGCCAATGCACCGAGCAGCCCGGTGACGGCATGCCCGGTGGCATGAGCCCACAGATGCCGGTGTTCAGCTTCATGGGGCGCCATGAGCAGCACCCGCAGCAGATGTCGTGCTGGACGACGCACACCAACGCGCGCACCCATGACATCATCCGCAGCGGCTTTGACCGCAGCCCCATGTTCACCGGCAAGATCGAAGGCGTGGGCCCGCGCTATTGCCCCAGTGTGGAAGACAAGATCAACCGCTTTGCCGACAAAGACAGCCACCAGATTTTTCTGGAGCCCGAAGGTCTGACCACCCACGAGTACTACCCCAACGGCATCAGCACCAGCCTGCCTTTTGACATTCAGTACGCGTTGGTGCGCTCCATGCCGGGGCTTGAAAACGCCCACATTTTGCGGCCCGGTTATGCCATCGAATACGACTACTTCGACCCGACCCAGCTCAAGCGCAGCTTTGAGACCAAAGCCATCGGCGGCTTGTTTTTTGCCGGCCAGATCAACGGCACCACGGGTTACGAAGAGGCCGCGGCGCAGGGCTTGTTTGCCGGCATCAACGCCGCGCTGCAGGTTCGCGCCATGGGTGGCGGCAATGCGCAGGTCAGCGCCGCGGGTGCCATTAGCTTCGCGCAAGACACGTGGCTGCCAGGGCGCGACGAGGCTTATCTGGGTGTGTTGGTTGATGACCTGATCGCCCAGGGTGTGACTGAACCCTACCGCATGTTCACCAGCCGCGCCGAGTTCCGGCTGCAACTGCGCGAAGACAATGCTGACGCCCGTTTGACCGAGGCAGGACGCCAACTCGGCTTGGTCGATGATGCCCGCTGGCAAGCCTTTAACCAGAAGCGCGACGCTGTTTCACGTGAAACAGAACGCTTGCGCTCGATCTGGGTCAGCCCGAAAAACCTGGCACCTGCCGAGTCTGAGCGCGTGCTGGGCAAAGCCATTGAGCACGAATACAGTCTGGCCGAACTGCTGCGACGCCCTGGGGTGAGCTACGCAGCGCTGATGTCACTCGACGGTGGCAAGTTTGCCGCGCCGGAGTTTATGCCCGGTGCCGTGGATCGCTGCGACTTAACTTCCGATGACGACGGCGGTGCTGCTGCTGTCATCGCGAGCCCGCTGAATATGGCCCGCTGCACCTCGGCGACCGAGAACAGCGCCCCCGTCACTGCGAGCCATCCGTACCCGGCCCGATACCGCACACGGACCTTGAAC
>NZ_JACUUE010000207.1 GCF_014859475.1 Rhodoferax sp.
CCGCTGGCGGCGGTGATGTTGGCCAGCTGCTCGGCAACTTCGGGCCCGACCCAGTCCCACTTGAAGCGCCACGTCCAGCAGCCCATGGTGCCGGGGGTGTTCATGCGGTGCGCGCTGCCCAGCCCCAGCACATCCTGGAACTGGCACAGCGACAGGCGCGCCACCGAAAAACTGGCCGCGCGCACCATGGCCCAATGAACCGCGTGCCCGTCGATTCCCAGGTAGTGTTCGGCAAAGGCCCGCTCATGCGCGCTGGCACTGGCCCACCAGCCGGGCACGGTGTCGTTGTCATGGGTGCCGGTATAAACCACGGTGTTGGGTGCAAAGTTGTGCGGCAAGAAGGGGCTTGCGGCATCGCCGGAAAAGGCAAACTGCAGCACCCGCATGCCGGGGAAACCGGTGCGCTCGCGCAACATAACCACCTCGTGCGTGATGATGCCGAGGTCTTCAGCGATGATGGGCAAATCGCCCAGCGCCACCGACAAGGCCTTGAACAGGGCATCGCCCGGCCCGGGCAGCCAGCGCCCTTGCACCGCATTGGGCTCGCCAGCCGGGATTTCCCAGTAATCGACAAAGCCGCGAAAGTGGTCGATGCGCACCAGGTCAGCCAGATGCAACTGACGGCGCACCCGCTCAATCCACCAGCGGTAGCCGTCATGCGCCATGGCAGCCCAGTTGTACAGCGGGTTGCCCCAACGCTGGCCGGTGTTCGAGAAAAAATCGGGCGGCACGCCGGCCACGACGCGGGGTTGCCCCGCCGCATCCAACTCGTACAGGTCTGGCCGGGCCCAGCAGTCGGCACCGTGGTGTGCCACAAAAATCGGCAGGTCGCCCACCAAGCGCACGCCTTTGTCGTGGGCGTAACGCTTGATGGCCTGCCACTGCACCTCGAATTGCCACTGCACAAAGCGCCAAAAGGCGATTTCCTGCGCATGGCTGGCACGCGCCTTGGCCAGCGCCACCGGGTCACGCAGGGCCAGCGCCGGCGGCCACTCGGGCCACAGCGCGGGGCGGTGGGCCTGGTCCAGCGCCATAAAGAGGGTGTAGTCGTCCAGCCAGGCTTGCTCGCCCAAGGCCCAGGCGGCCAGCTCGGCCTGATCCTGCGCCGTGGCGTGCTGCGCAAACCCGGCAAATGCCTCGCGCAGTTTTTGCAGCCGCCAGGGTGTCAGCGCCGCATAGTCAACGCGCTCCTCGTCCCAACTGGCTTGCAGGCTTTGTGCCGCCAGCCAGCCGCGCTGCACCAAAGGCTCGAACGCCACCAGCAGCGGATTGCCGGCAAATGCCGAGCCGCCCATGTAGGGCGAATCCCCCGGCCCGACCGGCCCCAGCGGCAAGGTTTGCCACAGCGTTTGGCCGGCGCCGTGCAGCCAGTCGATAAAGAAATAGGCATTGGGGCCGAAATCGCCTATGCCGTGCGGCCCGGGCAGCGAGGTGGGATGCAACACTACCCCGGCGGCGCGCTGCGCCATCCATGAATCAGCCATGCGTTACGAACTCCCAATCAAAAATAAAAGAATGGCTGTTTTCCAGACAACTCAACCTGGATTGCGCAATCGGGTGCGATGAACTGTGCGATCCAGGTTCAACCCAGCAGGCGCTGGTAAAGCGCCACGTACTGCGCCGCAGCCTTGTCCCAACCGAGTGGCTGCTGCATGGCACGCTGGCGCACGCTGCGCCACTCGCTCTTGCGTTCATAAAGTGCCAAGGCGCGGCGCATGGCACGCGCCAGCGCCTCGGGCGTGAAATCATCAAACACAAAGCCGTTCGCCGTGCCGTCGGCCAGATTTTCCAGCGCGCAATCGACCACCGTGTCGGCCAGGCCGCCGACACGGTGCGCCAGCGGCAGGCTGCCATATTTCAGGCCATACATTTGCGTCAGACCGCAGGGCTCGAAGCGCGACGGCACCAGCGTGACATCGGTGGCCGCAAAAATGCGATGGGCGAAGGCTTCGTCGTAGCCAATGCGCACCGCCACCGCGTGCGGGTGGGCTGCCGCGCGCGCCTTGAACGCGGCCTCGAGCACAGCGTCGCCGGTGCCCAGCACCACCAGTTGCCCGCCCCGGGCGATCAGCTCATCGAGCACCGCCAGCACCAGGTGCAGCCCCTTTTGCTCGGTGAGGCGGCTCACCACGCCAAACAGCGGCGCCTCAGCCTGCTCAGTCAGGCCCAGTTCCAGCTGCAACGCGGCCTTGCAGCGCGCCTTGCCAGCCGGCTTTTTGGCATCGAAGGCATGGGCGATGGCGGCATCGGTGGCCGGGTTCCAGACCGCCTCGTCCACCGCATTGAGGATGCCGCTCAGGTCATGGGCCCGCGAGCGCAGCAGGCCGTCGAGGCCGCAGCCCTGCTCGGGCGTCTGTATTTCCCGGGCGTAGCTCGGGCTCACGGTGGTGATGTGGTCGGCGTAATAAAGCCCGGCTTTCATGAACGACAACTGGCCGTGAAATTCCAGGCCGTTGACCGAAAACGCGGCGTTTGGCAAGCCCAACTCGAAAAAATTGTTTGGCGCAAACACGCCCTGGTAAGCCAGGTTGTGCACGGTATAAACGCTCGCCACCCGCTTGCCCTGAACCGGTCCAAACGTCAGGTAGGCCGGCGTCAGGGCTGCATGCCAGTCGTGGCTGTGCGCCACCTCGGGCTGCCAATGGGCATCGAGCCCACTGGCCAGCTTGGCAGCCACCCAGCCGAGCAAGGCAAAGCGCCGGTGGTTGTCCTGGAACGGCCGACGCTGCGCGTCTTCATAGGGTGTGCCCGGGCGGCAATACAAAGCTGGCGCATCGATCACGTAAGCCGTCAGGCCAAGCGCGCCCAGCACGCCCTGGCGCAACACGATGCGCTCACCCCAGGGCGTGGTGAGCTCGGCCAGCACGGTGGGCGACTGCAGGTCACCCATGATCGGCGCAAAACCCGGCAATAACACCCGCACATCGCACCCCGCCGCCTTCAGCGCGGCGGGCAAGGCGCCGGCAATATCAGCCAGGCCGCCGGTTTTAAGCAGCGGAAAAATCTCGGCACTGACTTGCAAAACTTTCATCGCAGGGTTCTTTTCATTTGAGTTTGGCAAGCATCTCGCGGGTGATCAGCACCACGCCGCCTTCGCTGCGCTCAAAGCGCTGCGCGTCCAGCGCAGGGTCTTCACCCACCACCAGGCCTTCTGGCAATTCACAGCCACGGTCGATCACCACCTTGCGCAGGCGGCAATGGCGGTTGACGGTCACATCGGGCAGCACCACAGCTTTGTCGATATGACAGTCCGAATGCACCCGCACTTCAGAGAAGAACACCGACTGCGCCACGTAAGAGCCCGACACAATACAGCCACCCGACACCACCGTGTTGGCATAAATGCCATGGTTGCCATCCTTGTCCGGCACAAACTTGGCCGGTGGCAACTGGCGCTGGTAGGTCCAGATTGGCCATTCGGTGTCGTAAATGTCGAGCTCGGGCACGGTCGAAGCCAGGTCGAGGTTGGCCGACCAGAACGCGTCAATGGTGCCAACGTCGCGCCAGTAAGGCGCTACCTCCTTGACCCGCGACACGCACGACAGGCCAAACGGATGCGCCAGCGCCCGGCCATCGGCCACAGCGCGTGGAATCACGTTTTTGCCGAAGTCATGCTCAGACTCCGGATTGGCCAGGTCTTCTTCAAGCAGTTGGTACAGGTAATCGGCATCAAAAATGTAAATGCCCATGCTGGCCAGCGACACGGCGTCATTGCCCGGCATGGGCGGCGGGTCGGCAGGCTTCTCGACGAAAGCGGTGATCTGGCGCGTCTCGTCGATGGCCATCACCCCGAACGCGCTGGCCTCGGCGCGGGGCACTTCGATGCAGCCCACCGTGCAGCCCGCCTCCCGCGCCACGTGGTCCTTGAGCATGATCGAGTAGTCCATCTTGTAAACGTGGTCGCCGGCCAGGATCACGATGTATTTGGGTTTGCTCGAACGAATGATGTCGAGGTTCTGGAAAATGGCGTCGGCCGTGCCGCGGTACCAGTGCTCCTCGCCTGCACGCTGCTGGGCCGGCAGCAGGTCCACCATTTCATTGAGCTCGGCGCGCAAAAAACTCCAGCCGCGCTGCAAATGGCGCATCAGCGAGTGCGACTTGTACTGCGTCACCACCGCCATGCGCCGGATGCCGGAATTGAGGCAATTCGACAGCGCAAAGTCGATGATGCGGAACTTGCCGCCAAAGTAAACCGCCGGTTTGGCGCGCGTGTCGGTCAATTGCTTGAGCCGCGAACCGCGCCCGCCGGCCAGGATCAAGGCCACGGTATGCCTTACCAGTTGATGGGTTTCTTTGGATCTTTGCTCAAAATGCACCATGAGTATCTCCTCGTTGATTAATTTTGTT
>NZ_JACUUE010000026.1 GCF_014859475.1 Rhodoferax sp.
TGGGCTTGCGCGTGAACTTGTAGGCGCCGTGGCTGGTGCCGATGGCAATGGCCAGGGCGTCAACACCGGTCTGCGCGACAAAGTCCTTGGCCTGCACCGGATCGGTCAGCATCTGCTCGTGGCTGAGCTTGCCCTGCGCGCCAATGCCGTCTTCCTCACCCGCGTCGCCGGTTTCCAGGCTACCCAGGCAACCCAGTTCGCCTTCAACCGACACACCCACGGCGTGCGCCATCTCGCAGACGCGGCGCGTCACGTCAACGTTGTACTCGTAGCTCGAAGGTGTCTTGCCGTCACTCATGAGCGAGCCGTCCATCATGACGCTGGTAAAGCCCGAGCGGATCGACTGCTGACACACCGCCGCAGAGGTGCCATGGTCCTGGTGCATCACCACCGGAATATCCGGGTAGGACTCGACCGCCGCCAGCACCATGTGGCGCAAATAGGCTTCACCAGCATATTTGCGGGCGCCGGCGCTGGCCTGCAAGATCACCGGGCTGTCGGTGGCGGCGGCAGCCTCCATGATGGCCTGGATTTGCTCCAGGTTGTTGACGTTGAAGGCGGGCACGCCATAGCCGTTTTCAGCAGCGTGGTCGAGCACTTGACGAAGGGAAACAAAGGCCATGATGATCTCCTGGTGGTTTTAAGAAAAAATTGGCACAGCCCACGCATCGGATGTGTGAGTTGGCGGGAATGAAATTGGGCGGGCTTGACACCCTGTGGGGCAGACTAACCCGCGGCGCGCTTTTGCAGGATCTCGAAGGCGGGCAGGGTTTTGCCTTCCAGCACTTCCAGAAATGCACCGCCGCCGGTCGAGATGTAGCCCACATCCTTCTCGATGCCGTACTTGGCAATGGCAGCCAGCGTGTCGCCGCCACCGGCTATTGAGAAGGCCGACGACTCGGCAATGGCGTGCGCAATGACCTTGGTGCCGTTCTCGAACGCGGCAAACTCGAACACACCCACTGGGCCGTTCCAGACGATGGTGCCGGCCTTTTTGAGCTGCTCGGCCAGTTTGGCTGCCGTCTCAGGGCCAATATCCAGAATCAGGTCGTCTTCGGCCACGTCAGTGGCAGCCTTGACAGTGGCTTGCGCGTCAGCGGCAAAGGTTTTGGCGGTGACCACGTCGGTGGGAATGGGCACCTCGGCACCGCGCGCCTTCATGGCCTCGATCACGGCTTTGGCGTCGTCAACCAGGCCGGGTTCGGCCAGACTTTTGCCAATGCTCAGGCCGCAGGCCAGCATGAAGGTGTTGGCAATGCCGCCGCCCACAATGAGCTGGTCCACGTTTTTGGCCAGCGCCTGCAAAATGGTCAGCTTGCTCGACACCTTGGAGCCGGCCACGATGGCCACCAGCGGGCGCTTGGGGTTGGCCAGCGCCTTGTTGATGGCGTCGATCTCGGCGGCCAGCAAGGGGCCGGCACAGGCGATGGGGGCAAACTGGGCAATGCCGTAGGTGGTGCCCTCGGCGCGGTGCGCGGTGCCAAAGGCATCGTGCACAAACACGTCGCACAGGGCAGCGAGTTTTTTGGCCAGCTCGGGGGCATTTTTCTTTTCGCCCACATTCACGCGGCAGTTTTCCAGCAACACAATCTGACCGGGTCGCACGTCCACGCCATCGACCCAGTTAGCCACCAGCGGCACCTCGCGGCCCAGCAGTTCGCCGAGTCGTTTGGCCACCGGAGCCAGCGAATCAGACGGCTTGAAGGCGCCCTCGGTCGGGCGACCCAGATGGCTGGTGACCATGACCGCAGCGCCAGCTGCCAGCGCCATCTGAATGCAGGGCACGCTGGCGCGGATGCGGGTGTCTTCGGTGATGTTGCCCGCCTCGTCCTGCGGCACGTTGAGGTCAGCGCGAATAAACACCCGCTTGCCCGTGGCAAAACCGCTGGCAATCACATCGGCAAAACGTAAAACTTTCATGCTTTTTCACTCCTGGTTAAATGCCTATTATTTCAACTCAATTCTTCCGCACGCACCGGTTTCAACAGCCAGGAAAAATCGGCAATGATCCGGTCGGGCGAGCAGCTTTCAATGGGTTGACCCATGTTGTAGCCGTGAGGTAGCAGCCACACCGCCACACCGGCATTGCGTGCGGTGGCGGCGTCGATGCTGGAGTCGCCGACAAACAGACAGCGCTCGGGCGCGACGCGAAACTGCGCCAGGCAGCGGGCCACGCCCGCCGGATCCGGCTTTTTGGTGGCCAGCGTGTCGCCACAGACCACCGCGTCGAACAGCTCGTCGAGCTGATGCACATCCATCACCACCCGGGTGTAGCGGCTTTCCTTGTTGGTCACCAGCGCCAACTTGACACCCTCGACACGCAAGGCTCGCAAGGTCTCGCAAACATGTGGGTAGAGCTGGCTGCGGGTGCCGCAGCGCCGCGAGTAAAAGCTGTCGTACACCGGCAAAATCCTGGCCAGCAGTTCGCTGGCGCGCACTTGTGCGGCAGTGGTTCCGGTGACCTGCGCCAACGCCTGCACCAGCAGCTCGCGCGTGCCGTGACCGATCCAGTCGCTGACCTGCTGCTGCTTCACCCTGGGCATGCCGAAGTGTCCGAGGGTATCGTTGACGGCATCCACGATCTCGGGCGCCGTTTCCACCAACGTGCCGTCGAGGTCGAACAGTATCAGGTCAAAGGCGCGCTGCTTCATGGGGTGGCGTTGTTAGTTGCTCGACGGCACCACAGTGTCGGGCAAGGGCTCTGCGCGGTAGTGGGCCGCGCGGTGCGCCAGTGTTTTCACTGCCGACACCACGTGCTCGGCCGTGATGCCGAAGTGCGCGTACAGCTTGGGCGCCGGGGCTGATTCGCCAAAGGTCGGCATGCCGATCACAACGCCAGTACGGCCTACGTATTTGCGCCAGAAGTCGGGGTGCGCGGCCTCAATGGCCACGGTGGGCAGGCCCAGCGGCAAGACCATTTCCTGGTAGGCATCGCTTTGGCGGTCGAACACATTGCTGCACGGCATGGACACCACGCGGGTCGCTATGCCCTGCGTGGCCAACTCGGCTTGCGCCTTCATGGCCAGCTCCAGTTCCGAGCCGGTGGACAAAATGGCCGCTTGCGCACCCTCCATGTCGGACAGGATGTAGCCACCCTTGCGGATTTTGTCGGCCTGGCTGAGCATGCTCAGGCGCGGCAGGTTTTGCCGTGACAGGCACAGCGCGCTGGGGCCGTCTTTGCGCTCCACCGCACAGGCCCAGGCCACAGCAGTTTCGAGGCCATCGGCCGGGCGCCACACGTCCAGCCCCGGGATGATGCGCAGACTGGGGATGTGCTCCACGCTCTGGTGCGTTGGGCCGTCTTCGCCCAGGCCGATGCTGTCGTGGGTAAACACGTGAATGACGCGAATTTTCATCAGCGCAGCCATGCGGATGGCGTTGCGGCTGTAGTCGCTGAAGGTCAGGAAGGTGCCGCCGTAGGGGATGTAGCCGCCGTGCAGCGCGATGCCGTTCATGATGGCGGCCATGCCGAATTCGCGCACGCCGTAGCTCATGTGGTTACCCCATTTGTCGCGGCCCGCCTTGACGCAGCCCTTGAAATTGGTCAGGTTCGAGCCGGTCAGGTCGGCGCTGCCGCCAAAGAATTCGGGCAGCAGCGGGGCAATGGCATCGAGCGCATTCTGGCTGGATTTGCGCGTGGCAAAGGCCGTGGCATTGGCAGCGATGGCAGCCAGCACGTCGGGCAATTTTTCGGCAAACGCGGGCAGCAGGTCGCCGGCCATGCGGCGCTCGAATTCGGCGGCCTGCGCCGGATATTTGGCCTGGTAGGCGGCAAACTGGTCACGCCACTGCCCCTCGGCCGCAGCACCGCGCGCCACTGCGTTCCAGGCGCTGGCAATCTCGGTGGGGACGTCAAACGGCGCCGCGGTCCAGCCCAGCGCCTCGCGGGTGGCGGCCACCTCGGCCGCGCCCAGCGCAGCACCGTGCACATCGTGCGTGCCGGCCTTGTTGGGCGAACCCAGGCCAATGATGGTCTTGCAGCAGATCAGCGTCGGTTTGCCGGTGGCCGTCACAGCCTGCGCCTTGGCGGCCTTGATGGCGGCATCAAGCGCCGCGGGGTTGTGGCCGTCCACGGCAGCGATCACATTCCAGCCGTAGGCCTCGAAACGCTTGGGCGTGTCGTCGGTAAACCAGCCTTCAACGTGGCCGTCAATGCTGATGCCGTTGTCGTCATAAAACGCCACCAGCTTCGACAGGCGCAGCGTGCCGGCCAGACTGCAGGCCTCGTGACTGATGCCTTCCATCATGCAACCGTCGCCCATGAAGGCGTAGGTGAAGTGGTCCACGATGCTGGCATCGGGCTGGTTGAATTCAGCGGCCAGCAGCTTCTCGGCCAGCGCCATGCCGACCGCGTTGCTGATGCCCTGACCGAGCGGACCGGTGGTGGTTTCCACGCCCGGCGTGACGCCCACTTCGGGGTGACCGGCGGTTTTGCTGTGCAATTGGCGGAAGTTTTTAAGCTCTTCCATCGGCAGGTCGTAACCCGTGAGGTGCAACAGCGCATAAATGAGCATGGAGCCATGGCCGTTACTGAGCACAAAGCGGTCGCGGTTGGCCCAAAGCGGGTTGGCCGGGTTGTGGCTCAGGTGGCGGTTCCACAGCACTTCGGCGATGTCGGCCATGCCCATGGGCGCGCCGGGGTGGCCGGACTTGGCTTTTTCGACGGCATCGACTGCCAGCATGCGGATGGCGTTGGCCATTTGCTTGGCGAATTCAGGTGTAGGTGTGTTCATGGTGTTACTTTTGAATGGTTTGAGTTAGTTGTCATTGCCTACCGTACGATGAAGACCCGACACCGCACACAGACCTTGAACAAGGAAGCCGTCACTGCGAGCGCAGCCCGGTAGTCCATGCAGTCCGGGGTACTGGATTGCTTCACTTCGTTCGCAATGACGATGAGGTTCGCAATGACGGGTAAATATCAGGCGGCTTTCTTTTTACGTTCCATCATGCGCCAGATGAAGGGCGTAAAGATGAGTTGCATGGCCAGTTCCATTTTGCCGCCGGGCACCACGATGGTGTTGGCGCGGCTCATGAAACTTTCATCGAGCATGCTGCGCAAATACTGGAAATCGATACCTTTGGGGTTGGCAAAGCGAATCACCACCATGCTCTCGTCGGCCGTGGGTACCTCACGCGAGATGAACGGGTTGCTGGTATCGACCATTGGCACACGCTGAAAGTTGACATGCGTGTGCATGAACTGCGGACAGATGTAGTTCACATAGTCGGGCATGCGCCGCAAAATGGTGTCGGTGACGGCCTCGGTGCTGTAGCCGCGCTGCAATTTGTCGCGGTACAGCTTCTGAATCCATTCCAGGTTGATGACCGGCACCACGCCAATCAGCAAATCGGGGTGCTGGGCGATGTTGACCTCGGGCGTGACCACGGCGCCGTGCAGACCCTCGTAAAACAGCAAATCGCTGTTGTCGGGCACGTCTTCCCAGGGCGTGAAAGTGCCGGGGTCTTGCTTGTAGGGTGCGGCCTCTTCGGGGTCGTGCAGGTATTTGCGGCGCTTGCCGGTACCGGTTTCGGCGTAATTGCGAAACAGCGCCTCGAGTTCGGCAAACAGGTTGTTTTCAGCACCGAAATGGCTGAAGTTCTTGTTGCCCGCGGCCTCGGCTTCGGCCGCTTTGAGCTTCATGGCCTTGCGATCAAAACGGTGAAAGCTGTCGCCTTCGATGATGGCGGCGCTGATGCTTTCACGCCGGAAAATATTCTCGAAGGTGCGCTGCACCGAACTGGTGCCGGCGCCGCTGGAGCCGGTGATGGCGATGATGGGGTGGCGAATGGACATGGCAAAGTCTCCTTATTGTTAAAAATTAATCCCGGAACAGGCTGCGCTCGGCAAACAGCGGGTTCTCGAAAGTGGTGGGCGCGGGCTCGGCGTGGTAGCGCTCGATGCGCTCGACCTCATTTTTGGAGCCGAAGACAAAGCCAATGCGCTGGTGCAGGCCGGTGGGTTGCACGCTCATCATGGGCAGCTCACCGGTGGAGGCACGGCCCCCCGCCTGTTCCATGATCATGCCCACCGGGTTGGCCTCGTAGAGCAGGCGCAGGCGGCCCGGTTTGGACGGGTCTTTGCTGTCGCGCGGGTACAAGAAAACACCACCACGCATCAGAATTCGGTGTGCCTCGGCCACCATGCTGGCAATCCAGCGCATGTTGAAGTCCTTGCCGCGCGGGCCCGTTTTGCCGGCCAGGCATTCATCGACATAACGCTTGACCGGCGCCTCCCAGAAACGGGCATTGGACGCGTTGATGGCAAATTCCTGGGTATCTGCCGGAACCGTCATCTTGGGGTGCGTGAGCATGAACTCGCCCAGGTTGGGGTCGAGCGTGAAGCCATTGACACCTTCGCCCACGGTCAGCACCAGCTGTGTGGTGGGGCCGTAGAGCGCGTAACCGGCGGCCATTTGTTTGGCGCCCGGCTGAAAAAAGTCGGCATCGGTCACGTCGCGGCCCGAATCGATCACGTCTTGCGGCGCGAGCAAGATGCTGAAAATGCTGCCCACCGAGACATTCACATCGATGTTGCTGGAGCCGTCAAGCGGGTCGAACACGATCAGGTATTTGCCGCGCTGGTACTGCGCCGGGATCTGGTACGGGGCTTCCATTTCTTCAGAGGCCATGCCCGCCAGGTTGCCGGCCCATTCGGTGCGCTGCATGAAGACATCGTTGGACAGCACGTCGAGCTTCTTCTGCGTCTCGCCCTGCACATTGACCGAGCCCCCGGCGTCTGCCGCATAGTTGCCGGTCATGCCGGCCAGCTCGCCATAGGCGACCGCCTTGGCGATGCCTTTGCAGGCCAGCGCCACGTCCAGAATCAAGGCGTTGAAGTCGCCGCTGGCACTTGGGTGGCGACGCCGCTCCTCGATGAGAAACTGTGTGAGCGTCGAGCGGTTGGATCGGATGGTCAAAGGCATGGGTATCTCCAGATGTTTAAAATTTATGATTCAATGGCGCGCAGCGTCAGGCCCGGCGGGCCGCGCGGCGCAGCGCCTGCATCACACCCTTGTAGCCGCCGTCGGCATCGGGCGCACCAAACACGGCGCTACCGGCCACGCAGGTATCGGCACCAGCGGCCACAATTTCTGCAATGTTGTCGGTCTTGACACCGCCGTCCACTTCGAGCCAGATGGGCTGACCGCCCGTGGCCACATGCGCGCCAATTTTGGCCCGCACCTGGCGCAGCTTGGCCAGCGTGGACGGGATGAACTTCTGGCCACCAAAGCCGGGGTTGACGCTCATCAGCAAAATCATGTCGAGCTTGTCCATGACGTGGTCGAGCCAGTCCACCGGGGTGGCAGGGTTGAGCACCAGACCGGCCTTGCAACCGAGCTCGCGAATCATCGACAGGCTGCGGTCCACATGTTTGGAGGCCTCGGGGTGAAAGGTGATGATGTTGGCACCGGCCTTGGCAAACAGCGGGATGATGGCATCGACCGGCTCCACCATCAGATGCACGTCGATCGGGATGCTCACATGCGGGCGAATCGCCTCGCACACCAGCGGCCCAATGGTCAGGTTGGGCACGTAGTGGTTGTCCATCACGTCAAAGTGCACCAGGTCGCAACCGGCGGCCTCAATGGCACGGACTTCTTCGCCCAGACGGGCAAAGTCAGCCGACAAAATGCTCGGGGCCAAACGCAGGACATTCGATATGCTCATGGTGTGCTTTCTGTAAAGTTGGAAATTTCTGAGGGTGATGCAGTTCAGTGCACTTTTACCTGGCCCGCGCCGCGTGCCACTGGCGCAATTGCAGCAGATTGACCTGACTCAAATCAGGCACCACGCGCAGCGCCCCGGTGAAATCATGGTGTGCCGTGAAACCATTGGGTGTCACGATGGTCGCCAGGCCCGCCGCGGTGGCGGCACGCAGCCCGTTGCTCGAATCCTCGAACGCCAGGCACTGCGCGGCGGGCAACTGCAAGGCATTGAGCATCTGCAAATACACCTGCGGGTGCGGCTTTTTGATGGGCGCCGTGGAGGCGTCGCCAATGGCCGAAAAATTCAGCCGCCAGTCCGGGCCGATGGCTTGGCGCAACAGCGCGGCAATGTTCACCGGCGACGTGGTGGTGGCAATCGCCAGCTGCAACCCGGCGGCGAGCGCCTCGTCCATCAGCTTGAGCACGCCGGGGCGCAGGCTGACTTCGCCCTGATTGACAGCGTTCTCGTAGGCGGCGGTTTTGAGTTCATGGATGCGGCCGATGCGGTCGCTCAAAGCCTGCGCGTTGAGTACCTTGATGTCGGGGTTGACCTGCTTCCAGTAATGCAGGATGCGCTCCTTGCCGCCCGAAATTTCAAGCAGCTCGGTGTAAAGCGCCTCGTCCCAGACCCAGTCCATGCCCATTTCCTTGAAGGCATGGTTAAAGGCGGACAGATGCACGCGCTCGGTGTCGGCCAGCGTGCCATCCACATCAAAGATGAGGGCTTGCAACGAGTTGGCGGTCGACGGCTGGCGCATGACAGGACTTTCTTTGGGTTTACTTGCATTGGCCACTTTCGCGGCATGGATTTACTTTAATCGCCTAAACCCATAAACTCTAATCACGTTTTTTAAAAAAATCATCAGCATGACCTGATGAAACTCGGAGACTCCGATGCGTCCCTACACCTTCAAGCAGATTCAAACCTTTCTGGAAGTGGCGCGCCAGCGCTCGGTCTCCAAAGCCGCCGAGCGCCTGTTTGTCACCCAACCGGCGGTGTCGATGCAGCTGCGCCAGTTGGAAGACGCCTTTGGCCTGGCGCTGATCGAGCCGACCGGGCGCAACATCCAGCTCACCCACGCCGGTGAAGTCTTTCTGACCCACGCCAGCGCAGCGATGGCGCAATTCAAGGACCTGGAAGCCCAAATGGCCGAGCATGTGGGCCTGAAACAGGGCCGAATCGAACTGGCCGTGGTCAGCACAGCCAAATATTTTGTGCCCATGCTGCTGGTGCGCTTTGGCAAGCTCAACCCCGGCATTCATGTCCAGCTCAGCATCGACAACCGCGAAAATGTGCTGGGCTTGCTGGCGCGCAGCGAGGCTGATCTGGTCATCATGGGCCGCGCACCCAGCCACCTCAATTGCCAGGCCACGGCGTTTGCCACCAACCCGCTGGCGATGGTCGCCGCCACCGACCACCCGCTGGTACGGCGCAAGAAGCTGCCATTCAGCGCCCTGGCCGATTACAAATTTGTGGTGCGCGAGGAAGGCTCCGGCACCCGCGCCGCCATGCACCGGCTGTTCGAGGAAAACAAGACGCCGCTGCAGGTGGTGATGGCCATGCCCAGCAACGAAACCATCAAACAGGCCGTGATGGCCGGCATGGGCCTGAGCTTTTTGTCGATGCGCACGGTGCGCCACGAACTCGCCAGCGGTCATCTGGCGCTGCTCGATGTGCAGGGCCTGCCGCAAATTAACAACTGGTTTGTGACGCATCTCAAAGAAAAAAAACTGTCCCCGGCCGCGCTGGCGTTCAAGCAATTCCTGATCGAGCAAGGCGGGGCGTTGATGGATACCTGGAGTTGAGACAAAGACGATGAATTGGCACAACCCAAGCCGGACGAGCGACATGACCGTCTTGATCCGGTGACATTCAGATGCCGTGAAAGTTAGTTTGGCAGCCCAACACCAAACAGCATCTGCCACGCTTGCCGTGGCGAGGCAATACGCATCAAACCCGCTGGGCCTGGGCGACTTTTCCAACTCAATACCCGCTTGTCGCCGGTCACAAAGAGCGCCATGCCAGCCAAGGCAGTGGCATCAACCAAGCGCACATCGTTATCATTTTTTGGCTCGGCAACATCGTCAATCAACGCCGCAGCCTGCCAGGCCAGATCAAACAGCACAGAGGCATCCGGGCGCTGCGGAAATTTACGAGTTAAAACCTCGTGGGCTTCCTGGCGCACCAGTTCACTGCTGTAGAGCCAACCGCGATCGGCACATTGCAATACCAATTCTTCACACAATCCCGAAAACACCGTTGCAGAAAGCCATACGTTGGTATCCAAAAATACCTTCATGACACGTCTTGAAGAATGTCGTCTTCAGTCAGCCAGCCCGCCGCGCGCGCCAGCGGCGCCAACTGCGTCTGGCTTTGACGCAAGGCTTCGCGCAAGCGATACGAACGCAGCGCATCGCGCACCACCTCGCTACGTGATTTTCCAGCGCTGGAACACAGCACATCGAGGTTTTGTGCCTCGGTTTCAGAGAGGCGAACAGTCAAGGTTGTTGGCATGATTGGCTCCGGTTTGTACGACACTGTAATACAAATATCGCAAAAACGCTCGGCTACCGGCAAGCAAGTTAATTGACAGGCGTGATCACCTTCAAGGCGGCAAAGTAGTTGCGAAAGAAACCAGCGTCGTTGGTCAGCAGGGCATCGGCTTGTTGGATGGCGTGGGCGCCAATCAAAAAATCCGGGGCAACGCGTTCGCGGGGGCCTTTATTGCGGGCGTAAACGCGCATGATGCGTGCCGCTTCCAGCGCGGTCTCCATGGACAGCGGGTCATGGTCAATTTGGCATGCCGCCAGAAATTCACGCAGGTCTTGTTCGTCCGAAAAGTAGCGCCCCAACTCTGCCACCACCACAGCGCAGACACACAAGCTGCCATGTGCCAAGGCGGCCTCCAGCGCCGCTTGGGCGGCGCCAGCACCGGGTGCACTCTTTGATAATGTCGAACAGGACACTTGAATCAACAGCAGTTTTCATGCCGCCGCATCCCCGTCGCGCCAGGGCACCGGGCGGCCTCGCAACTCGGCCAGGGCTTCGTTGGTGATCAAACCATCATCAACGGCACGGCCAAGCCAGCGGCGCAGGTCAAGTGCCACTTTTTTCTCGATCACCAAACGCCCATCGACGACGCGAATTTGCAGCTTGGCACCGGGCTTCAGGCCCAGTTCGTCGCGCACTTCTTTGGGAATCACAATCTGGCCACGTTCTGCCAGCGTCACATCTGTCGCTTTCATGACATATCTCTTTAGATAAAAATCACAGTATTTCTTGTTTGGTATGAAACAAAAAGTATGACGTTCACCCAAAAAAAATGCCTACCCCCGCAACCCGTCATGCAATTCCACCAGCGCCAGCGTGATCTTGTGGTTCGGGTCGAGGTGGATCATGGGCAGCGACTGCTCGTGCGACTCGCGAATGCGCACCGATGACGGCAAATACGGCTGCAGCACCGGCAGGCCTTCCTCAACAAGTTCAGCCACCATGCGCTGGGGCAGGTTGGCGCGGGACTGGAACTGGTTGACCACGATGCCGTCGATCTGCAGGTCGGGGTTGTGGTCGGCGCGGATTTCCTGCACGTTGTCCAGCAGCGCATACAGCGCCTGACGCGAGAAGCTGTCGCAATCAAACGGAATCAGGCAACCAGTGGCGCCAATCAGCGCGGCCCGGGTAAAGAAGTTCAGCGCCGGCGGCGTGTCGATGTAGATGCGGTCATACGTTTCGCCCAGTTGCACCAGGGCTTCGCGCAGCTTGTAGATTTTCTGGCGCGATTCGAGCTTGACCAGCAGCTCGTTGAGCGCCGGGCTCGACGGCATCACATCGAGGTTTTCAAACGGCGTTTCGACCACGTAGTCGGTGGCGGGCACGTTGCGAAAGCTGTAGCTCAGGGTTTGTTCAAAAAAACCGGCCACGCTGGGCTGCTCGTCGCTGGCGGTGTCGCCCAGCAAGTAGCTGGTGGAGTTGCCCTGCGGATCGAGGTCGATAACCAGCGTGCGCAGGCCCTGGTTGGCACTGATGGCGGCCAGATTGCAGGTGATGGTGGACTTGCCAACCCCGCCTTTTTGATTGAACACAACGATCGGCATGAATCAACTCCTTTGAGGCAACTGAACAATAAGCGTGACTGGCCTCCATTGTCCGTGACTTTGCCCGCCTGTCTCAAAAGTGGCGCGCAAGGTAATTCATCAATAAAAACTGATTAAAAAATCAATTTATTTGAATTTTCATGATGAATAAGCCTGCCTATAGTTCAAGCCATCGCTTCAAACCACTCACAACTGGAGACAAACCATGGATCAATCGAACCGTTACGCTGACCTGAGCCTCAAGGAAGAAGACCTGATCGCCGCTGGTAACCACATTTTGGTAGCCTACAAAATGGCCCCCAAAACCGGACATGGCTACCTGGAAACTGCCGCCCACTTTGCCGCCGAGTCTTCCACCGGCACCAATGTGGAGGTGAGCACCACCGACGATTTCACCCGCGGCGTCGATGCGCTGGTCTATTACATCGACGAAGCCACCGAGGACATGCGCATTGCCTACCCGCTGGAACTGTTCGACCGCAACGTGACCGACGGCCGCTTCATGCTGGTGTCCTTTTTGACGCTGGCCATTGGCAACAACCAGGGCATGGGGGACATCAAGCACGCCAAGATGATCGACTTCTACATGCCCGAGCGCGTCATCCAGATGTTTGACGGCCCGGCCAAGGACATCTCGGACCTGTGGCGCATTCTGGGCCGCCCGGTGAAAGACGGCGGCTACATTGCCGGCACCATCATCAAGCCCAAGCTGGGTCTGCGCCCCGAGCCGTTTGCAGCAGCCGCTTACCAGTTCTGGCTGGGTGGCGACTTCATCAAGAACGACGAGCCGCAAGGCAACCAGGTGTTCGCCCCCATCAAGAAAACGCTGCCGCTGGTCTATGACTCGCTCAAGCGCGCCCAAGACGAAACCGGCCAAGCCAAGCTGTTCTCGATGAACATCACCGCCGACGACCATTACGAGATGTGCGCCCGTGCCGACTTTGCGCTGGAAACCTTTGGCCCCGATGCCGACAAGCTGGCGTTTCTGGTGGACGGTTTTGTCGGCGGCCCCGGCATGATCACCACGGCGCGGCGGCAGTACCCCAACCAGTATCTGCACTACCACCGCGCCGGCCACGGCATGATCACCAGCCCCAGCGCAAAACGCGGCTACACCGCTTTTGTGCTGGCCAAAATGGCGCGTCTGCAAGGTGCCAGCGGCATCCACGTGGGCACCATGGGTTACGGCAAGATGGAGGGCGAAGGCGACGACAAGGTGATTGCCTACATGATCGAGCGCGACGAGTGCCAGGGGCCGGTCTATTTTCAAAAATGGTACGGCATCAAGCCCACCACGCCGATCATCTCGGGCGGCATGAACGCGCTGCGCCTGCCGGGTTTCTTCAAGAACCTGGGCCACGGCAATGTGATCAATACCGCTGGCGGCGGCGCTTATGGCCACATCGACTCACCCGCCGCCGGCGCCCTGTCGTTGCGCCAGGCCTACGACTGCTGGAAAGCCGGTGCCGACCCGATCGAATACGCCAAGGAGCACACCGAATTTGCCCGCGCGTTTGAGTCGTTCCCCAAAGATGCGGACTTGCTGTTTCCGGGCTGGCGCGAGAAGCTGGGCGTGCATAAATAAAAACCGGAAACCGGGTTCAAGGAGACAGAGCGTGAGGGGGATCGGGGCGGCAGGGTATCCTGCCACCCCGATCCCGATACGCCGTTGGTCTTGGACTGAACCATATTGTGATCATGGAGCAGCGTGCGTTGGGTGTCTGACATGGCGAGGTAAAGGAGGAGGTTCGGGCACCAGCCCGAACCGGGGGACACGAGTGATGTCAGATACCCAATGCGCGCTGCGGAGCCAGCACAGCTAAAAATGCATTTGTCTTCAAATATCAACCTAAAGAGAACTGCAAAATGACCGACACCGCACAGCAGTACCGCATCGCCAAAGAGCCGTTCTACCAGCAACAGAGCAACGAAGTCGCGCTGTATGAAGCTGCGTACCAGGCCAAACTGCCGGTCATGGTCAAGGGCCCCACCGGCTGTGGCAAATCACGGTTTGTCGAATACATGGCCTGGAAGCTCGGCAAACCGCTCATCACCGTGGCCTGCAACGAAGACATGACCGCCTCCGACCTGGTGGGCCGCTACCTTTTGGATGCCAACGGCACGCGCTGGCTCAACGGCCCATTGGCCACGGCGGCACGCATCGGCGCCATTTGCTACCTCGATGAAATCGTCGAAGCGCGCCAGGACACCACGGTGGTCATTCACCCGCTCACCGACCACCGGCGCCAGCTGCCACTCGACAAAAAAGGCGAATTGATTCAGGCGCACCCAGACTTTCAGCTGGTGATCTCGTACAACCCCGGTTACCAAAGCCTGATGAAAGACCTCAAACAAAGCACCAAACAGCGCTTTGTCGGCTTTGACTTTGACTATCCCGGCGCCGAACTGGAAGCCAGCATCATCACCGCGGAAACCGGCATTGCCCTGGCCGATGCGGTGCGGCTGGTGAAGGTGGGCGCTGCGGCGCGCGCACTCAAGGGCCACGGCCTGGATGAAGGCATTTCGACCCGGCTGCTGGTCTATGCCGCCACCTTGATGCTGGGCGACGTGGCGCCGGTGGACGCCTGCCGCATGGCGCTGGTGCGGCCCATCACCGACGACGCCGACATCCGCGCCACGCTCGACCATGCCATTGACGCGGTGTTCGGCTGAGGCACATGGATTGCCGCGCTTCGCTCGCAATGACAAGCCTATTCAACACGCCGATCACAACGGCACCAAGCGCTGATCAGTTACAAGCCTGGCGCACGCAGCTCGACAGCGGCTTTGCCGAGGTGGCCGACGTCTTTGCCGACTGCATGCGCGAAGCCCACACCAGCCTCAGCGCCGACGGGCTCGACGACTACCTGGCGCAGGCGCGTTTTCTGGGCAAAATGGGCCGGGGTGTCGAACCACTGCTGATCTTTTTGCAGGAATGGCCGCAGGTGGCGCAAACCGTGGGCGAAGACGCCTTGAGCCCGGTCATGGCGGCCGTCAAACTGATCAACAAGTCCCCCAACAGCAAGGCGATTGCGCCATTTTTGCAGGCGCTGGCGGCCGTGGTGCGGCGCCTGCCCACTCAGGCCCAGTTGCAGCATTACCTTGACCTGAGCCTGCTGCTGATGGAGCGCACCAGCAGCTCGATCCACGGCATCCACAAGAGCTACCCGAGCCCGAGTCTGGCCCTCTTTTTCGAAAAATCGCCGCAACTGCTGGAGCTGCTGAGTCTGCAGGGACTGAGCCAATGGGTGGACTACGGCATCCGCAACTACAGCCACCACCCGGAGCAGCAGCGCGAGTATTTCAGCCTGCAGAGCGCCGACAGCCGCGCCGTGCTGCAGCGCGAGCGCCACGGCACGCTGCTGATGGACCACACCCGCGCGCTCGACCTGTATTTGCGCGCACTCTGGCAAGACGGCGATGTACTGGTGCCCTACGCCACCGCGTTCGAGGTGCAGCGCCAGCCCATGCCCTACTTTGACGCGTTTGGCATTCGCCTGCCCGACGTGTATGACGAGCGCGCCGGCGTCCAAGGCATGGACCGCTACCGCGCCGCGCTGGCGCACATGGCGGCGCACCGGCGCTGGAGCTCAGCCGTTTTTGCCGACAACTTCAGCCCGGCACAGCGGCTGGCGATTGAAATGTTTGAAGATGCCCGGGTCGAGGCACTGGCCATGCGCGAATACCCCGGCCTGCGCCGCATCTTCATCGCCCTGCACCCGAACCCGGTGGCCGGCGCCTGCAACCCGGCCACGCATTCCTGCCTGCGCCATCGCCTCGCGGTGCTGTCGCGCGCCCTGTTCGACCCACCCCAACGGGTTCAGGATGTGCAAGTCAGCGATTGGGTAGAGCGCTTTCATGCCCTGCTGGCGGAGGGCGATTCCAGCACCTCAGAGATCGCCGGCCTGGGCTTAAGCTACCTCGGCAAAACCCGGCTACAAAGCGACCAGTTGCCAGATACCTGGTTTGAAGACACCGTGGCGGACTACCGCGACGACAACCGGCACTTGTGGCGCTTTCATGAACTCAGCGACGACGAGGAAAGTTTTGAGGAGCCGCGCCAGACTCCGCCCACTGACGAGATTCAAAGCCTGCCGCCACGCCATTATCCAGAGTGGGACTACAGCAGCCAGACCTTCCGGCCCGACTGGGTGAGCCTGTACGAGCGGCTGCACCCGGCGGGCAACGCCGCCGACATCGATGCGCTGCTGGCCAAACATAGCGCGCTGGCCAAACGCCTCAAGCGCCTGCTGGACCTGCTCAAGCCGCAGGACAAGGTGCGCGTGCGCTACCAGGAAGACGGCAGCGAACTGGACCTGGACGTGGCGATCCGCTCGCTGATCGACCTGCGCGCAGGCAGCCAGCCCGAGCCGCGCATCAACATGAGCCACACCACCAATGGCCGCAGCATCGCCGTGACCGTGCTGCTGGACTTGTCGCAATCGCTCAACGAAAAGGCGCGCGGCGCCGAACAAACCGTGCTGCAACTGAGCCAGGAAGCGGTGTCGCTGCTGGCCTGGGCAGTGCAGCAACTCGGCGACCCGCTGGCCATTGCCGGCTTTCACTCCAACACGCGCCATGACGTGCGTTACCTGCACCTCAAAGGTTTTGGCGAGGCGTGGGGTGACGAGGTCAAGGCCCGGCTGGCCGCCATGCAGGCCGCCTACAGCACCCGCATGGGCGCCGCCATGCGCCACGCGGCACACACTTTGAGCGCGCAGCGGACTGACAAAAAGTTGCTGTTGGTGCTCACCGACGGTCAACCCTCCGACATCGACGTGCAAGATGAACGCCTGCTGATCGAGGACGCCAAAGCAGCGGTGCGCGAGCTCGACCAGCAGGGCATCTTCAGCTACTGCATCAACCTCGATGCCGCCGCAGATGCCTACGTGAGCGACATCTTCGGGCGCCAGTACACGGTGATCGACAACATTGCCCGGCTACCCGAGCAGTTGCCCCGGCTGTTCATGGCCTTGACGCGCTGAGCCGGCAAGACAGGGCTTGTGCAGGGTGCACAACACGCCCCCAGCAGGAAATGCGTCTCAAGATCAAGCTGCGGCCAATGCATTGGTATATGAACGAGAATTTATCGCATCAACCAGGCATATAAAGTGGGATCAGGTCACCACGGCTTCATCGGTGCGGCTGTCGCCCTTGGTGTCCTTCCAGGTGATGGCCACCTTGTCGCCGGCCTTGCCACCTTTGATGTTGAACTGCATGAACGGGTCTTTCGAGACCGCCTGGCCCCATTCGGCAGTCATCACGACGGTGCCGTTATGGCTGGCGGACACTTCGTTGATGTGCCAGGCGAGAATCGGTTTGCCAGCGGCATCTTTACGCTGGCCCGACTCCATCATGTGACTCATCAAGACACGAACGGTGGTTTTTCCGCCTTCTGCTTTGGCGCGAATGCGCATTGGATCTGCCATTTTTGAACTCCTGAATAATGAATGAATACGTCAGTGCCGGGGCCAGTCGGCCTTAACCGCCGCAACCGCCCAGCGTGACTTTGACTTCCTTTCTGGCAAACAGTGCCCGGCCGTCGTTCATGATGGCCACGGCATACACGCTCGAGGACTGCCCCATCTTGGAGCGGATGGCAAAGTTGGCTTCCACACTGTCGGTCACGTTGAAGAGGGCAACCAGGGTAAACGGGTTTTTTTCGACCAGCAGCAGCATGCGTTTGACGCCGGGCAGTGCGGTACCGATCGTAAAGTGAACCACTGCACCGTTTTCAGCAAGGTCCGGCCCGGTAATGGTGACATCCTTGCTTTCTGCAGGGGCACCTGCGCCCAATGCCTTGAGCACATCCACCACTGATTTGGCTTCAAAGGCAGGCTTGTTGTAGGCCTGGGCGTAGTGGGGAAACAGGCCCGTGGTGGCCAGCAGGCCGGCCACGATGGCGCTGTGTTTGAGTGTCTCGCGACGAGTTTGCATTGAAACCTCCTACTTTGTGTTCATACTGAAAATGACCCCTATCTCTGTGCGCTGGACGCTACTCGCCAGCTCCCGCGACCAGACCAGCCTCAAAGAGGATGGCCTCAGCAAAGCGATGACCGAGAAGGCTGGCATCCTTGCGTCAATCCGGACATTCGAATCTGTGAAGGCCGTGTGCAAGCGGTGTTTTGCCACTGTGATTTGCACTGTACCGCACTGGCGACCGTCGGAGGTGCCACGCCACGCCGATCCGGTTTTGACGGGCATCATCCGAGGCCCCTCAGTGCGCCACGACAGCGCGGGCGGTGCGCAGCCGGTCGTCCAGGTGGGCCCCGTAAAAATCCGGAATGTAGCCGCCCACCAGGCGTTCGGCCACTTCAACCCCGCCGCGGCCAAAGAACAACACGGTCGGCGCAATCTTGATGTCCCAACTGCGAATCAACTGGTCATGGGTTTGGCGGGCCCCGCTGAAGTCCTGCACCATCTGCTGGTTGCGCATGTCGATTTGCACGATGGACAGGCCCGCCTGACCCTGTAGCGGAGCCAGATAATTCTCACGCACCAAGTTGCAAAATGGGCACCCGTCCAGACTCACCATGACCAGCAGCGGACTGCCCTTTTGCAGCGCCCTGGCCAGCGCCTCAGGCAGTGAAGCGGGCACGGGCAAAGCCTGGGCCAGGGCATGCCCTGGCCCCATCCCACTGGCGCCCACAACCGCCAGCAGCCAGTGGCGACGTGTCAGGAAAAAATGACGTGAACTCATGAGCTGGCCACCTGTTCCGTCAGCCCCTGCACACACCAGGCCAACCAGGCCCCAGTGCACTGACGATCGTTTGCCTCACGGCATTGTCATCAGCGCACTGTCGCTGCGGCTAAACAAGGGAGTCAGCCCAGATGTTATGCGCCCAACCCAGCGCATACTCCGCTTCCAGTTGATTGGCAGCTTTTGACAAACCCCCGGATCCCGCCACGGTCACCATGGTTTTCTTGACCGGATCATAGGTATGCACGCTGGCCACATGAACAGCAGTGTTGCTGGTGAGGAAGCTGTAGCAGGTGTTGGTATAGATCGGTGAGGGGTTGGGCGTTTTGCCGGTCAACAAAGCCACCACGGCAGCGGCACAGGTTTTGCCATGCTGGTTGGCCATGCTCCCCGACTTGGGCATGCGAGGCGCGCCTTGAATCGAATCACCCAGCACGTGGATGTTTTTGGCAGCCTTGGATTCATAGGTCAAAAAGTCAACCTCACACCAGCGCTTGTTGACCGTTGCCAAGCCGGTTTGCACTGCAATGGCGCCAGCACGCATGGGCGGCAGCACATTGAGCACATCGGCTTTCACGTCTTCGTGAAATTCGAACTTGAGGGTGTTGGTGGCCACGTCCACATCCGCCAAAGCGTGTTTGCCACGGAACTCGATCATGCCCTTGTAGTGTTCGGCCCAGGCCTTTTTGAACAGCGCGCCTTTAGAGGAGACATCGTCATTGGCATCCAGAATCAACACCTTGGATTTGGGCTTGGCCTTGCTGAAATAACTGGCCACCAGGCAAGCGCGCTCATACGGGCCGGGGGGGCAACGGTAGGGTGTCATGGGAACCGATATGGCGAACACACCGCCATCGGGCATGGCTTCGAGCTGCTTGCGCAAGGCCACGGTTTGGGGGCCGGCTTTCCAGGCGTGCAACACCTTGTCCTTGGCGCCGGCGGCGGCCATACCCGGCAGGGCTTCCCACATGAAATCAACGCCAGGCGACAGAATCAGACGGTCGTAAGCCAGTTCACCCCCACCGGCCAGTTTGACGATGCGTTTGTCAGCATCGATGGCCGTCACGCTATCGCGCACAACCTTCACGCCATGGTTCTTGGTCAGGCCATCATAGGGCGTGGTGATGAAGTCCATGGTTTTGATTCCGCTGAGCACCAGGTTGGACAGCGGGCACGAAACGTACGACGCATTGGGCTCGACCAGGGTCACGGAAATGCCGTAGTCAGACCACATGCGCACATACTTGGCGGTAGTGGCACCGCCAAAGCCCCCGCCCACCACGACCACCTTGGGGCCATTGCCACCACCCATGGAAGCGCAACCTGACAGCATGCCCAGGGCGCCCAGTGCCGAACCAGCACCCAATGTTCTTACAAATTGACGACGTAACATGTTGTTCCCCTTAATTCTTCAAAGCGGCAAAGTAACCGGCGAGCTGTTCAATCTGCTCATCGGAATAGCCCTTGACGAGCTGATGCATCACAGTGGCCGACCTTTTGCCAGACTTGTAATCCTGCATCCTTTTAAGCAGGACTTCTTTTCTCGCGCCCGCCAGGTCATCCATGCCTGGTGCCGCCACGCCATGGGTGCCATGACAGGCAGCACAGCCTGCGGCCATGCTGCGCACCTGCAGGGCATCGGCACTGGCCCAAGAACAAAGGCCGGCAAGAACCAGGCCCGAAAAAAATCTGTCAACTTTTTTCACTTTGTCTCCTTGTAATGATCAATTTCCAAAACAACCCATATGCCATCATGGGAATAACATCAACCAATCTAGCCATTGCGTTGACTGTGGTAATCGTAGGGGGCAATGGTGAAAACCCAATACAGTAGAAACCCGCGGTATGGGCAAATTTTCCGAAGCTGCCTCACCATCACCCAAAGAAGGCGCCGGGCATTGACTTTTTGATTGCCGATGCCAAAGACAGCAAGGGTCGGGAGTTTTCCGGCATGGTCAGCGACCTGGCGGCCAAGGGCGTCGAATTCCGGGTCTGCAACAACACCCTGGTGTCACGCAACATCGACCCCGACAAATTGCTGATGGAAACCAGGCTGGTGCCCTCGGGCGTGGCCGAAGCCGCCAAGCTGCAAAGCAAAGAGGGTTTTGCTTACCTCAAGCCCTGAAAAGGCTGTGGGCGCTGCCATTGACTGGCAGCGCCCACTTTTTGCCAAGCCTGCTGTTTCAAGCAGGCTCAAGCTGGTTTTAGAAGCGGTGGCTGTACATGAGCTGCCAGTTGGTCTGGGCGTGGGAAATCTCCACGCCCTGACCACTGGTGACAGTCACCTTGGGTGCCACCGCCACCGACATATTGAAGTCACCGGCTTGCGACACTTTGTAGCCCAGACCCAGCGTGACATGGTTTTTCACAATGGCCGGGAACAGCGGATTCACGTAGGCATCAGGGATCGGGTTGTCCGCCAGGTTCAAGCCAGCACGCAGCGTGAGCGCATCGTTGGCTTTCCAGGCCATACCCAAATTCAAGACGGTTTGATCTTTCCAGTTTTGGGGCATGACGAAACTCACCGAGCCACCCATTTCCGAACTGTCGTAGCGCATCTTGAAACTCTCCATGGCGTCAGCCCAGCCGATGTATTTCACATCAGCCGCCAACAACAATGCCGGACTGGCTTGCCAGCTGGCACCGACCGCAAAGACGGAAGGCATCTGGAAGTCGATCACGGTGATTTTGCCGTGATCGATAAAACCACCGATCGCCGAAATACTGGCGCCACTATTGCCCGTCTCCATGTCATCCAGCGCCGTCTTGGACTGGTAGGAAGCACCCACCATCACTTCGGGGCTGACCTTGTAGGTCATACCCAAGGAAGCGCCGAATCCGGTGGCCTTGGCGGCGCCGGTGAAGTCGTTGTCATCAGAGAAGTCGATGCGTGCGATGATCGATTTTGCGGCTTCGGTCTGCGCCATTGTGCCCATCATTTCTGCCAGCTCACCTTCACCCCCCGTCACGATGCCATTAGGGCCCGCCAAACTGGCCAAGCTGCCATTCATCTGCATATCCAATGAAGACCATATGAATTTCAGCGTTGCACCAACCGTCAGGTTTGAATTGACTTGGTAAGCGACTGGAAAGAGCACATTGCCAACCGCAAGCTCAGAACGAGCTGGAAACCGAATCTCTTCGTGCACCACGCCCATGAACGAAGTCGCATCGTATTCGGTCCCCATGCCGCCTTGGGCAAAAATGCCCAGGCCATAGGTCAAAGCACCGCTGCGCCGGGTGTAGCCAAAGGCGGGCATCAGATAGGACGTGCCACCTGATTCGGCAGTCATCTCATAGGCAGGCACACTGCTCTTCACATCCGGCCCCAGAATGCCAAACGCCACGTCAACGCGTGCCGTGCCGTCGGCCATCATGCCCAACGTGGCCGGGTTTTGCACCACGGCAGCAGTGCCATGGTCAATGGCCTGTGAGACGCCGCCCATGCCGGTGGAAATGGGGCCGTAGCCCTCCATCAGCATGCCGTTGGTGGCATGTGCCGTGCCGGCTGCAAGCAGCGCACACAAGGGGGTCAGCAAAAATATCTTATGGTTTGTCTTCATCAGTGTCTCCAGTTTGGGTTATCAATACTTACTCTGCGATTTCACCTTGGGGTGATGGGTGAGGGTCAAAGGCGCCTGGCTGGCTTACCAAAAAGCCAGCAGGCGGCCTTTGACCACTTTGGTTTCAATGCGCTTGAGCGGACTGTTGCCTTTTTTGATACAGTCGCCGCTCTTGGCGTCAAATTGCCATTGGTGTTTGGGGCAGGTCAAGGTGGTCCCCTTGACAGCCAGTTCAGGGATGTCGGTGCTCTGATGCGGACAGTGGCTGTCATAGACCTGATAACTCTTTTTGTCGCGGTAGATGAACAGGCCGCGGCCCTGGCATTCGGTGCGCGTGACCTCGCCGTCGGGCACCTCCCTGGCGGCCATGACATCGCGCCACTCGCCTGCTGCCGGTGTCAGTTGCGTGATGACTTCGGGCGCAAAGCCGGGAATGTTCATGTCCAGGATGATGTCCACTGCCCAGACAATTTTGGCCAGGCCCAGCGCCGGAAAAGCCATCAGCAGTGCATCGAGCACTTCCATCGGCGTGCAGCCTTCGCGCAAGGCACGGCCCAGGTACTGGCGAAAACCACGGTCGGTTTGCGCATGGACCTTGGTGATCACCGAGATCAAATTGCGGGTCTTGGGATCGAGATACTTGCCGCTGTCTTTCAGAAAGGCAAAGTAGTGGCTCAGGGTTTCCGGCCTGGCTTTGAGCAGATAGTTCAGTGCGTCACTCATGGTGTCAATACTTTCATTCAAGGTTTAAAAAAATGCCTGCATTAAAAAATCACGTTCAGCATGACCATCAACACGGAGAGGAACAGGATGGTCATGATGCCGCCAGCGCGCATGTAATCGGCCACATGATACCCACCAGGCCCCATTAGCAGCGCATTGACCTGATGGGTCGGCAAGAAAAAGGAGTTCGAGGTCGCCAGCGCCACGGTCAGCGCAAAAACCGCCGGATCGGCACCGGCCCCGATGGCAATATTGACCGCCAGCGGCACCAGCAGAACCGTCGCGCCGACATTCGACATGACCAGGGTAAAGCAGGTCGCAAGCACCGCAATTGCCAGCTGGATCACCCAGATCGGGGTGCCGCCCAGGTACAACAGGGTTTGCTCGGCGATCCATTTCGCCGTGCCACTGGTCTCGACCGCAAGGCCAAGCGGAATCAGGCTGGCCAGCAGAAATACCGATTTCCAGCTCACCGCGCGGTACGCCTCTTCGACTTTAAGCACGCGCAGCAGGATCATGCCGATGGCACCGGTCATCAGCGAAATGGAAAGCATGGTTTTGGTGAACAGGATCAGCCCGAGCGCAACGCCGAAACACAGGAGCGCTGCATTCACTTTGTTCGGACGCAGTTCCTCGTGGGGAAATTCAGTCGTAATGAGCACGAAGTTCTTGTCCTGTTTCAGGTGCGCCAGGGCTTCCCAGCTGGTATGCACCACCAGCGCATCGCCGGACTGGAGCGGCAAATCTCGCACACCGTCGCCTTCACGCAGGGTCTTGCCGCCGCGATGCAAGGCCATCAGTGAAATGCCGTATTTCTTGCGCATCCAGACATCGCGGGCGCTCTTGCCGATCAGTTCGGAGCCGGGCGGTATCACCACCTCTGCAATACCGGCCTTGGCCGACGACAGTTGCTCGGCAAAGGTTTCAAGTTGCTCGCGTAACTGCAAACCGTTGGCGGCGGCGAACTCGCGCAGCCGCTCCGGCGCGCCGAGCAAGCCCAGCACGCTGCCGGAGATGATCTGGACGTCGCGCGCCGGGTCGATGCGCAGGTCGTCGCTGCCACGCATGATGGCGATCACGCGCAGGCGGCCCAGGCGCTCGATATCGTCGATCACCTTCCCGACCAGCGCACTGCTGGCCGGAATGACGGTCTCGTACACGGCATAGTCGAGGCCGTACAACTTCTGGAAATAGTCCATCGCGCTGGCGCCACTGGTGACGCTTTCCGTGGCCTTGCCCGGCAGCACGTAACGGCCGGCGAAAACAAAGTAAGCGATGCCGGTGGCCAGCAACGCCAGACCGATCGGGGTAACGGCAAACAGCGACCAGGTCTGCATCTGCTGGTCTGGCGGCAAGGCCTTGTTCGACGCCAGCATCAGGTCGTTGAGCAGAATCAGCGGGCTGGAGCCGACCATGGTGATGGTGCCGCCAAGAATCGCGCAGAAGCCCATCGGCATCAGCAGGCGCGACATTGGCAGGCCGGTACGGGCCGAAATCCTGCCAACCACCGGCAGGAACAAGGCGGCAGCACCGACGTTTTGCATGAAGCTGGAAATAACGCCGACCGTGCTGGAGATTGCCGGGATCACCCGAGCTTCGGTATGCCCCGCTACCCTGATGATGAAAGTCGCTACCCTGCTCATGAGGCCCGTCTTGTCGAGGCCTGCACCGACGATCATCACGGCGATGATCGACATCACGGCATTGCTGGAAAACCCGCCAAAAAGCTCGCGCCCAGTCACCAGCGGTTCGGGCAACCCGATCAAATATCCGAATTGGCTGATCAAGCCCAGCAGCACCATGATGCTGACCGCAGCCACATCGACGCCAACCACTTCGAAGGCAAACAGAAAAACCGTCAGCAACAGCAAGTTAAGGACGACCGCAATTTCCTGGCTCGGCGCAGCGACAAATGCGCTCACGCCAATCAGTGCAAAAAGCACAGCGGATATGACGGTTTTGACTTGACTGACTTTGGTACTCATTTTGAAATCTTCTTAATTGACGCGGTTAAGGTGAAAGAATAGCGACGTTGCGAACGAAGTGACGCAGTCCATGACCCCGGACGGCCTGGACTGCCCGCGCGGGCCGTCATTGCGAGCCCTCCGTACCTGGTCCGATACCGCACACGGGCCTTGAACA
>NZ_JACUUE010000208.1 GCF_014859475.1 Rhodoferax sp.
CCTGCGACACCTCGCGCGTGGCCATCACGTTGGCCACGCAGCGCCTGATGACCGCCAGTTTTGATGACTTCGCCCTGCGCTACCCGCACGAAGGGCTGCGCGGCGGTTTTATCTACAAAACCGTGCCCCACGTCACGCTCAAAAGCATTGCCAACAATGCCGAGATCGACGCGATTTATGAGCGCATGCACCCGGCCATCGCATCGGCGCTGGCGGCGCTGAATGCGGCGCTCAAGACGCATGCACCGGCCACGCCTTACCCGGTGACCGAGGGCGCACGCAAAGGCCAGAAGCTGGTGCTGGGCCTGCAGGGGCAGGATTTGCAGGAATGGGAGGTGCCGTTCGACCTGCCCGCCGACTGGGCGGCCGAGTTGCAGGCGCCGCTGGCCCAGTTCCACACCGCCCGGCAAAAAATGCAGGCCGAGATGGACCGCAGCATTGCCGCCAACGCTGAAAGCGAAACCCTGTACGACCAACCCGAGCGTGACAAGACCAAGCTGCGCGTGTGCGGCCCGTTCACGGTGGAAGCCGTGCCCTTCCCCACCGTGCTATCACTAGAGGAGCTGCCGGCGCAAGCGGGGCAAGCGCAAGCGGCCGATTTGGCCGATATGAGCCTGGCCCGCAGCGGCCACACCAGCCGTCAGCACGCCTGGCGCGATGAGTTGCTGAAAACCGGCATCCGCGGCAAGGGTGGGCAGATGCTGCGCTTTGCCGAACTGGAGGTGTTGCCCGGCACCACCAGCGTGCACGCCAGCGGCAGCCTGGACACCGGCGAGCGCGTGGTAGTGAGCTTTGGCCCCGAGCACGGCGCGCTGGAGCAGCGCCAGGTGGAGCGCGCGTTGAACGAGGCGGGCGAACTGTTCCCCCGCCCCAAGATGATCGTGTTCTGCGCCTTCGCCTTCGACCCCGAGGCGGCCAAGGACATCGACGCGCTCAAAGGCATCACCGCACTGAAGGCGCAGATGAACACCGACCTGCTGACCGAAGACCTGAAAAAAGCCCGCAGCAGCAACCAGAGCTTCTGGCTCATGGGCCAGCCCGATGTGCTGCTGACGCAACTGCCCGATGGCCTGTGGCAGGTGGAGGTGAACGGCTTTGACTATTTCGACACGGCCAAGGGCGAACTGGTGTCGGGCGGCAAGGGCAAGATTGCCGCGTGGCAGCTCGATACCGACTACGACGGGCGCAGCCTGTTCCCGCACCAGGTGTTCTTCCCGATGGCGGGCAAGGACGAGGGCTGGATGAAGCTGAAAAAGGACATCCGCGCCGAGCTGGATACAGAGGTGCTGCAAGCCTTCACCGGCACCGTGTCGCTGCCGTTTGCTGCCGGTGACAACCGCACGGTGGCCGTGAAAATTGTGGACGACCGGGGCATTGAGTCGCTGAAGGTGATGCGGCTGGATGCTTCGGCAACCCAGGCATAAGGAGAGCGCAGTGCTGATTTCAAGACTCCAACTGCAAAACTGGCGCAACTTCAAAAAAATCGAGGTGGATTTGCGCGACCGGGTGTTCGTGATTGGGCCGAACGCCTCGGGCAAGTCCAACCTGCTGGATGTGTTCCGGTTTTTGCGCGATGTGGCCAAACCCAAGGGTGGGGGGCTGCAGCGCGCCGTGGAAATGCGCGGCGGCATGACCAAGGTGCGCTGCCTGCTGGCGCGCAGCAACCCGGAGGTGCTGATCGAGGTCGATCTGGCAGAAAAAATAGATACCCCGGCCATCTGGCGCTACTGCCTGGCCTTTCGCAGCGAGGGCAAAGGCAAGCAGCGGGTGGTGGTAAGCAAGGAGCGGGTGGAAGACTTGCGCACGGGCGCCGTGCTGCTCGACCGGCCCCACAACCCGGAAGACCAGGCAGACCGTGAGCGTTTGACGGAAACCAGCCTGGAGCAGGTCAACGCGAACAAGGATTTTCGGGACATTGCGCAGTTTTTTGGCGCACTGACTTATCTGCATCTGGTGCCGCAATTGCTCAAACATGCGGAGCTGGGCGCCAGCGTCTTGCTGGAAGGTGACCCTTTTGGCCAGTCGTTTCTGGAGCGCATTGCCAAAACCCCGGACCGCACCCGCGATGCACGTCTGAAAAAAATCGAATCGGCCCTGCGGGCCTGTGTGCCCAATATGCGCGACCTGAAATTCAGCCGCGACAACGCCACGGGCACGCCCCACCTGGAAGCGCTCTACGAGCATTGGCGGCCCGATGCGGGCTGGCAGCGTGAAGACCAGTTCTCTGATGGCACGCTGCGCCTGCTGGGCATCATGTGGAGCCTGCTCGATGGCGACTCTTTGCTGCTGCTGGAGGAGCCGGAGTTGTCGCTGAACGAGTCGATTGTTCGGCAGATTCCGCCCTTGCTGTGGCAGATGCAGCGCCGGGCAAAGCACCGCCGCCAGGTGTTTGTGACCACCCACAGCGAGGCCCTGCTGGAGCACAGCAGCGTGGACCCGCGCGATGTGCTGCGGCTGGAGCCTTCGGCCGAAGGCACACGCGTTGTGCCTGCCACAGCCCAGGAGCTGGAGTTGGTTGCGGCGGGCTACAACGTGGCCGAGGCCATGGTTCGCAAGGCCCCGCCAAGCCAGATTGAACAGCTTTCCATTTTTTAGCCATGGCCCAACCGCTGGACATCGCCCTGGTGGTGGAAGACGTTTTGAGCCTGGTCCTGATGGAGAAGGTGCTTGCGCATACCGGGCGCGGCTATACGGTGCTGCGGCCTCTGGTGGCGCGCGGGGTGGGCAATATGCGCAAATCGGTGTCCAAGTACCTGAACGCCAGCCGCGCTTTGCCCCACGTCGTCCTGGTGGATCTGGATCAGACGCCGTGCGCCCCGCAGTTGCGCGAACAGTGGGGGGTTGCCACTTTGCCTCGGTCCATGCTGTTTCGGGTGGCAGTGCGTGAGGCAGAGGCTTGGGTGCTGGCCGATCAGGAGGGGTTTGCAAGCTTTGCGGGCATACCGGTCAGCAAAATTTCTCCTGCGCCCGAGTCCTTGGCCGACCCCAAGCAAGAACTGATCAATCTGGTACGGCGCAGCCGCAACAAACGGCTGGTAGCAGAACTGGTGCCAGCGCAAGGCAGTGCGGTTTCGATTGGGCCGCTGTACAACGAGCGCATGCGCCAATTTGTCCATGAGCGCTGGAATGTGGACGCCGCCATGGCGCACGCCCCCAGCCTGGCGCGCACTTTTGATCGCCTGCAAACCTTTTTGAAGTGAAGCGCCTTGACCTCACCCACCTCCCTCATCATCAACTCAGCCTTCACCGAGCCGCAGCAGCACTGGGCCGAGAACCCCGACCGCACACTGAGGCGCGAGCCAGTGCGCCGCCCGGCGGGCTACGAGATCATCGACACGCGCGAGAACACGCGGCGGCAGGTGGCCATCCCGCTGGTGGACACCATCCGCGAGCGGGTGCGCCAGTGGCGCGCCGATGGCTGGCCGGGCACCACGGCGGTGACGCTGGCGCTGCTGCAGCACTGGTGGGATGCAGACAAGGTGTCGCGTCGCCAGTACCCGTTCTACTTTTGCCAGCTCGAAGCCATAGAAACGCTGATCTGGCACCTGGAGGCGCTGCCTGAATATCGGCAGGGCATCTTCATCGAGGGCGACGGCGGCGCGTTTGAACGGTTGTGCAACAAGATGGCCACGGGCAGCGGCAAGACTACGGTGATGGCTATGGTCATCACCTGGCAGGTGCTGAACGCGTTGACCTACCCCAAGTCGCCGCGCAAGTATTCCAGCGCCATTTTTCTGGTGGCACCGGGCCTGACGGTGAAGTCGCGCCTACAGGTGTTGATGCCGGGGCACGAGCAGAACTACTACGACCAGTTTGAGCTGTGCCCTTCCGAGGCGCTGCGGCAAAAGCTCAACCGGGCCAGCATCCTGATCGAAAACTGGCACACCCTGATGCCACTGAAAGAGCAAGAGCGCTCGGTGGTGAAAAAGGGCAAAGAGAGCGACGAGGCTTACACCCGCCGCGTGCTGGGCCCGCTGGCCAACGCCAAGAACCTGGTGGTCATCAACGACGAGGCGCACCATGCCTACCGCAAGCCCGCCGACATCAAGGTGAGCAAGGCCGAGGCCGAGGCGCTGGGCATTGACCTGGACGAGGCCACCCGCTGGGTGGAGGGGCTGGACCGCATCCACAAAACCCGGCGCATTGCGCGCTGCTACGACCTGTCGGCCACGCCCTTTGCGCCCACGGGGCGCAGCAACACCGAGGCGGGGTTGTTCAGCTGGGTGGTGTCGGACTTTGGCTTGAACGATGCCATTGAGGCGGGCTTGGTAAAGACGCCGCGTGTGGTGGTGCGTGACGATGC
>NZ_JACUUE010000209.1 GCF_014859475.1 Rhodoferax sp.
TGCTGCAATTGCTGCTGGCCGAGTTGCCGCTCAAAACCGCCGTCAAACTGGCCGCTGAGATCACCGGCGAGCCGCGCAATGCGCTTTACGAACTGGCTTTGGCATTGAAAGACAAAGCGGCTTAGGGCAAAGCCTGCTACTTGATACAAACCGAGCGCACCATCTTCAGGTCGGTCAGCCCCATCATGACTTTTTCCATGCCGTCCATTTTCAGGGTGCGCATGCCGCCCTCGACGGCTGCGGCAAAAATGTCGGCCACCCGGGCGCGCTCCTGAATCAGTTTCTTGATGCCATCGTCAGCAATCAGCAACTCATGCAGGCCGACCCGGCCTTTGTAACCCGTTTGATGGCACTTGTCGCAACCGGCGTGGCGGTAAAACTTGAGCGGCCCGCCGGCGCTAAATTGCGTTTGCCAGCTGGCAATGAGCTGGCCCAGCTCTTCCTCATAATGATCTTTCCATTTGGCGGAATGGCGCAATTCGTCGGCGTATTCCATGGCAAACAGACGCAGCTCCTCGGCATCAGGCACATAGGCCTCTTTGCAGACGCACAACTTCTTGGCCAGGCGCTGCGCCAGAATGCCCAGCAGGGCATCGGCAAAATTGAACGGGTCCATGCCCATGTCGAGCAAGCGCGTGATGGACTCCGGCGCCGAATTGGTGTGCAGCGTGGAGAAAACCAGGTGGCCGGTGAGCGAGGCTTCCACGCCCATCGCCACGGTTTCATGGTCGCGCGACTCGCCCACCATGATGATGTCGGGGTCGGCGCGCAAAAATGAGCGCATGACCATCGCAAAGTCGATGCCCGCCTTCTTGTTGATCTGCACCTGGCGCAAGCCTTTCTGGGTGATTTCAACCGGGTCTTCGGCGGTCCATATCTTGGTGTCGGGGGTGTTCAGGTTTTTCAGGATCGAGTGCAGCGTGGTGGTTTTGCCCGAACCGGTGGGGCCGCACACGTAAAAAAGGCCGTAGGGTTTCGAGATGGTTTTGAGCACCCGCTCCATGTTGTGCGGGGTCAGGCCGAGCTCGTTCAGCGGAATGGGCTCGCCAGCGGCCAGTATCCGCATCACCACGTCTTCAACACCGCCCGCCGAGGGGATGGTAGCCACGCGCAGTTCGATGTCGATGGGGCCGTACTTCTTGAATTTGATCTTGCCGTCCTGGGGGCGGCGGCGCTCTGAAATATCGAGGTCGCACATGATTTTCAGGCGCGTCACCATGGCCTGGCGGAAATGCGCCGGCACCTCGATGTAGGGTTGCAGAGAACCATCGATGCGAAAGCGGATACCGGTTTTGAGCTTGCCCGGCATGGGCTCGATGTGAATGTCGGAGGCGCCCTGGTGGTAGGCGTCGAGGATAACCTTGTTGACAAATTTGACGAGTTCGTTGTCAGCCGCCGCAGACTCCAGCGAATCGTCGTTGCTGCCATCGTCCATGGGCGCGCTGTCCATGTCGGCCAGCATGTCACTGATGCTGCCACTCTCGGCCTCCACGCCAAAAATCTGGCCCAGGGTCTGCATGAACTCGTAGCGCGTCGTGACCCGGTAAGAAAACTTCGGCGTACGCGGAAAAACCTGGGCCACGATGCGCGAACTGCGCACGGCTTCGGGGTCCAGGCACATGATGACCAGGCCATCCGGCGACTCTTCCAGCGGCAACCAGCCCTGCTCATCGATGAACTCGCGCTTGAGCGCGCTGTGCAGCGCCTCGGAGCGCACGTGGCCCTCGCTGAACGGCTCGTAGGGCACACCAAAAAACTTGGCCAGCGACGGGCCGATCTGGGCCGGTCGCACCTGGTATTCGGTGAGCAGCACATGCTCGACCGTCAAACCCTGTTTGCGCGCCTGCTGCAGGCAGTGCTCGAGTTCTGCCGCACTCATGACATCGCTGGTGACCAGGCCGTCGTATTTGGTAACCATGCGCCGCACGCTGTCTTCCTGCTTGAGGATGCGCTGCCGGATGGCCGTGGCGAGGGTCTTGCACAGCTGGGTGGCACCTTCCACATCGAGCGTGCCGAAAGGCTGGTTCTTTTTGCTGTTGATGATTTGCAGCACGCCATAAAGCGTGTCGTCCGCCAGGATCGGCGCCGTCAGCATTTGCCGTGTGCGGTAGCCTGAGCGCTTGTCCACCTCTTTGAAGAAGGTCAGCGACGGGTGCAGATTTCTAAGTGCGTCGTCGTCATAAACATCGGGCAAGTTCACCAGCTTTTGACTGAAGGCCACATACCCGGCGACGCTTCTGGGCGCGATCGGCAGCTTCAGATCACGGCTGCTATTGAGCCCGGTCTTGACCTTGGAGGTGATGGCAGTGCGCTCCTCGTTGACCACATAAAGCGTCAACCGATCAGCATTGAACAGCCTGCAAATATCCTGACTGGATTCCAACATGATTTGTTCAATGTTGTCAGTCTCATAGATGCGAGCGGTAATTTCTTGAAGCTGCTTGTAAAAAAGCGCCTCCACGGTCATGCCGCCTTGGTCCAGATTGGAAAGTTGGTTGGGAGCGTTCATGTTGGCGCGTGCCTGCACATCACAAGCCGTACCTGGTCAGCTGCCAGGTTGAAGCATGAGCGCGTCGCGTGTCAGCATTGGGAGAATTGCAGGACAGTGCCGCTCAAGGTGATTTGGTCACCTTCACTCAGCATTCTGGGTTCCTGGCCAACCGGGGAACCGTTGAGCATGGGCGCGTCAGCCCCTCCAACCAGATGCACAAAGTAGCTCTGTTCACGTCGCGTGATGGCAGCCACCGCCACACCGGGCTTGCCAAACGTCGTCACGATTTTTGTCAGGCGCAACTCGCGCCCGACGGCTGGACCGGCGATGACTTTGATGCGGCCGATCAGGTCGGCGGCTGGCTCAACCGGGCTTGCCGGTGGCGTGGGCACCAGGCCGGCGTTAACGCTCAGACCCTCCTGATCTTCCACGCGGTCTTCCACGTCGCCCGAGTTGGCTGAAAACTTGATGGTGAAATTGCCGATTTCAATGACATCACCATCTTGCAGCGCCTGCTTTTTGACGGCGCTGCCGTTGACATAAGTGCCGTTGGTGCTGTGGAGGTCTTCAATGCTCACATGCTGGTCTTCAAGCACCAGGCAGGCATGCTGACCACTGACCGCCATATTTTCCATGACGACATCGCTGTAGGGGCGCCGCCCCAAAGTGGTTCGTTCCTTGGTGAGCTGGACTTCCTGAAGGATGTCACTGCCAAGCTTGATGGTGATTTTGGGCACAAACAGCTCCTGTAAACATGTGTATTTGACTAACCGGCAAACAAACGCGACAACTTGCCAGGCTTGTCTGGCACATCTATGGCGTGGATTAATATAACGCCAATATTATCCCGCCCACCTTTGGCATTGGCCAGATTAATTAAGGCAGAGGCAAGTTTGGCCATGTTTTTCTCCTGAACCATCAGACTGGTCATGCAGGCATCATCCACCATATCGGTCAATCCATCGGAGCACATCAGGTAAAGATCACCCGGAACAACCTGAAAAGTGCGGACTTCGACTGGCACCTTGGCGTCCACCCCAAGGGCGCGGGTCAACAGGTTTCGACCCCGCGCATGCGCCGCCTTTTCGCGAGTAATCAAACCGGCGTCGATCAGCTCCTGCCGAAGTGAGTGGTCGGTGGTGATTTGCGTCAAGGTTTCGTCGCGCAAAAGATAACAGCGCGAATCTCCCACGTGAGTCAAGTACAGGCGATCAACCTGAAATATACCAGCCACCAGGGTGGTGCCCATGCCTGCACAGTCGGAGCTGTCGGTGGCTGCTTGCAGAATCGCCTGATTGGCCCTATCGACACTGGTTGCCAGGGCGCGGCAGAGGTCGGCTGGATGACTCAGTGGCGCGCTGCCGGACAAGCATCGGGGCAGTTCGGTTGCAATCATGGTGGTGGCCATGCCACTGGCGACCTCTCCCGCGTTGTAGCCGCCCATGCCATCCGCCAGCACGGCCACGCCGCAATTTTCGTCAACAAGCACGGCATCTTCGTTATTGCGACGAATCAGGCCCGGATCGGTTTTGGCACAGAAGGTGTAGTACATGATTTATCCATCAGCCAAGCACGCAGGGGGAACAGAAAATCTGCCGCTGCGATATGACACTTCCAGAAATAACAAAGCCGGATTGTCCATCAGGAAATCCGGCTTTATGGCTTTGACCATGTCAAATGCCTCGCTTCACAGGCTCAGGCTACAACATGGCCTTGAGCAGCTTGGCCATCTCGGACGGGTTGCGCGTGACTTTGAAGCCGCATTCCTCCATCACCGCCAGCTTGGCTTCAGCGGTGTCG
>NZ_JACUUE010000210.1 GCF_014859475.1 Rhodoferax sp.
GGCCCTGCAAGGCTGAATCCCTGCACAAAGGCGGATCACAGTCGGCGTGAATACGGTCACTGGACTGCAAACCCTTTTGATGACTTCGGGACTTGTGTGCGTTTTCGCACAGACCAATAGTCGCAACGTCGGTGATCATGAAACCCTGAGCAAGCGGTGTCAAGAATGAACGAGAAGCCCAAGTCCTACCAGGAGCACGCCAGCCATGAACACACAATCGACCCCATCGCCCCAAAAAAGCCCGCCCGGCAAACTTGGCTTGGGCTTGCTGGTGGCGCTGGTGGTGGGCTCCATCATTGGCAGCGGTATTTTTGGTCTGCCGCAGAACATGGCCGCCGGCGCCGGTGCCGGTGCGATTCTGATCGGCTGGACGGTCACCGGTGTCGGCATGCTGCTGCTGGTGCGCGTCTACCAGATGCTGTCGCTGCGCAAGCCCGAACTGGACAACGGCGTGTACGCCTATGCCCGGGCGTTGTCAGGCGAATACGTTGGCTTCAACTCGGCTTGGGGCTATTGGGTCAGCGCCTGGATCGGCAATGTGGGCTATCTGGTGGCCGCGTTCGGTGCGCTTGGGTACTTCTTCCCTGCTTTTGGCACGGGCAACACGCTCGCCTCCATCATCGGCGCCTCGATGGTGCTGTGGCTGATTCATGCCCTGGTGCTACGCGGCATTCAAGGCGCTGCCGTGCTCAACGCTGTGGTCACACTGGCCAAGATCGTACCGCTGCTGTTATTCATCGGCCTGGTGGCCATGGCGTTCCAGTTGGATACCTTTCGGCTCAATTTCTGGGGTGATGCCAAACTTGGCTCGGTGCTTGATCAGGTGAAAAGCACGATGCTCGTGACCGTGTGGGTCTTCATCGGCATCGAGGGGGCCAGCGTGTATTCGGCCCGTGCTCGCAAACGTGAAGACGTTGGCTGGGCCACCGTCATCGGTTTCCTGATCTGCTTGCTACTGCTGATGTCGGTGTCACTGCTGTCGCTGGGCATCTTTGCGCAGCCCGAGTTGGCGGGCCTGAAGAATCCGTCGATGGCGAGCGTGCTGGAAGCGGCGGTGGGCACGTGGGGTGCGGTGCTGATTTACGTCGGCCTGATCGTGTCGGTGGGCGGTGGTTTTCTGGCCTGGATGCTGCTGGCTGCGGAGTCGCTTTTCACCCCGGCCGGTGGCGGTGTGATGCCGGATTGGCTTGCCAAACAGAACGGCAAGGGCGTGCCGGCCAATGCGCTGTGGCTGACCAACGGTATGGTGCAGGTGTTTCTTGTGCTGACGCTGTTCTCGAAGGCGTCGTACCTGGCGCTCATCTCGCTGTCCACGGCGATGATTCTTCTGCCTTACCTGTTCAGCGCCGCCTATGGGCTGTCGCTGGCCTGGCGCGGTGAAGGCGAGGCGCAGGACACACGCAGCGCCCACCACCGCAGCGATGTGCCCATCGCCGCATTGGCCACTGTTTACTGCCTGTGGCTACTGTATGCCGCCGGTTTCAAGTATTTGTTGTTGAGCGCCTTGCTGTATGCACCGGGTGCGGTGGTGTATCTGATCGCCAAGCGACAACGCAGCGAGCAAGCCTTCGGGGGGCGCGAATGGGTCATTCTTGCTGTTCTTGTCGTGCTGGCGCTGGTTGCCGCAGCCCTGCTGGCCACAGGTCGACTGAGCGTTTGATGTTGGTCAAGCACATATTGATTTTTTGAAGAGGTATCCATATGCCGATAGGAATCCACTCGGAAGTCGGCCGCTTGCGCACGGTGCTGGTATGCCGACCCGGCCTGGCGCAGAGGCGCTTGACGCCGCTCAATTGTCATGAGTTGTTGTTCGACGACGTTCTATGGGTAGAGCAGGCGCGGGCAGACCATGACGCGTTCACCCATGCCATGCGCGAGCGTCATGTTGAGGTGCTCGAACTGCAGGCGGTCCTTGCTGAGACCATGGGCAACCCTGCTGCGCGCGACTGGTTGCTTGAGCGCAAACTCGGTCCCAATTTCATCGACCCGGAACTGGCGCAGCAGTTGCGGCCCTGGCTGGAAGGGTTGTCGCCGAGCCGTCTGGCCGAACACCTCATTGGCGGCCTGGCGCGTGCCGAGCTGCCTTTCGAGCCAGAGGGGCTGTTGGCGCGTTACGCCGCTGAGGCCGACTTCCTGTTGCCACCGCTGCCCAATACTTTGTTTACGCGTGACAGCAGTTGCTGGATCGGTGAGGGCGTGGCCTTGTGCCCCATGTATTGGCCGGCGCGCCGGCAGGAGACGCTGCTTACCGCAGCGGTTTATCGGTTTCATCCGGCCTTTGCGGGGCACACCACCGTGTGGTGGGGCGACCCCGACCAGGATCACGGTCAGGCCACGCTGGAGGGGGGTGATGTCATGCCGCTGGGCGGGGGGGTCGTGTTGATCGGCATGGGTGAGCGCACCTCGCCCCAGGCCGTGAGTCAGCTCGCTCGCGCACTTTTCGCAACCGGTGCAGCAAGCCGGGTGCTCGCAGCCCAAATTCCCAAGTCGCGCGGTGCCATGCACATGGACACCGTGTTTACTTTTTGCGATGTGGACCTGGTGACCTACTTCCCGGAGCTGGTGGACACCATCCGCGTGCACAGCCTGCGGCCAGGCAAGCTGGCGGGAAGCCTGGATGTGCGCACGGAGTCACAGTCCTTTCTGGATGTGATGAAGGAAGCCCTGGGCTTGCCCCGGCTGCGCACTGTCGCCACCGGTGGCGATGCCTACACAGTGGAGCGCGAGCAGTGGGACGACGGCAATAACCTGCTGGCGCTGGCACCCGGCGTTGTCATGGCCTACGCCCGAAACACCCATACCAACAACTTGCTGCGCAATGCCGGGGTGCAAGTGATGGTCATCTCTGGTGCTGAACTGGGCCGCGGTCGCGGTGGCAGCCACTGCATGTCCTGCCCCATCGAACGTGACGCCGTCTAGGTGCCGCCCGAACATCCACAACTCTCAAGACTGGATTCCCCATGGCCTTCAACCTTCGCAACCGCAGCCTGCTGGCGCTCAAGGACTTCGCCCCTGGCGACATTCGATTTCTGCTCGACCTGGCGACCGAGCTCAAGCGATCCAAGGCGGTGGGCAATGAACACCCGCAGCTCAAGGGCAAGAACATTGCGCTGATCTTTGAGAAACCCTCGACCCGCACGCGCTGCGCCTTTGAGGTAGCGGTGCATGACCAAGGTGGCCACGTCACGTACCTGGATGCTGTCGGCTCGCAGCTGGGACATAAAGAGTCCCTCAAGGACACGGCTCGCGTGCTGGGACGGTACTACGACGGTATTGAATACCGTGGCTTCCATCAAAGCGTGGTCGATGAACTGGCGCGCTTTGCCAAGGTGCCGGTCTGGAACGGGCTCACCGATGAGGCACACCCGACCCAGATTCTGGCTGACCTGCTGACGATGCAGGAGTTTGGCGAGAAGCCCTTGCACGAGTTGAGTTTTTGCTATCTGGGCGATGCCAGCTTCAACATGGGCAGCTCGCTGCTGGTGGGCGGCACGCAAATGGGCATGGACGTGAGCATCGCCGCACCAGCGGACCTGCAACCGCCGGCCGACCTGGTGGCGCAGATGCGCGAACTCGCGCGCAGCACCGGGGCTCGCATCACGCTGGAGACCGACCCATTGAAAGCCGTGGCTGGGGCAGACTTTCTCTACACCGATGTCTGGGTGTCGATGGGCGAGCCCGAAGAGGTCTGGAAGCAGCGCATCGCGCAACTTCTGCCCTACCAGGTCACGACGGCATTGATGCAGGCCACCGGCAAGGCGCGCACCAAGTTCATGCATTGCTTGCCGGCCTTTCACAACCTGGATACCGAGGTGGGTCGCCAGGTGCATGAGAAATATGGCCTCAGCGAGATCGAAGTGACCGACGAGGTTTTTGAGTCCGATGCGTCCGTCGTTTTCACGCAGGCCGAAAACCGCATGCACACCATCAAGGCCGTGCTGGTGGCCACACTCGGATGAGACTCGTCGTTGCCCTTGGCGGTAACGCGCTGCTGCAGCGCAGTGAACCGCCCACCGCAGAAAACCAGCTCGACAACATTCGCCGTGCAGCCGTCCAGATCGCGGGCGTGGCTGCTGGGCATGAGTTGGTGCTGACACACGGCAACGGGCCGCAGGTGGGGCTGCTGGCACTGCAGGCCGCCGCCTACACCAGCGTGGAGGCCTATCCGCTGGATGTGCTGGGCGCGCAGACCGACGGCATGATCGGCTATCTGCTTGAGCAGGAGCTTGCCAACTTGCTGCCGCCGTCCAGAGCCGTTGCCACCCTGCTCACACGGGTCG
>NZ_JACUUE010000211.1 GCF_014859475.1 Rhodoferax sp.
TCAAAAAAAAGCCACCCGAAGGTGGCTTGTAAAGTTCCCCCGTGGGAGGAACGTCGTTGGAAACCCCATGATCTCAAAGACTTCATCAAAAAAGACGCTGACTTGGCATGTGCTTCTGACTGTGACAGCAGTGGTATGAAATATAAGGGGCGTTCATGGTTTTGAATATCCCCCATTTGGGGGGTTTTACAGGTATTTTTTTGGCAGCTCGAGCACGAATACGGCACCGCCATCAGGCCCGTCTTCACAAGCCACCCGGCCGCCATGCCGCTCGGCGATGGCTTTGACCAGCGCCAGGCCCAGGCCCACACCGCCGTCGCGCTCGGTGGCGCCCGGCAGACGGTAAAAGGGCTCGAAAATGCGCTCACGCAAATCCTCCGGCACGCCAGGCCCGTGGTCCGAAACCCGGATCACCACCTGGCTTGGCGTCTGGCTCAGACTCAAGCGGATGTCGCCGGCGCCATAGCGGCGCGCGTTTTCCAGCAGGTTGCGCACGGCCCGGCGCAGCAGTTTGCTGATGCCCGGCACGGCCAGCTCCAGCTCGGCCGGGTCAGCATTCAAATCCGGCGGCAGGTCAAGCTCGGCATTGACGCGGGCGCATTCCTCGGCCGCCAGGCCAATCAGGTCCACCGACTCCTCGGTGCCCAAATCGGCCTCGCGCGCATCGAGGCGGCTGGCCAGCAAAATCTCGTCGATCAGCTGGTCGAGCTCATTGATGTTGCGCGTAATCTCGGCCTTGGACGCTGGTGTGCCGGCACCCATCAGTTCCAGCCCCATGCGGATGCGCGTTAGCGGCGAGCGCAATTCGTGCGAGGCATTGGCCAGCAGCGATTTTTGCGAGGCCAGCAGCGCCTCGTGCGACTGCACCAAGGTCTGCACGCGCTCGGCGGCCTGGTTGAAACGCCTGGCCAGAAAGGCCACTTCGTCCTGACCGGCCTCAGAGACGCGGGTTGACAAATCGCCTTCGCCCCACTGCTGCACGCCGTTCTGCAGGCGCTCCAGCCGGCGTGTGAGCGTGCGCACGATCGGGTAAGTGGCCAGCGCCACGGCAATGCCCACCCACACCAGCATCCAGGCAAAGCCAAACGGTGGGCGGCTCCAGAACGAGGCGGGCGCGCGCATCAGGTGCATGCGCATGGTCTGGCCGTCGTGCATGCGCACCACAAACTCGGGGCCGGGGGTGGCGTCGCCGCTGCCTGCAGAGGCTTCGGCGCTGGTTTGGCCTGGCGGCGGTGTTGTCATCATGCTGCGCTCGGGGTGATGCATGCCTTGGCCTTGCAGATCACGCCGACGCGGCCCGGGTGACTCGTCGCCAGAATACGCGCGGGAACGTCCCTTGCCAATGATCTGACCGGCCTGGTCGCGAATTTCGATATCGCGCAAGGGTGGTTCGGCCGCGAGCCGCCAGGCCCAGCCCACCAGCAAAATGAGCACGGCCACGGCCAGCACCACGGCCAGCCAGATGCGAATGTAGAGTTTATTAAGCATCAATCCTGCTGGCGGGCAAACACGTAACCCACGCCGCGCACCGTGAGGATGCGTTTGGGCGCCTTGGCATCAAGCTCGATGGCGGCGCGGATGCGGCCCATGTGCACGTCGATGGAGCGGTCGAAGGCTTCGAGCTCGCGCCCGCGCACGGCCTCCATGATCTGGTCGCGCGTGAGCACGCGCCCGGCGCGCTCGCCCAAAGCCACCAGCAGGTCAAACTGGTAAGAGGTCAGGTCGCAGACCTGGCCGGCCACGCTGACCACACGCGCATCGCGGTCGATTTCCAGGCTGCCAAAGCGCATCACATTGCCATTGCCCATGGCGCCACCATCGCCATGGCGGCGCAGCACGGCGCGGATGCGCGCCAGCAACTCGCGCGGCTCGAAGGGTTTGGGCAGGTAGTCGTCCGCACCCATTTCCAGGCCGATGATGCGGTCCATTGGGTCGCCTTTGGCGGTGAGCATCAGAATGGGCGTTTGCGCCAGCGCGCCGGGCAGGGCACGGATGCGTCGGCACACTTCCAGGCCGTCCATGTCAGGCAGCATCAGGTCCAGAATCACCAGCTCTGCAGCTTGTTTCTGCAAGGTGTTCAAGCCGGTTTGGCCGTCACCGGCGTGCGCGACCTGGTAGCCGGACTGGCCCAGATACTCGCTCACCATGTTGGCCAGGCGCGCATCGTCTTCGATCATCAGCAGCTGTTGGTTCATTGGCATGAGTCTAGTGGCGGGTCTCATCCAGCGTTTGAAGGCCGCGTAAAGTTGGGTAAATCAGGCTTGCCTGACACGCGCGGCCAGCCACACCAGCAGCAACACCGGCGCGCCCAGCAGCGCCGTGGCCGTGAAAAAGTGCTGGTAGCCGAAGGCATCGACATAAACGCCCGAATAGCCGGCGATGAACTTGGGCAACAGCAGCATCATGGAGCTGAACAGCGCGTATTGGGTGGCCGAGTAGTTGACGTTGGTCAGGCCCGAGAGGTAAGCGATGAAGGCGGCCGAGGCAATGCCGCCAGCCAGGTTGTCGGCCGAGATCACAAAAATGAGCCCGGTCAGGTCATGGCCACGCGTGCTCAAGGCCGCAAACAGCAGATTGGTGCCGGCGCTCAGCAGCGCGCCCAGCATCAGCACCCGCATCACCCCCAGGCGCATGGCCATGGCGCCGCCAATGAACGCGCCGGCCAGTGTCATGATGACGCCGTAAATCTTGGTCACGGTGGCAACCTCTGCCTTGGTGTAGCCCATATCGACATAAAACGGGTTGGCCATGATGCCCATCACCACGTCACTGATGCGGTAGACGGCAATCAGCGCAAGAATGAGCACTGCCTGCCACTTGTAGCGGCGCAAAAAGTCGGCAAAGGGCTCGATCAGCGCGCCGTGCAGCCAGTCCAGGGCGTTCTTGGCGGCGGGCATGGGGCGGCGCAGCGGCTCGGGCGACAGCAGCACGGTGACAATGCCTAGCGCCATGCTGGCCGCCATCACCAGGTAAGCGGTGTGCCAGGCACCGTGCTGGTAGCCGCTGATGCCCACGGTTTGCGCCCCGGCGGCAATCCACAACACGCCGGCACCAGCCCAGATCATGGCCAGCCGGTAACCGGTCTGGTAAGACGCCGCCAGCGCGGCCTGGCGGCTGATGTCGGCCGATTCGATGCGAAAGGCATCGAGCGCGATGTCCTGCGTGGCCGAGCCAAACGCCACCGCCAGCGCGCCCCACACCACAGGCGTGAGCGCCACCTGTGGGTCGTTGAACGACATTGCGATCAGGCCCCACACGATGGCCAGTTGCGACAGCAGCAGCCAGCTGCGCCGGCGCCCAAGCCAGCGCGTGAGCAGCGGAATCGGCAGCCGGTCCACCAGCGGCGCCCAAAGCCACTTGAAGGCATAAGCCAAGCCGACCCAGCTCAGGTAACCGATGGTGGTGCGGTCAATGCCGGCCTCGCGCAGCCAGAAGCTCAGCGTGCCCAGCACCAGCAGCAATGGCAGGCCGGCCGAAAAGCCCAGAATGAGCATGCGCAGGCTGGCCGGCTCCAGATAGACCCGCAGCGTGCTGATCCAGGAGGGTTTGGCGGCGGGGGCAGAAGAGGCAGAGGTCATGCCGGAATAATACGGGCTGCCACCACGCTAGATTGCGTCATTGCGTTCGCAATGACGATGTTCTGACACGTTAATCCAGCAGCGCCTGCGGGATATTGCCGCCGTTGGCAGCAATGTGCGCGAGCACGTTCTTGTGCAGCCAGATATTCATCTTGGCTGAGTCACCCATCAGTTCGTCGGGGCAACCGAGTTCGGTGGCCAACGCCTTGCGTGCGGCAAAGCTGCTGTCGAGGTCAAGCAGCTTGAGCAGATCGACGATGGATGTTTTCCAGTTCAGCTTCTGCGGATTCTTGGCGGCACGCTGCTCCATTTGTGCAACGACATCGACCATCGCGATTGGATTGACCGCCGCTGGCGCTGCGGCAGCCGGGCTGGGCGTTGCCGGCGCGGCTACCGGGGCAGTGGCAGGTGCAGCCGGTGCCGCTGTAGTGGTGGGTGCTGCGTCGCCGCTGCCAATGCCCAATTTGTCAAGTATCTTGCTGAAAAATCCCATGATGTACTCCTTGAGGGGTCAAAAACGCATTATGACCAGTGAACGAGTCAACCGTTTCGGCGCGCCGCCGTTTGATCATTGGTTGCCACGTTGCTGCGCGACTTTCCATGAACAGCCCCGTCATTGCGAACGAAGTGACGCAATCCATGTCCCCGG
>NZ_JACUUE010000212.1 GCF_014859475.1 Rhodoferax sp.
AACCACGAAACCCCAGAATGGCACGAACTCGAAGCGCCTCACCGTCAAATGATCGTAGGTCGGCGCCGATGTGTGACAGATGGAGCATTTCCCCTTGGAGTTGCTTCGTTCGCGCACCTCGACTTCGATACTGTTGGCGGACTTGTTCAGACGCGCGATGACGTAGACGAAGCCGGGAAAGTGGTAACACTGGTTCAGTAGCGAGATCAAACGCATGCCAAGAAAACTCAAGGAAAAATTGGCCCCTATCGTAGCCACGCCAGACCTAGCCAGCTACTGCCCGGATTTGGCGATTTGGGCACCAAGTTGGTGTGGCGAGGAGCGTGACGTTATCCCGGGCGAGCAGATCGTTGCCGTGTTCACGCCATTTCTGCTGGATCCGCTGGCCCAAGGTCTGACGCGTAAGACCCGCAACCTGCACCGCGACAACTTGTGGTTGCTCGGGGGGCGAAATCATTCGCGACATCAATGACACGCCCAAGCTCAGAAAGCGAGCAGTTGCAGATTTGATCAGCCAGGCTATCGCCAACGACGAAGGGCCGCTGATCCATGGTGGCTTCTCGCAGCAGGAGCAGCGCTCGTTTGATTCGACTTGCAAAAAACTCAACCGATTCCTGGCTGCTCACGGCCATAGCAATCTGGGGTAGGCCACGCACACCACCGGGCTGGTGTTAGTGGATTGGCTGTTCAGGGTGATTTCTATTTCAACGGCTGTTGGAAAGCGCTAGCGCGCTGAAGGTTCCAAACGGCGAGCGGTGGCTTGTCGACGAGGGCGGCTCTTCTGAGCAGCCGGGGAAATACACAATGATCTGTCAAAATCTACCCACAAATTACCCGGACGAACCTCCTTAAAATGCGGTCCCATGACACACCAGATACTGTTTCCCCTTCAGCCCTCGCGCCGGTTTTTTTTACATCGCTGCGCACAAGCCATGCTGCTCGGCGGCGCACTGGGACTGGCTGGCCGGTCAGCGCGGGCAGCCGTGCCCGGTGTTCGCAGCCTGATGCTCGACCACACCCACACGCACGAACGCATCGACCTGGTGTACGCCAGCGGCGATCACTATGTGCCGCAGGCGCTGGGCTCGCTGAACCATTTCCTGCGTGACCATTACTCGGGCGAGGTCGGCCAGATCGACCCGCAGTTGTTCGACCTGCTGCACAACGTGCGCCAGCTGCTGGGCAGCCAGGTGCCGCTGTCGTATCAAATCATTTCGGGCTACCGCGGCCCGCTCACCAATGCCCGGTTGCGCAACACGCGCGGCGGCGGCGTGGCCAAGCGCAGCCTGCACATGGAGGGCAAGGCCATCGACATCCGCCTGCCCGGCGTGCCACTGGCCGAGCTGCGCGACGCGGCCCTGTCGCTGAAAGCTGGCGGCGTGGGTTATTACCCGCGCGACCAGTTTGTCCATATCGACACCGGGCGCGTGCGCTCCTGGTAGCCCCTGGTGGCTGCCTGATGCAGGTCAGTATCATCACCCCATGTCTCAAAAACGCGCCCGCAACCTCACCGGTGACTCCTTCTTCGCCTGGGATGGCGATGTGCTGGTGGTCAACATTCTGGGCAAACCCAGCGCCAGCAAGAATGCCATTGGCAAACCTTACGGCAAACAGCTCAAGGTCAGCGTCTGCGCCGCGCCCGTGGCCGGGCGTGCCACCGACCACATGGTGCGCTTTCTGGCACCGCTTTTTGGCGTGACAGCGGCTGACATCGAAGTGGTGTTCGGCCGCATGAATGTCAACAAGCAGTTGCGCATCAAGGCGCCGACCAAACTCCCGCCGGTCTTCGCCAAACCGGCTGAACAGACCTCCCTGTTCCCGGCCAACGACACACAGGATTGAGGCGCCGCAGCCACCTGCGGAACTTCACGACCTGCCACGTCTCCTACCACGCCATGACCCACCTCAAACGCCTGCTGCCGTCGTTCGCGGCCCTGTTCTTCATCGCTTTTTGTGCGCTGGCCACAGGGGCCCGAGCGCAGGAAATTGTCAAGAATACGGTCACCACCGAGCAGGTGCAAGCCGAGCTGATGGCCCATGCGCCTGACGGCATCGAGCCCGGCAAGACGGTCTGGGTCGGCCTGCAACTCAAGCACCAGCCCGAATGGCATACCTACTGGAAAAATTCGGGCGACTCCGGCCTGGCCACCTCGCTCAGCTGGACACTGCCTGCCGGTGTGCTCGCCGGCGACATCGCCTGGCCGCTGCCGGTCAAGATTCCGATTGGCAACCTGGCCAACTACGGCTATGACGGCACTATTTTGTTGCCGGTGCCACTGACCATCACGCCGGATTTCAAAGCCTCTGTTTTAAATCCAGAACTTGAAGTGAAACTGCAGGCCAACTGGCTGGTGTGCAAGCTCGAGTGCGTGCCGCAAGACGGCACTTTTGTGCTGCGCCTGCCGCTCAAGAGCTCCACCGCCAGCAACGCCGCAGCCTTTGATGCCGCCTTCAAGGCGCAGCCGGTCGCCCTTGCGCAAGCCAGCAGTATTAGCCTTGCCGGTCACACCTTGAACGTGTCCGTGGCCGGCCTGCCAGTCAGCCTGCACGGCAAAACCCTCGAATTTTTCCCGGAAACACCTGAAATCATCGAGACTGCGGGCCAATGGACACAAAGCTGGCAGGGCGCCGTCTGGACCGCCGCTGTCCCCATGGCGCAGCACCGCGCCGGCAGCCCGGAGGTGATGCCGCTGGTGCTGGCCGGACAAGTGGGCCGTGAACGTCTGGGCTTTGTCACCCAGGCCAAGGTGAGCGGCGAATGGCCCGCTGATGCGCCCACGGCGGTGGCGGGTGCGACCAACACAGCACTGAACCCGACAGGGCTCGGCCCGTCCGCCAATGCCCCGTTGAGCCTGCCCACTTCACTCTGGCTCGCGCTGCTGGGTGCCTTGCTGGGCGGCATGATTCTGAACCTGATGCCCTGCGTGTTTCCGGTGTTGGCCATCAAGGTGGTGGGCTTTGCGCGGCATGGCACCAACCAGCGCCGCCAGCGCGTCGGCGGGCTGGCCTACAGCGCGGGCGTGGTGCTGTCGTTTGTCGCGCTGGGTGCGCTGATGCTGGCGCTGCGCAGTGCCGGCGAGCAACTGGGCTGGGGCTTTCAGCTGCAGTCGCCCGCCGTGGTGGCGGCGTTGGCGGTGCTGTTCACCGTGATCGGGCTCAATCTGGCAGGCTTGTTCGAATTTAGCCAGTTCGTGCCCAGCAGCGTGGCCACACTGGAGGCCAAAAACCCGTCGGTGAATGCCTTCTTGTCGGGCATTCTGGCGGTGGTGATCGCATCGCCCTGCACCGCGCCCTTCATGGGCGCTTCGTTGGGCTTGGCGCTGGCGCTGCCCGCAGGGCAAGCGCTGGCGATTTTTGCCATGTTGGGAATTGGCATGGCGCTGCCCTATCTGGCGGCCAGCTGGTCGCCAGCACTGGCGCGCCAATTGCCGCGTCCGGGGGCCTGGATGAACACCTTCCGCCATGCCATGGCCTTCCCCATGTTTGCCACCGTGGTCTGGCTGGTCTGGGTGTTGGGCCAGCAAAGCGGCATCGACGGCGCCGCCGCCCTGCTGGCGCTGCTGCTGAGCCTGGCGCTGGTGATCTGGGCGTTGGGCTTGCAGGGCCGCAGCCGCGTGGTGATGGCAACGCTGTCGGGCGCGGCGCTGGCGTTTTTGCTGGGATCCATTGGCCACAATGTCACCAAACCTCTGGAAAACTTCGGCACCACGGCCAGCACAGCGCTGTGGCAACCCTGGACGCCGGGCAAGGTGGAGCAGGCGCTGGCCTCGGGCGCACCAGTGTTTGTCGATTTCACCGCGGCCTGGTGCGTGACCTGCCAGTACAACAAGAATGCCACACTCGCCAACGATGAGGTGCTGGCCGACTTCGCTGAGCGCAAAGTCACGCTGCTGCGCGCCGACTGGACGCGCCGCGACCCAACAATTACCGCCGCGCTGGCGCAGTTAGGGCGCAACGGCGTGCCGGTGTATGTGCTTTACCAAAACGGACATGCGCCCGTGGTGCTGTCGGAAATCCTGTCGGTGGGCGAGGTGCGCGGCGCGCTGGCAACGCTTTGATTTACATGACTCCAGCGCGATGCCCCAAATCATGGAAGAGTACCGTCATCGCGAGCCGTCCGTTACCGGCTTGATACCGCACACGGATATTGAACAGGGAAGCCGTCACTGCGAGCCATCCGTACCCGGCCCGATACCGCACACGGACCTTGAACA
>NZ_JACUUE010000027.1 GCF_014859475.1 Rhodoferax sp.
ACCAAAGACCAAGAACTTGACTTTGAGCGGTGTTTGGATTCACCAGGTTGGCACCACCAATGCGACTAGCGAGGCAGGTCCCTATGGGGGGCTGACGATTTCTGGTACCCCAGTATGAGGAAGCCGCCCATAGGGACCTGCCTCGCGGGTTTTGCAAAGGGACCTGCCAGGTGGTTTTTGCAAAGGGACCTGCCACGTGGGTTTTGCGTAGGGACCTGCCAAGCGGGTTTTGTAGTGAGCGCTTGTACTTTTTGAATTTACTGTGACTTTTTGAATTTTTGGAAACTGGTTTTCTATGACTGATCAACTCATTTTTGAACCCCCGGCGCCAGCCCCGCAACCTGAGGGTGACGACGCGCTGAACCTGGCCACCTATGCCCAGCAGGCCTACCTCGAATACGCCCTGAGCGTGGTCAAGGGGCGTGCCTTGCCAGACGTATGTGACGGCCAGAAACCCGTGCAGCGGCGCATCCTGTATGCGATGAGCCGCATGGGCCTGGGCTTTGGCGGCACCAATGGCAACACCGGCGCCAAACCGGTCAAGTGCGCGCGCGTGGTGGGTGACGTTCTGGGCCGTTACCACCCGCACGGCGACAGCGCGGCCTATGACGCGCTGGTGCGCATGGCGCAGGACTTCTCGCAACGCTATCCGCTCATTGACGGCCAGGGCAACTTTGGCAGTCGCGACGGCGACGGCGCTGCCGCCATGCGTTACACCGAGGCGCGACTGGCCAAAATCACCAGCTTATTGCTCGACGAAATCGACGAAGGCACGGTTGACTTTTCACCCAACTACGACGGCTCCACCGAAGAGCCCAACCAGTTGCCGGCGCGCCTGCCCTTTGCCCTGCTCAACGGCGCCAGTGGCATTGCCGTGGGCCTGGCCACCGAAATACCGAGCCACAACCTGCGTGAGGTGGCCGATGCCTGCGTGGCGCTGATCAAGACACCGAACCTCACCGACGACGAATTGTTTGCGCTGCTGCCCGGCCCCGACTTTCCCGGCGGCGGCCAGATCATCAGCAGCGCCACCGAGATTGCCGATGCCTATCGCAGCGGGCGCGGCTCCTTGAAATGCCGGGCGCGCTGGAAGATCGAAGAGCTGGCCCGCGGCCAGTGGCAACTGGTGGTGACCGAGCTGCCGCCCGGGGTCAGCACCCAGCGCGTGCTCGAAGAAATTGAAGAGCTGACCAACCCCAAGATCAAGGCCGGAAAAAAGGCGCTGAGCCTGGAGCAAAACCAGCTCAAGGCCACGGTGCTGTCGGTGCTCGACGGCGTGCGCGACGAGTCCAGCAAAGATGCCGCCGTGCGCCTGGTGTGTGAGCCCAAAACCAGCAAGATCGGCCAGCAGGAACTCATCAACACGCTGCTGGCGCACACCAGCCTGGAAACGTCCAGCCCGATCAACCTGACCATGATCGGGCTTGATGGCCGGCCCACGCTCAAGTCGCTGCGCCAGATGGTCACCGAGTGGATCGCGTTCAGGCAAACCACCATCGAGCGGCGCACGCGCCACCGGCTGGCCAAGGTGCTGGACCGCATCCACATCCTGGAGGGCAGGGCGCTGGTGCTGCTCAACATTGACGAGGTGATCGCCATCATCCGCCAGGCCGACGAACCCAAGGCTGCCCTGATCGCGCGCTTTAATTTGTCGGAGCGGCAGGCTGAAGATATTCTTGAAATCCGCTTGCGCCAGTTGGCGCGCTTAGAGGCCATCAAGATCGAACAGGAACTGGCCGGATTGCGCGACGAGCAGCACAAGCTGGAAGAAATTCTGGGCAACCCGGCGGCACTGCGCCGCCTGATGGTGAAAGAAATCGAGGCCGATGCCAAGACCTTTGCCGATGCCCGCCGCACGCTGATCCAGGCCGAGAAAAAAGTGGTGCTTGAAGTGAAAGTGGTCGATGAGCCCGTGACCGTGGTGGTCAGTCAAAAAGGCTGGGTGCGCACCCAAAAAGGCTGGGCGCGCGACCGGCTCAACGGTGCCGCCGCACCCGAGTACACGTTCAAGGCGGGCGACGCGCTGTATGGCACTTTTGAGTGCCGCACGGTGGACACCCTGCTGGTGTTCGGCTCGAACGGGCGCGTCTATTCGGTGGCCGTGGCGCTGTTGCCCGGCGGCCGTGGCGACGGCCAACCCATCACCAGTCTGATCGAGCTGGAGGCTGGCACGCAGTTGTTGTACTACTTTGCCGGGCCGGCGGAAGCGACGCTGTTGCTGAGCAGCTCAGGCGCTTACGGCTTTACCGCCACGGTGGCCAACATGGTCTCGCGCCAAAAAGCAGGCAAGGCCTTTGTTACCGTGAACGAGGGTGAAACCCTGTGCCAGCCATCCTTGGTGGCCAATGCCGCCACGGCCGTTGCACCCGCCACCCATGTGGCCTGCGCGTCAACGGGCGGGCGCATTCTGACTTTCGAGCTCAGCCAACTCAAGGCAATGGCCAACGGCGGCCGTGGCCTGATGCTGATTGACCTGGAAGACAAAGATGCGTTGGCGGGTGCGGCGGCTTACACCCGCAGTGTGCGCATCGAGGGCATTGGCCGCGGTGGCAAGGCGCGCGAGGAAACGCTGGAAATCCGCAGCCTCAACAACGCCCGGGCAGCGCGGGCGCGTAAGGGGAAAATGGCTGACCTGGGCTTCAAGCCGGTGTCGATCACGCGGGTGGAGTAGGGGCGGATTGCCCTGTGGCCTGCGCACGAACAGCGAGGAAGTCACCGCCGATGTGACATTCACGGTGCTCTGCCCATTCCCCTTTCAGACCGTGATCCAGCCATTCAGGGCCAAGCGGGGCGTCATTGGCAATGAGCCGCACCATCACCTCCTTGAGTCGCATCATGTCAAAACGTCCAGAGTGGGACGAGCGTTGCCAATCTTTCAAAAACGCCTTGGCATAGTCCGCGGCCCGCGGCAACACTGCGCGCCTACTGGCTGCTGTTTCTTTCAAGATCAGCAAACAGTTTGTCAGCCGACGCAAAGCGGGCGCGGCGCGTTGCCACCATGGCGCGCGATTCCTCCATGGCTGCGCGGGTTTCAGCGTTGGGTACCTTGAGTTCGAGTGGAAATGCCTGGTCGATCACCACACGACGCAAAAACAGGCGCACAGCATCCGATACCGACATGCCGCGCAAGATGAATCCATGTGCTGCGAAAAACCCATGTGCCGCGAAAAACCCTTGTGCGGCCGCGAATCCATGCGCGGCAAGCGGCAAAGTGGATGTCAAACTGGTAACGCGTCCAGCAGGCACGCAGCTGGCCAAGGGCAATTCGGCCGAGCTCATCGCCTTGGGCAAAAAGCTGTTTTCCGACACCACACTCAGCACCAACGGACTGTCGTGCAATTCCTGCCACTTCAACGGCAACGCCTACCTCGACACCTTTGCCAAGCCCTATCCTCACTTTGTGCAAATGGCCAATGACCGCGGCGGCATGAAGAAAATCGAACTCGACGAGATGGTGCAGTTCTGTCTGGTGGTGCCGATGGCCACCAGCCCTCTGGCCTGGGATTCGCGCGAACTCGCAGCCTTGACCGCCTACACCGCTGAAGTGCAAAAAACCTTCAAGCCCAAAGCCGGAGCCGCCGCTGCCAATCCGTGCGCTGCCAAAAATCCCTGCGCTGCCAGGAACCCCTGCGCTGCCAGGAACCCCTGCGCGGCTAAAAATCCCTGCGCTGCCAAGAAGTAGCCGCGGCAAGCGCCTGGCGCTGCCTGATCTGCAAAGCCTGACGCCCGACGAATATGCCTGACGGGATGTTGCCCGTGGCCTGTCTCGCAATGACGACGCGGTGCGCACACTGCAGGCCAGCGTTCCGACAGGCATCGAGGCACGGCTACGGCTCTTTGTGACCGAAAGCGCCGATAGCACGGCCAGCCTGCGCCACCGCACGGCCAGCGTGGTGTTTAGCCCTTGCAAATCAGACAAGCTTGATGGCATGGCGGCTGAGCTCGCCCCCATCCTTGGTCGTATCGTGCGCGCTGCGTCAAATTTCACAAGAATCCAAAAAAATCAAGCGCAGTGTAAGAAGCCCCTGGTGGCTGCGACTATGCAAGCAGCACGGCACACACAAGACGTTCCGAGCGAAACGGAGATCAATCTTTAACCACCACAACTCTGTAGAAGGACATCACCATGAAGAACCCCAAGCAAACCCAATCGACTGCTGGCCGCTACGCCTCTGCCGCCGGCCTGGCCCTGGCCATGAGCGCCGCGCTGACCATTGCCGCTGCCCCCATCGCAGCGCAAGCCGCTGAGACCGAAAAATGTTACGGCGTGGCCCTGAAGGGCAAGAACGACTGCAAGGCGGGCGCTGGCACCACCTGCGCCGGCACCTCCAAGGTTGACTATCAGGGCAATGCCTGGTCGATGGTGCCCAAGGGCAGCTGCCAGCAAACGGTGTCGAAGACCTCGCCCACCGGCTTTGGTCAGTTGAAAGAGTTCAAGGAAGTCAAGGCCTGATCCAGGCCTTTGGTATCGCGGAGCACCCGGCATAAGCACAATAACTGAATGCGATGTGCCTGACCGGGGCGCTTCTGCGCTGGCTTCATCCCTGCCGGCACGCGCCGGTGTGGGCTTGAAGTCTGAGTATTTTGAGGAAATTCTGGCCACATGGCCCGACATCGGCTTCTTCGAAGTCCATGCCGAAAACTACATGGTGGCCAGTGGGCCGTTTCACCATTACCTGACCGGCATCCGCGAGTGGCAATCACTGCCGTCAAGCTGTCAATGACTGGGAACTGCGCATAAGGAACCTTGCCAGTCGCAGTACTTCTTTTTTGCCTCAGGTGATCTTTTTCAGCAGCACCTGACTTTTGCGGTCCCAGTTGTACTTGCGCTTGCGGGCTTCGGGCAGCCAGTCGGCATCCACCTGGACAAAACCGCGCCGCAGGAACCAGTGCATGGTGCGCGTGCTCAGCACAAAAATGCTGTCCAGACCAGCCAGTTTGGCACGCTGCTCAATGCGCTTGAGCACGCGTTCGCCGTCGCCCTGGCCCTGTACCTGGGGCGACACGGTGAGTGCGGCCATTTCGCCAGTGCGGGCTTCCGGGTAAGCATACAGCGCGGCGCAGGCAAAAATCACGCCGTCGTGCTCGATCACGGTGTACAGGCCCACGTCACGCTCTATTTCGGTGCGGCTGCGTTTGACCAGCGAGCCATCTTTTTCGAACGGCTCGATCAGCTGCAAAATGCCGCCCACATCGTCCACCGTGGCTTCGCGCAGGCTTTCCAGCTTTTCATCGACCACCATGGTGCCAATGCCGTCGTGCACATAGACCTCCAGCAGGATGGAGCCATCGACTGCAAACGGAATGATGTGGCTGCGCTCGACGCCGCCCTTGCAAGCCTTGACGCAATGCTGCAAATAAAACGCCGTGTCGCTGGGCTTGTTGGCATCGGGCAAGTCGGCCAGCAGCTTTTCGGCGGCCGCTAGCGGCAGCTCGGTGTCGATCGGGTTTTCTTCGCTGATCGGTAGGTCCACGTTCGTGGCAATGCCGGGAATTTCGGTGACAAAAATGAGCTTGTCGGCCTGCAGCGCGGTGGCCACCGAGGTAGCCACTTCTTCCATGGTCAGGTTGAACGCCTCGCCGGTGGGCGAAAAACCGAATGGCGACATCAGCACCAGTGCACCCATGTCGAGCGAGCGCATGATGCCCGCAGTGTCGATCTTGCGCACCACGCCCGAGTGCTGAAAGTCCACGCCTTCCACAATGCCCACCGGGCGCGCGGTCAAAAAATTGCCCGAGATCACCCGCACCGTCGCACCTGCCATGGGGGTATTGGGCAGACCCTGGCTGAACGCGGCCTCGATCTCGTAGCGCAGCTGGCCGGCGGCTTCCTGGGCGCAGTCGAGCGCCACCTCGTCGGTGATGCGGATGCCCTGGAAATAGCGCGGCGTGTGGCCCTTGGCCTTGAGCTGCTCATTGACCTGCGGACGAAAGCCGTGCACCAGAACCACCTTGACGCCCATGCTCTGGATCAGCGCCAGGTCTTGCGCCAGGTTGGGCAACTTGCCCGCCGCAATCGCCTCGCCGCACACGCCCACCACAAAGGTCTGGTGCCGAAACTTGTGGATGTAAGGTGCCACCGAGCGGAACCAGGGCACAAAGGTGAAGTTAAAGATGGACGACATGTTGGCAGGCTGAAGTGAAAAGGGTTGGGATAATCACCGATTCTCTACGAAGTTATTGCCTTGACTGCTATCCCCCTGAAAATCGAGTTTCCCGAATCGCTGCCCGTCTCGGCCCGGCGCCAAGAGATCATGACCGCCATGGCTGCGCACCAGGTCATCATTGTCTGCGGCGAAACCGGCTCTGGCAAAACCACCCAGTTGCCCAAGATCGCCCTGGCGCTGGGGCGCGGCAAGCTCAATTACCCGCTGATCAACCCGGATGGCACGCGTGCGCCGCCGGGCAAGCTCATCGGCCACACCCAGCCGCGGCGCATTGCGGCCAGCAGCGTGGCCAAGCGCATTGCCGAAGAATTACACACCACACCGGGCGATGTGGTGGGCTACAAGGTGCGTTTTCAGGACCGGCTGGGCCGTGACGCGTCAGTCAAGCTCATGACCGACGGTATCTTGCTGGCCGAAACACAAACCGACCCCCTGCTCAAGGCGTACGACACGATCATCATCGACGAGGCGCATGAGCGCAGCTTGAACATCGACTTTTTGCTGGGTTATCTCAAGCAGATCCTGCCGCGCCGCCCTGATTTGAAAGTGGTGGTGACTTCGGCCACCATTGACGCCGAGCGTTTTGCCGGGCACTTTGCCAGTCGAAAAGGGCCGGCACCGATCATCATGGTCTCGGGGCGCATGTTCCCGGTCGAGCAGCGTTACCGGCCCTTTGAGGAGGCACGCGATTACGACTTGAATAACGCAATAGCCGATGCGGTCGATGAGCTCTGGCGTGACGCCCTCAACAGCGGCGACATCCTCGTATTCCTGCCGGGCGAGCGCGAAATTCGCGAAGCTGCCGACCACCTGCGCGGCCACCTGAGCCACCAGCCCGTCTTTCGCAATGCCGAGGTGTTGCCGCTGTTTGCCCGCCTGAGCCAGGCCGAGCAAGACCGCATTTTTGACAGCCACAGCGCTCGCCGCATTGTGCTGGCCACCAATGTGGCCGAGACCTCGCTCACCGTGCCGGGCATTCGTTATGTGATCGATGTGGGCACAGCCCGCATGAAGCGCTACAGCTTCAGAAGCAAGGTGGAGCAGCTGCTGGTCGAGCCGATCAGCCAGAGTTCGGCCAACCAGCGCGCCGGGCGCTGCGGTCGCGTGGCCAACGGCATTTGCATCCGGCTCTATGACGAGAAAGATTTCAACGGTCGCCCCAAATTCACCGACCCCGAAATTCTGCGCAGCTCGCTGGCGGGCGTGATCCTGCGCATGAAGTCGCTGCACTTGGGCGTGGTCGAAGATTTTCCGTTCATCGAGAAACCGTCCGGCCGCGCCATTGCCGACGGTTACCAACTGCTCAACGAACTCGGCGCTGTCGATGACGCCAACGAACTCACCGCCACCGGCCAGGAGCTGGCCAAGCTGCCACTCGATCCGCGCGTCGGTCGCATGATTCTGGAGGCGCGCTCGCGCGAGGCGCTCGACGAAGTGCTGATCATTGCCAGTGCCTTGAGCGTGCAGGACGTGCGCGACCGGCCCATGGAAGCACAGCAGCAAGCCGACCAGGCGCACGCCAAGTTCGACGACGAAAAAAGCGAATTCAGTGGCTACCTCAAGCTGTGGAAATGGCTGGACGCGGCCAAGGGCGGCCAGCAAATTAATGGGGGTCAGATTCCAATTAAATCGCCCGATAAGAAAAATAAAAATAATTGGAATCTGACCCCCATTAATTCACACAAATTGTCGAACCGTCAATACGAACAACTGCTGCGGCAAAATTTCATCAGCATGCGCCGGGTGCGCGAGTGGCGCGACATCCATTCGCAGTTGCATACCGTGGTGGCCGAGCACAAGTGGCGGCTGAACACGCTGCCGGCCAGTTACGAGCAATTGCATTTGTCGATGCTCGCCGGTCTGCTTGGCAACATTGGCTACAAGCTGGAAACCGAAGGCGCTGGCAGCGGCGGTGAATATTTGGGTGCGCGCGGCATCAAGTTTTACCCGCACCCCGGCGCCCATCTGGTCAAGAAGCCGGGGCGCTGGATTGTGGCCGCCGAGCTGGTCGAGACCACGCGCCTGTTTGGCCGTGGCATCGCGGCCATCGAGCCACAGTGGCTGGAGCAGGTGGGAGGCCATTTGCTGAAAAAACAGCTGCTCGACCCGCATTGGGAAAAGAAGACGGCCGAGGTCAACGCGCTGGAGCGCGCCACGCTCTATGGGCTTGTGGTGTACAGCGGCAGGCGGGTCAATTACGGCCGGGTGGACCTGGTCGGTGCGCGTGAAATTTTCATACGCGAGGCGCTGGTTAACGGCCAGTGGGACTGCAAGTGGCCGTTTTTGCGGGCCAACCAGAAACTCATCAAGCAAGTCGAAGACCTCGAGCACAAGGCGCGCCGGCAGGACGTGCTGATCGACGACGAACTGATCTACGCCTTTTACGACCAGCAGTTGCCCGCTGATGTTTGCAGCGGCTACAGTTTTGATGCCTGGTACCGCGACGCCTGCAAAAAGCCCGAGTACCTGATGCCGATGCCGGTGCGCGGTGCGGCGCCCGCCAGTAACAGCAAACTGCTGCTGCTCACGCGTGAAGAGCTCATGCGCCACGAGGCGGCGGGCATCACCACGCAGTCTTTCCCCAAAGTCATTCGGCTGGGCGGTGTCGATTGCGCCACCACCTATTTGCACGAACCCGGTGATGCCAAAGACGGCCTGACTGTGACCGTGCCCTTGTTTGTGCTGAACCAGGTCAACGAGGAGCGTTGTGAGTGGCTGGTTCCCGGCATGCTCAAGGACAAGATCCAGGCGTTGCTCAAGACCTTGCACCAGCGCCCGCGCTCAAGGCTCGTACCGCTGCCTGAGAGCGCGCGCAAGATGGCAGAGGCATTGAACGTGCCAGAAATTTTTGGCCATGGCTCCTTGCTCGACGCCGTGCTGAAACTGGTGCGCGCCGCCACCGCGGTCGATGTGGTGCGCGCCGACATCAAGCTTGACATGCTCAGCCCGCACTTTTTCATGAACTTCCGGGTGGTCGATGAACACGGCCGCCAGCTGGGCGCCGGGCGCAACCTGGGCGCCCTGAAAGCCGAACTGGGTGCCAAGGCGCGCGGCGCGTTCCAGGCGCTCGCCGGGCTCAAGCTGGGGCAGGGCGCTGGCAGTCCTGTCAGCGCTGGCTCCGGGCCCGTCATTGCGAGCCCCGGCACCGTCATTGCGAGCCCCGGCACCGTCATTGCGAGCGAAGCGCGGCAATCCACGACAGCCGCCGGCATGGATCGCCGCGGCCTGCGGCCTCGCGATGACGTGAGTCACAAGGCGGCAGTGGCCAGTCAGCGCTACACCGCATGGACCTTTGGCGAACTGCCCGAGCTGCTCGAAATTCAAAAGGGCGGCCAGACGCTGATTGGCTACCCGGCACTGATGGATACCGGAGATGCTGTGACCATCGAGGTCTTTGACGAGCCCGACGTGGCCGCCGCCAAACACCGTGCCGGCCTGCGCCGCCTGTTTGCCCTGCAGATCAGGGACGCGCTCAAATACCTTGAGAAGAACGTGCCCGACCTGCAAAAAATGGCGGTGACCTACATGCAGGTCGGCAAAAACCCAGACGGCAGCGGCACCGGCGGCACGCTCGAAGAGCTGCGCGAGCAGATCATCCAGGTGGCGCTTGACCGCGCTTTTTTACTCAACCCGCTGCCCACCGACGAATTTGCCTTCAAGAAACGCATCGACGAGGGCCGCGGCCGCCTGACCCTGATTGCCACCGAAGTGGCCCGCCTGGCCGCTGCCATCCTGGCCGAGTACGCGCTGGCCGCGCGCAAAATCAAGGACACCAAAAACGCGCCGCAGGCCACGCAGGATGCCGCCGGGCAGCTGGCGCGCCTGATGCCCAAGCGGTTTTTAAGTGTGACGCCCTGGGCCAACCTGCACCACTTCACCCGTTACCTCAAAGCCATCACCGCGCGGCTTGACAAATACCGCGCCGACCCGGCCCGCGACGCGGCGCGCCTGAAAGAATTGCAACCCCTGGAGCAGCGCTACACGCGCCTGCTGGCCGAACGCAAGGGCGTGGTCGATGAGCGCCTGCAGGAATTCCGCTGGCTGCTCGAAGAGCTGCGTGTGAGCTTTTTTGCCCAGGAGCTGCGCACGCCGCAGCCGGTGAGCGTCAAGCGCCTGGAAAAGGCCTGGGCGCAGCTGGTGTAAGCCAATCCGGCACAAGCCGTCAGGAAACCACGAAATCATCAAGTTCGCAGCTTGCTTGACCCGCTAACATGGTTTTATTTGGGAGTTTTTGCCATGTCAACCCCCACGCCTTCGCCGGACGCACCGCCCAAATGGCACAGCGTTGCCATCGAGGCGACCTTGCAGCGCCTTGATGTCGATCCCAAAGTTGGCCTGAGCAGTGACGAGGTCAGCCAGCGGCTGGCCAAATACGGCCCCAACAGCCTGCCGCAGTCCAAGCGGCGCGGACCCTGGCTGCGCTTTGTGCTGCAGTTTCACAATCCGTTGATCTATGTGCTGCTTGCCGCAGGTGTTGTCACCTTCGGCCTCAAGGATTACATCGATGCCGGCGTGATTGCCGGTGTCGTCATCATCAATGCGCTGATCGGTTTCATCCAGGAGGGCAAAGCCGAAAAGGCGCTCGACGCGGTGCGCGCCATGCTGGCCAGCCACGCCATCGTGGTGCGCGACGGCGAGCAGCTGGAAATCGAGGCGACTGAGCTGGTGCCGGGCGACGTGGTGCTGCTGGAGTCGGGTGTCAAGGTGCCAGCCGACCTGCGCTTGTTCCATGAGAAAAACCTGCGTGTCAATGAAGCTGCACTCACCGGCGAGTCGGTGCCGGTGGAAAAAAGCACCGAAACGGTGACCGGCAGCGCCGCCATTGGCGACCGCAGCTGCATGGCCTATTCGGGTACGGTGGTCAGTTACGGCCAGGCACGCGGCCTGGTGGTGGCTACCGGGTCGCAAAGCGAAATAGGCCGCATCAGCACGCTCGTGAGCGAGGTGCAGACGCTGGCGACACCGCTCACGCGCCGCCTGGAACAGTTTGCGCGCCAAATCACGCTGTTCATTCTGGGCGCGGGCCTGGTCACCTTTTTGTACGGCTTTTACCTGCGCGAGATGGCGTTGCTCGACATTTTTCTGGCGGTGGTCGGCCTCACCGTGGCTGCCATCCCTGAGGGGTTGCCCGCCATCGTGTCGATCGTGCTGGCCATCGGCACGCGCATCATGGCGCGCAACAAGGCCATCATCCGGCGCCTGCCGGCCGTGGAAACATTGGGCTCTGTCACGGTGATCTGTTCGGACAAGACCGGCACGCTCACCAAAAATGAGATGTCGGTGGTGCAGGTCATGCTTGGCGGCCACACGCTGCGGGTGAGCGGCACCGGCTACGCGCCCGAGGGCGGCTTTCACCAGGACGACAACGCCATCGAGGCGTCGCAAGATGAGGCCCTGCAAGCGCTGGCGCAGTGTGCCCTGCTGTGCAACAACGCCCAGCTCAAACACAAAGGGAGTAGCGGCTGGCACCTCAGCGGCGACCCCACCGAGGGCGCGTTGCTGACGCTGGCGCGCAAGGCCGGGCTGGACCCCGTCGAGGCCGCCACGGCGACCCCGCGCACCGATGAAATCCCGTTCGAGTCCGAGCACCGCTTCATGGCGACGCTGCACCACGACCACGCCGGCCATGGCTTTTTGCTGCTCAAGGGTGCGCCTGAACGCGTGCTCGAACTGTGCCGGCAGGACGCCAGCGGCCAGCCGCTGGACGTGGCCGCCTGGGAGGCGCGCATGGACGCTGCCGCGCGCGACGGCCAGCGCGTGCTGGCGCTGGCGCGCTGCGACATGCCCGCCAACACCACAGCGCTGTTGATGGCTGACATCACGCAGCGCTTTACCCTGCTCGGGCTGGTCGGCCTGATCGACCCGCCGCGCGAAGAAGCCATCGCCGCCGTGGCCGAATGCCAGCGCGCCGGCATCCGCGTCAAGATGATCACCGGCGATCATGCTGTGACGGCAGCCGCCATTGGCCGCCAGTTGGGCCTCAATGCAGAGCGCGCCGTGACCGGCGAAGCAATTGCCAAGCTCGACGACCTGGCGCTGCAGCGGGTGGCGCTGGAAACCGATGTATTCGCCCGCGCCAGCCCCGAGCACAAGCTGCGCCTGGTCGATGCCTTGCAGGCGCAGGGCGAGCTGGTCGCCATGACCGGCGACGGCGTCAACGACGCGCCCGCGCTCAAGACCTCCGACATCGGTGTGGCGATGGGCAAAAAGGGCACCGATGCCGCGCGCGAAGCCGCCGACCTGGTGCTCACCGACGACAACTTTGCCACCATCGCCCAGGCCGTGCGCGAGGGCCGGGTGGTTTTTGACAACATCAAGAAGTCGCTGCTGTTCATGCTGCCAACCAACGGCGGCGAGGCTGGGGTGATTTTGCTGGCGGTGTTTGGCGGCCTGGCGCTGCCGGTCACGGCCGGCCAGATTTTGTGGATCAACATGGTCACGGCCGTCACGCTGGCGCTGGCGCTGGCCTTTGAGCCGGCCGAGCCGGGTGTCATGGCGCGCGCGCCGCGCCGCCCGTCAGAGCCGCTGATCACCCCTGTGCTGGGCTTTCGGGTGGCCTACGTGAGCTTGCTCATGGTGGCCGTCACCTTTGGTGTTTTCGAGTGGGAGCTGGCGCGCGGGGGCAGCCTGGAGCTGGCACGCACGGCAGCGGTCAACATGCTGGTGGTGGGCGAGCTGGTCTATTTGTTCAATGTGCGGCACTTCACCAGCTCGGCTTTTGCGCGCGGCATTCTCACCGACAATCCGGTGGCCTTGTGGATGAGCGCCCTGTTGATCGGCTTGCAGTTGTTATTTACCTATGCGCCGCCTTTTCAGCACCTGTTTCAGACGGTGGCGCTTGATGCTGTTTCCTGGGCTGTCATTCTCGGCTTGGGCGGGCTTAAATTTTTGGCGGTCGAGGCTGAAAAGGCCGTCTTGCGAGGCATGAAGATCACTAACTTTTGAGAACTTTTGAATGAGCTTGTTGCAACGCCTGAAAACCCGCATACCCAGCCGTGAGCAAATCGCACGCAACCGCTGGCTGGGCTGGCTCGGGCCCTGGCTGCACAGCCCCAAGCTCTGGCACTGGTCGCGCCGCGGCGTGGCCATGGGTGTCGCGCTGGGGGTGTTTTTTGGGCTGCTGATTCCCATTGCCCAAATCCCGCTGTCGGTGGCTGGTGCCATCGTCATGCGCGCCAACATCCCGATCGCCGTGGCCAGCACGCTGGTCAGCAACCCGGTCACCTTCGGGCCGATTTATTACGGTGCTTACCGGCTCGGGGTTTGGGTCACGGGTAGCAAGGAGCGTCCCAAAACCATCGATCTGCACGACCCGCAGCTTGCGCTGGAGCATGAGGACACCCCTTTCTGGCAGCGCATCACCAACCTGGGCAAGCCGCTGCTGGTGGGCTTGTCGATCACGGCGGTCTTGATGGGGCTGCTCACCTACGGCATCATCTCGCTCATCTGGCGCTGGCGCACGCTGGCCAAACGGCGCGACAGAAGGCAACACAGCCGACCCTGAAGGCTCGCTCGATGAACAGCCCTTACCACGAATTTGCCCTGCTGCTTGCGCTGTCGGCGCTGGTGGGGGCGATTGCCGTGCGCTTGCGCCAACCCTTGCTGATGGCCTACATCATCGTTGGCATCCTGGTCGGGCCCTCGGTTTTCGGCTGGGTCGGCGCGCACGATCAGATCGACCTGCTGGCGCAGATCGGCATCACCGTGCTGCTCTTCGTGGTGGGGCTCAAGCTCGACCTGCGCCACGTGCGCCAGCTCGGCCCGGTAGCGCTGGCCACCGGCCTGGGGCAACTCGGCTTTACCATTTTGTTTGGTTTTTTCATCACGATGGCGCTGGGGCGTGGCTGGCTGGAGGCGCTTTACGTGGCGGTGGCGCTCACTTTTTCCAGCACCATCATCATCGTCAAGCTGCTGTCGGACAAGCGCGAGCTTGAATCGCTGCACGGCCGCATTGCGGTCGGTTTTTTGATTGTGCAGGACCTCGCTGTGGTAATCGCCATGATGGTCATGAGCGGGCTCGGCGGCATTGGCGGCGAGGCCGTCAGCGGCAGCACACTGGCCTTGAGCCTGCTGGCTCGCCTGGGTGGCGCGGCGCTGCTGCTTTACCTGCTGATGCGCTTTGTGTTGCCGCGCGTGGTGGACACGCTGGCGCGCTCGCAGGAACTGCTGCTGATCTTTGCCATCGCCTGGGGCACGGCGCTGGCCGCTCTGGGTGAATACGCCGGTTTCAGCAAGGAGGCGGGCGCCTTCATTGCCGGGTTTTCGCTGGCGTCCACCGCTTACCGCGAGGCCATCAACGCGCGGCTGGCCAGCATTCGCGACTTTTTGCTGCTGTTTTTCTTCATCGACCTGGGCGCCAAGCTCGACTTTTCCACGCTCGGCGCCGAGGTCGGCACGGCACTGGCGCTCGCCTTGTTCGTGCTGGTCGGCAACCCGCTCATCGTGATGGCCATCATGGGCTATATGGGCTACCGCAAGCGCACCAGCTTTTTGGCCGGGCTGACGGTGGCGCAGATTTCGGAGTTCTCCATCATCTTCGTCGCCATGGGCATCAGCCTGGGCCACATCAGCGCCAGCGCGCTGGGCTTGACCACGTTGGTCGGGCTCATCACCATTGCCCTGTCGTCGTACATGATTTTGTATTCGCACCGGCTCTATGGCTGGCTGGCGCCTTGGCTCGGCGTTTTTGAGCGCAGCACACCGTTTCGGGAGCTCGCCGTGGAAAACGCCCCCGGCCACACGCAGCGCCCCGACGTGCTGGTGTTCGGCCTGGGTCGCTACGGCAGCCGCCTGGCCCTGAAGCTGCAGGCGCAGGGCATGCGCGTGCTCGGTGTTGATTTCGACCCCGAGGTCATCAAGGCGCAACAGCACAGCGGCCTCGATGCCCGTTTTGGCGACTGCGAGGCCCCCGACTTTATTGAAAGCCTGCCGCTCGTTGGTGTGCCCTGGGTGGTCAGCAGCCTGCCAGATGTCGAGGCCAACCGCGCGCTGCTGCATGCCTTGGCCGAACACCATTACCGCGGCCACATGGCGGTGGTGGCGCGCCACGAATCCGATGTGGACGCGCTGTCTGCGCTGGGCTCGCTGGAGCTGATCTTGCCGTTTCACCAGGCTGCCGACTTTGCCGCGCTCGACATCGCCGCCCGCATTGCCGCAGCGGAAGTCAATCAACCGATCCAAGACAAGGAGTCATCATGAGCACCGTTTTTTCACCGCTTGCCGCCACCGATTTGTCGGCCCCCGCGCGCCACGCTGCCCAGCGCGCCGCCATGCTGGCACGCCAGAGCGGTGGCAAGCTGGCGCTGGTCCACGTGCTTGAGAAAAATGCGTTGCTTGAATTGCGGCACCTGTTTGCCCCGCACGCCGAGGTGCTTGAGCAGCGCATGCACGCGCAGGCCGGGCAGGCGCTGGCTGATTTGGCTGCCGAACTCGGGCGCGCCCACCCCGGCGCTGCCGAGCCGCTGCGCGTGGACTACCACCTGCATGAAGGCACGGTGCTGAGCAGCATTGCCGAGCAGGCCGAGGCACTAGGCTGCAATTTGGTGGTGGTGGGTGCGCATGGTGCAGGTTTCATGCACCATTGGCTGCTAGGCGCCACGGCCGAGCGCCTGCTGCGCAAGACGCTGCAACCGGTGCTGGTGGTCAAACAAGCGCCGCTGCTGGCCTACCGCAAGGTGCTGGTGCCGGTGGACTTTTCGCAATGGTCACTGCGCGCCATCGCGCTGGCGCGCAGCGTCGCGCCGCAGGCAGCGCTCGTGCTGCTGCACGCCTGCGAAATTCCTTTTGAGGGCAAGATGCGCTTTGCCGGTATCGAGGAAGAAACCATCCGGCAGCATCGTCTCAACATCAGGCGCGAGGCGCTGGCCCGGCTTGACGAACTGGCGCACGATGCCGGTCTGACACCGGCGCAGTGGCAGCCGCTGGTGGCCTTTGCCAATGCGCCGGACCTCATTCTGGAACAGGAAGAAGAGCTGGGTGCCGACCTGATCGTGCTGGGCAAGCACGGCAGCGGCATGACCGAGGAACTGCTGCTGGGCAGCGTCACCAAACACGTGCTGGGCCAAGCGCGCTCGGATGTGCTGGTGGTGCGCTAAAGCGCCAAAAGCCATGGCATTCACGCACCTGCCTTGATTATTCGCATGCCTTCGCGCGCTGGCGTGACTATTCTGGAGGCTCTCTTTACGGAATCTTCAACAAGGAATCGCCATGGCAACAAAACTCAAGGAATTTGCGACCACACTGGTCGCCGTGGTTGAGCCCGACACCTCGGCGCTGGTGGTGGCGCAGCTCATGCGCAAGCACCACATTGGCGCCCTGGTGGTGGTCGATGCCCTCGACAAAAACAAGCCGGTCGGCATTGTGACCGACCGCGACTTGGTGCTTGAACTCATGGCCGAAGGGCTGGACCCGGCGGTGTTCACGGCGGGCGACATCATGTCGGTCGATCTGATCAAGGCGCAGCCCGAGATGGACGCCATGGATGCCGTGCAGCTGATGAAAAAATACCGGCTGCGCCGTCTGGTGATTGTTGACAAGGCGGGCAACCTGGCTGGCATCGTGACGATTGAAGACGTGCTGGGCTTGCTGACGCGTGAGCTGGCCGACCTGTCTGTTGACCTGGGCAGCGCCAGAGACCGGGAGACGCGCGAACAGCTGATGAAACAGGCTGCCTGATTGCCTGCTGGCGCCATCTGAAACCAACCCCAGCGAGGCAGCGCATGAACCGACCCGGCATCATTCGCAAAGACGCCGCACAGCAGCGTCTGCGACCCAACTGGACCGACTACGCCGATGAGCGCAGCAGGTTCACTTGGGCGCAGGCGCGCCTGGCGCTGCAAGGCCTGCCCGGGGGCGGGCTCAACATGGGTTTCGAGGCGGTGGACCGTCATGCCGCCGGCACGCTGCGCTACCACGCGGCGCTGCGTTTTGTGTCGCGCGACGCGCCTGCGCTGGAGCTGAGTTACGCCGAACTGGCGCGGCAGACCAACCGCTTTGCCAATGTGCTGCAAAGCCTGGGTGTCGGCAAGGGCGACAGGCTGTTTCTGCTGGCCGGGCGCATCCCCGAGCTTTATGTGGCGCTGCTGGGCGCGCTGAAAAATGGCACCGTGGTCACGCCGCTGTTCTCGGCCTTCGGCCCGGAACCCATTGCCAAGCGCATCCAGCTCGGTGGTGGTCAGGTGCTGGTCACCACCGACGCGCTGTACCGGCGCAAGGTGCGCCAGCTGCGCGCGCAGATGCCCAGCCTGCGCCACGTGCTGCTGGTGGCTGAGGACGGCGGTAGCACCCATGAGCCCGACACGCTCGACCTGGCCACCCTGATGGCAGGGGCCTCAGACCACTTCGAGACCATCGCCACCAGCGCAGACGACCCCGCGCTGCTGCATTTCACCAGCGGCACCACCGGCACGCCCAAGGGCGCGCTGCATGTGCACGGCGCTGCCGTGGCCCATGGCGCCACCGCGCGCTACGCGCTCGACCTGCATCCGCACGACCGCTACTGGTGCACCGCCGACCCGGGCTGGGTCACCGGCACCAGCTACGGCATCATCGCGCCGCTGTTGCAGGGCGTGACCACGCTGGTGGACCGCGAAGAGTTCGACGCCGAGCGCTGGTACACGCTGCTGGCGCAGGAGCATGTGAGCGTGTGGTACACCGCGCCCACGGCGATCCGCATGCTCATGAAGGCCGGCCCCGAGCTGGCTAAGCGCCATTGCTTCCCCTGCCTGCGCTTTGTCGCCAGCGTGGGCGAGCCGCTCAACCCCGAGGCCGTCTGGTGGGGCCAGGAGGTGCTGGGTCTGCCGATCCACGACAACTGGTGGCAGACCGAGACCGGCGGCATCATGATTGCCAACACCCCGGCTTTTGACATCAAGCCCGGCTCCATGGGGCGGCCCTTGCCGGGCATTGACGCCTTCATCGTCGAACACCTGGAGGCCGAGGGCGAACCGCCCCGTGTGCGCGTCATCGACACGCCCGACGTCGAAGGTGAACTGGCGTTGCAGCGCGGCTGGCCGTCGATGTTTCGCGGCTACCTCAACAACGAGGCGCGTTATGCCAAATGCTTTGCCGGCGAGCTGTACCTCACGGGCGACCTGGCACGGCGCGATGCCGACGGCTATTTCTGGTTTGTCGGCCGCGCCGACGACGTCATCAAATCCGCCGGTCACCTGATCGGCCCGTTCGAGGTCGAAAGCGTGCTGATGGAACACCCGGCGGTAGCCGAGGCCGGTGTCATCGGCAAGCCCGACCCGATGGTCGGCGAGGTGGTGAAGGCCTTTGTCTCGCTAAGGAACGGCTTTGAGCCGGGTGAGCCGCTGCGCCTTGACATCTCGGCCCATGCGCGCCGACGCTTGGGCGCGGCCGTGGCGCCCAAGGAGATTGCCTTTTTGCCGGTGCTGCCGCGCACCCGCAGCGGCAAGATCATGCGCCGCCTGCTCAAGGCGCGCGAACTCGGCCTGCCCGAGGGCGACACGTCAACATTGGAGTCCGGCGCATGAGCAAGATGAAAGTGCCAAAGCCCCCCAGTGGCCCGGTGCCATGGGACAAGCCGTTGGCGCATGCCATGCTGGCCGACATGTTGCGCATCCGGCGCATGGAAGAGCGCGCGGCACAACTCTATGGCGAGCAAAAGATTCGCGGCTTCCTGCACCTCTACATCGGCGAGGAAGCCGTGGCCACCGGCGTGCTGCGCGCCCTCACGCCTGCCGACAACGTGGTCGCCACCTACCGCGAGCACGGCCACGCGCTGTTGCGCGGCATCAGCATGAACGCCATCATGGCCGAGATGTTTGGCAAGCAGGATGGTTGTTCGCGCGGGCGCGGTGGCTCGATGCACCTGTTCGACCGCGCCAGCCGCTTTTATGGCGGCCAGGCCATTGTCGGTGGCGGTCTGCCGCTGGCGGTCGGTCTTGCCCTGGCCGACAAACTCAGCGGCCGCAATGCCTTGAGTGCCTGCTTCTTTGGCGAGGGCGCGGTGGCCGAGGGCGCTTTTCACGAGGCCATGAACCTGGCCGCGCTGTGGCAGTTGCCGGTGCTTTTTTGCTGCGAAAACAATTTGTACGCCATGGGCACGGCACTCGGGCGCTCCGAGTCGCAGACCGACCTGTGCGCCAAGGCGGCGTCTTACGGCACCACCACGGTGAGCGTCGATGGCATGGACGTGGTGGCTGTGCATGAGACCGCGCTGCGCGCCGCAGACCAGGTGCGCCAGCACGGCCGCCCGGTGTTTCTGGAACTGCGCACCTTTCGCTACCGCGCGCACTCGATGTTCGACCCCGAGCTGTACCGGGCCAAGGAGGAAGTCGATGCCTGGAAAACGCGCGGCCCGATCCACACGTTTACGGCTCGCCTGAAAGCGCAGGGCGGCCTGAGCGAAGACGAATTCCTGGCGCTCGATGCGGCCGCCCAGGCCGAGGTCGAGGCGGCGCTGGCTTTTGCCGAGGGCTCCGACTGGGAGCCGGTGCAAGACTTGCTGCGCGATGTGCATACCGCGCAAGGAACCGCGTGATGGCCAGGCGCATCAGTTACCGCGAAGCCCTGCGCGAGGCGCTGCGCGAAGCCCTGCAAGCCGACCCGCGCGTGTTCCTGATGGGCGAGGACGTGGGCTGCTACGGCGGCACCTATGCGGTGTCCAAAGGCCTGCTCGAAGAGTTCGGCCCCGAGCGCATCCGCGACACGCCGCTGTCGGAGCTCGGCTTTGTCGGCGCCGGCATTGGCGCCGCGCTGGGCGGCATGCGCCCGATTGTCGAGGTCATGACGGTCAACTTCAGCCTGCTCGCGCTCGACCCCATCGTCAACAGCGCGGCCATGCTGCACCACATGTCGGGCGGCCAGTTTTCGGTGCCGCTGGTGATCCGCATGGCCACCGGCGCCGGGCGCCAGGTGGCCGCCCAGCACTCGAACAGTTTCGAGGGCTGGTACGCCCATGTGCCGGGCCTGCGCGTGTTGGCCCCGGCCACCGTGGAAGACGCGCGCGGCATGCTCCGGGCCGCGCTGGCCGACCCCGACCCGGTGCTGATCTTCGAGCACGCCGGGCTTTACAACACAGAGGGCGAACTGCCCGACCAAAGCGAGCTCCCCAGCGCTGGTCTGGCATCGCAAGCTGGCATCGACCCCGACCCCGTCACCGCGAGCGAAGCACGGCAATCCCCCGTCACTGCGAGCGCAGCGCGGCAGTCCATGCCGTCGGCAGACATGGATTGCGTCACTGCGTTCGCAATGACGCACTCTTCTTATGGCGATGTCGATATTTGCTGCGCGCGGGTGCGCCGCACGGGAAGTGACGTGAGCCTGATCACCCATGGCGGCAGCCTGCCCAAGGCCTTGCAGGCGGCAGAACAATTGGCGGCGCAAGGCATTGCGGCCGAAGTGATTGACCTGCGGGTGCTGCGCCCGCTCGACGACGCCACGGTGATGGCGTCGGTGCGCAAATGCCGCCGCGCGGTGCTGGTCGATGAAGGCTGGCGCTCCGGCAGTCTGGCCGCCGAGGTGATGGCGCGCATTTGCGAGCAGGCTTTTTTTGATCTGGATGCGCCGCTGGCACGCGTCTGCAGCGAGGAGGTGCCGATTCCGTACCCGCGGCACCTCGAAGAAGCCGCGCTGCCGCAGGTGGACAAAATTGTGGCGGCGGTGCAGGCGCTGATGGGCTTGCAGGCATGATCGAATTCAAACTGCCCTCGCTCGGTGCCGACATGGACGAAGGCACGCTGCTGGCTTGGCACGTCAAACCTGGCGACGCGGTCAGGCGCGGCCAGGTGGTGGCCGTGGTGGACACCTCCAAGGCGGCGGTGGATGTTGAAATCTGGCATGACGGCGTGGTGCATGAACTGCGGGTGCAAGTAGGCGAAAAAGTGCCGGTGGACACGGTGCTGGCGACGCTGCTGGAGGCGGGCGAGGTGGCCCCGACAGGCCTTGCGCCAGAGCAGCCTTTCCATGAAAAGCCCCGTCGTCGCGAGCCTGTCGAATCCGGCACGGTCCCGCACACCGAACTTGAACCAGCAAGCCGTCACTGCGAGCGTAGCGCGGCAGTCCATGCATCCGGAAGTCCTGGATTGCTTCACTTCGTTCGCAATGACGAAGTGTCTGTTCAGGGTCCGTGTGCGGTATCGGCTCCGATGCCGGGCGCTCGCGGCGCGCCAAGTCGCCAACCGGTGTCGCCCTTGGCGCGCCGGCGCGCGAAAGAACTCGGCATCGACCCCGACACCTTGGTGGGCACGGGTGCGCAGGGTTCGGTCACGCTGGCCGACATCGAGGCGGCGCACGCGGCCGCGCTATCGAGTCAGGCAGCACCAGCGCCGACACAAGTCCACCCCAAACAAGCGCCAGTGCCAGCACAAGGGCGCGCGGAACAGGCCATGGCCGCCAAACAAGCCATTGCGGAACAAACGCATGCGCCAGCCAAGTCTGCCGCAGCAGCTGATCGCCAGCAAGAAATGCGCAAGGCGATTGCCGCTGCCATGAGCCGCTCCAAGCGCGAAATTCCGCACTACTATCTGCTTGAGACCATTCCCATGCAAGCGGCGCTCGACTGGCTGCAGCAGCGCAATGCGGGCCTGCCGATTACCGAGCGCATCCTCACCGCCGCGCTGCTGCTCAAGGCGGTGGCGCTCGCATTAAAACGCGTGCCCGAGCTCAACGGCTTTTACCGCGACGGCCGCTTCGAGCCCAGCGTGGCCGTGCACACCGGCGTGGCGATTTCGCTGCGCGGTGGCGGGCTGGTGGCGCCGGCGCTGCACGATGTGGCAGGCAAACCGCTGGCGCAACTCATGCGCGAGCTCGCCGACCTGGTCAAGCGCGCTCGTGGTGGTTCGCTGCGCAGCTCCGAGATGACCGACCCCACGCTCACCATCACCAACCTGGGTGAGCAAAGCGTGCAGTCGGTGTTTGGTGTGATCTATCCGCCGCAGGTTGCGCTGGTGGGCTTTGGCAGCATCGAGGTACGGCCCTGGGTGCAAGACGGCAAACTGTGCGCGCAGCCGCTGCTGTGCGCCACGCTGGCCGCTGACCACCGCGCCTCCGACGGTCACCGCGGCGCGCTGTTTCTGGCCGAGTTGCGCGAGCTGTTGCAGCAGCCGCAAACGCTGGCGGGTGATGTGCCATGAAGCGCCGGTCGCAGACGTTCTTCGCGGCGAGGGCGCCGCTCCTACAAAGCCCCGAAGCGTGGTTCGTGTCCCACTGTACGAGCGGCGCCCTCGCCGCGAATGTCTTTTGGAGCATCACCTTATGAGCACTGATCGTGAAACACTTGCCACCGCTGTCATGACCCTGCTGCGCGCCATTGCGCCGGAACTGGAGCCCGACACGCTCGATTTTGCGCGGCCGCTGCGCAGCCAGGTCGATCTTGACTCGATGGACTGGCTGAATTTTCTGGTCAGCGTCAGCGAACGCTTCGGGGTGGCGATCCCCGAAGCAGATTACGCCCGGCTGGTGACGTTCAACGACGTGCTCGACTACCTGTTGCCCTCAGCGGTCGGCAACAGCGGGTAGGGCGCCTTGCGCCCGACCGTTTGCGACAGCAAAACCTGTTGTTCGCTGCCCAGCCCCATCGCCTTGGCCAGCGCGTCGCGATCGAGCCAGGCCCGAATGACGGTGGCCAGGTCTTCCGACGCGCAATAAAGGTACACGTTTTGCGCCATGGCGCCAGCGCAGGTGTAGGCGTAGGCCATGCGCTGTGCTACCGGCACCAGCTTCATGCGCGAAAAATCGGCCACCATGATCAGGTCCAGCGGGGCGTTGTCCACAAAGTCCTGATAGCCGGTGATGCGGCGCACATCGGTGGCGCGCACCAAGTGCAGCGCATGGCCCAGCGCCGCGTAGCGGTACAGGCCGTTGGGCAGCGCCACATACACATCCACCTCCTGCGCGTTGAGCGCGCTCGGTGCGGTGCGCCCACCCAGCGCCGGGCGGTTCAGCCCCGCGGCAGCCCACAACAGGTTGGACAGCATTTGCTGTGGCAGCGGCTCGGGTGCGAATTCGCGCTGCGACTGGCGCTGCGCCAGCGCTTGCATCAGCGGCATGCCGCCGCTCATGTTGGCTGCCGGCAGCACGATGGTGTCGGCCGCGTCACCCTGGGCGGGCTCGGGCTTGAGTTGCCCGAGCAGACCCAGGGCCATCTTGGTCAGGGTATTCATGGTTGAGGTGGGCGCGGCCGCCTTATTGAATGGTCAATTTTTTGGAAGCTGTGCCGACCTTCTTGGGCAGGTCAAGGCTCAACACCCCGTTGTCATATTTGGCCACTGCCTTGGCGTCGTCCACCTCCTGCGACAGCGTGAAGACGCGCGACACCGTGCCGTAGTAGCGCTCGCTGCGCACCAGCTTGCCCTTTTCCTTGACGTCTTTTTCCCGCCGCGCCTCGGCATCGATCTGCACCCGGTTGCCGTCGATGCGCACATTGATGTCTTCTTTTTTGACACCCGGCAGGTCGGCCTGGACCTTGAAGGCATCATCCTTTTCGACCACGTCGAGCCGGATGTCGAGCTCGTCGCCGCCGTTGGCCACGCGCATGGGGGCCAGGAAGCCGCGAAACACGGTCTCGAACGGGTCTTTCATGGCAGTGTCAAGCAAACTCAGGTTGTTCATGATTTTTCTCCATTGGATAGGTTGAAATTCGCTGAACCATGACGCTGTGTCAAAGCAGCGCCTGAAGAATAAGATTAGCCTTTACCGCAAAAATGACAATTCTCAATCGTGACGCATACAGCGCGAAGATTTTGGTAAATCGAGGGGTTTACCTCTTTCAAGCGAGCAGCTGAACGTGTCAGAATTCTTTCCACAACGTGCCGGAGGTTCATATGAACATCAATCGCCATCACACCAGTCCTTGCTTGGG